>JARLIJ010000026.1 GCA_031291795.1 Acetobacteraceae bacterium | reverse complement strand
CCGCTGCCAGCGCCACCTTCGCCTTGAAGTCTGCCCCGTGCTTTTTGCGAACATTCGCCATCGGTAACCCCTGGCCATCAGGCCGGTTTAGGGGCGAAACTCTCTCTTAGCTACCTGTCCAGGATCCGGGGACCACCTCAGAGCTGCCGCATGGCGATTTTGCCACGGACAACGACCTAAGCTCCCCGAAAGGAAAACACTGCCGTGTCGAGGCAAACCGTCTTTGTGGCTATCCTTGGGACTCTCGCTTTTGTCGGGCTGTCTTTTTTACTCTTCAAGGGCGTAACCGCGCTCATGATAAGCCGACGTAACGGTACCTCTTGGCGAACGATCGGAGCGGCGGTCAATACGGAGATGCTCGTCTTGAGCTTCGTCCTCGTCGCCTTTGCTTTCCTCATAAAGGTTCTGATCATTTCGAGGTGATCTACCCAAAACCCACCACAAGGTGTGGTCAATGCGCTCAGAGGACGCCACTGAGCGGATGGCCGTCGAACAGGTCGCCCAGCTCAAGATACTCGCCAAGCGTGTCATAGCTCTTGTGGCGGCCGAGCCGCTTCAGCCGGGTCGGATGGATGCCCAGATCCATGCCCGTGGTCACCGCGCCGCGCTTGAGGCTGTGCCCCCCGAGATCCCGCCGGCCGAACCCGGCCGCCAGAGCGCGGGCCTGGATGATCCGCGCGACGGTCTGCGGCGTGATCGCGTCGGCGCCGATCTGGGGCAGGGGGGACGGCTGGCCTGGCGCCGCTCGCCTCGGCAGCCAGACCCGCCGGAATACCGCCCCCCCGGTAATGCCGGCGGCAGACAGCCACGCCAGCAGCGCATGCACGGGACAGAGTGCGGTGTCGCCATAGGGCAGGGGGACGGTCACCGCCGCGGTCTGCGCGCCCTTGGTCTGCGGCAAAGTGAGCCGGATGCCGCGCTCGGTTTTCTCTAGATGTTCGACGCGGATGGCAGCCAGCTCCGCCCGCCGCAGCGCGCCGGCGAAGCCGACCAGGATGAGCGCGCGGTCGCGCAACCCGACCAGCCCGCCGGCAGCTAGCTCGGTATCGGGGATGGGCGCCAGCAGGCGGCGCACGATGGTCGCGGTCGCTGCGACCTTCTTCTTGGGCAAGTGGCCCCGGCGTGCGGCATCGCGGCGGATGCCGGCGACGGTCTCCGCCACGCAGGCATCGTCGGTCGGAACGGGGCAGCCGGCGGCGCGATGCAGATAGCGGATGGCGGCGCGCCGGAGATCGATGGTGTTCGGCGCGAGCTGCCGCCCGGCGCGCTCGCCGCCGAGGAAGGCGGCGACATCGGCGCTGGCGGCGGGCAGCGGCACCACGTCGTGGCGCGCGCACCAGATGCACCAGGCGCGCACCGCGGCGCGGTAGGCGCGCCTGGTGTTCGCCGCCTTGGCCATCCGGCGATAGGTGTCGGCGGCGTCGCGGTCGCCGGCCAGGCTGCCGTCGCTGGCGGGGTCCAGGGTCTCGACCGTGGTGTCGAACCAGGTGCGCACGCTGACGGCGTCGCCGCCGATCGGTGCGGGCACCGCCGGCCGGGCCGGCGCCAGCAGGTCGGCCGGGTCGCCCGGCGGCGCGGTTTTGCGGTCGGTTTCGGCGGGCATGGCGTCCTCGGGCGGGCCGGAAAGCGGCCGTTCGGGTGGGATTCTGGCCGAATATACTATGGTCGACAAGGCACATTATCGGTCATTGGGGGCGGGGGAGGGGCCGTTCGCGCGAATAAGAGGTCTGTTTTACCTGAAATGCCGGATCAGGTAATCTGACGTGCAACCCCTTGAAGTGCGGTCGCCATGTTCGACCAACCCGCCCGCGCGCCGCCGCTCGGCGCGCCCGCCGTCACCGGGGCGCTCGAACGCGCCGCCGCAGCCATCGCGCGGCTCGACCAGGCGCTCGCCGGCCACCCCCTCCTGCCGGCCTTCCTCTACCGCGCCCGGCTCGATGCCGTCCGCCGCCAGGCCGCGGTCGACGGCCTGGCCATCGACCCGTGGCACCTCGCCGCCATGCTCGAAGGCCTGCGCCTGCGCATGGACGGGGCCCTGCGCATCGTCGACCGCGGCGCCATCTTCGCCGCGGCCCGCCATGCGCTGGGCCTGCATCAGTGGCTCGTAGCGCCGGATTTCGATCAGGAACGCGACGTGCAAGCCGCGGCGCGCGCGCTCGACCAGCCGCTTGCGGCGGCATCGCCGCTGCTGGCGGCGGCCCTCGGCATGCATCACTGGCTCCAGCAGGGCGGCAGCCGGCCGCCGATCCGCGCGGCGCTGGTCCGGCACTGGACCCGGCACGGCCTGCTGCGAGCACCGGTACCGTTGACCGGGCCGCGGGCGCTCGGCGCCGCGGTGCCGTTCGCCCGTGACCTCTGGGTGCCGATCTTCCTCGATGCTCTGGCCGACGAGGCCGCCGACAGCTTGCATCTCCTCACAGACATGGAGCGCACCTGGCGCGCGGCCCACGGTGCGGCGTCCGGCCGGCGGCGCAGCTCGCGCGCCGCGATGGCGATCGACCTGCTGGCCGCCGCCCCGCTCGCCTCGCCCACCACCCTCGCCGGCGGGCTCGGCATGGCCGTCAAGAACGCGACCGCCTTGCTCGAAGCATTCGTTACCGCCGGCATCGCCGTGGAAGTGACGCACCGCGCCAAGCGGCGGCTGTTCGGCCTGAGCGGCCTCGCCCCGCTCCGCGACCAGGTCGCGCCGCCGCGCCACCCGGAACCCGGCCGCGGTCCCGGACGGCCCCGAACGGTGTTGCCGCAGGACGTGCCGCCGTGCCCGGCGCCTCCCACAACGCCGCCGGTGCCGGTGGACCGGCAGCCGATCGACTACGCCGACCTGCAACTTTGGATGGAGAACGCCGACCGCGTGATCCGGGACACCAGGCGGACCCTCGACAGCTTTGCCCGAGGGGTTGGGGGCTACGAATGTCTGATCACGCGGGCCGGCTGCTGATGAGCTGGTCTGCGCGGACGGCAATTCGATAGTCCGGATATCCGGAGTCCCGGATATCCGGTAAGTTATGAAACCGACGTCACTAAACCGCCGCCATCGCGACGACCTGATGCGCCTTGCCCTGCCGGTCCACGACGTTCGCCCACGCACCGCGCGTCGCCGCCTCTCATGGCTTGATCTAGCCCAGGGGCCGGCTACGCCTGGCTGGCCTTCCTGCAACAGCGCCGCCCGGCTTTTTTCCGCCGCCTGCGGCTTTGCATCGCGAACCAAAAAAGCCGGCCGTCGCCGTCCTTCGCTCCGCTGCGGCCGCTGCGCGGTGCAGGTCCAGCCTCCCCCCGGGCTGTCGATCGCCATCGAGGACGCGATGGGCGCGATCCGAGGGCGAACAGGATACGCACATGGGCAGCGCAACTTTTACCACCTTGTTCTCAGCCGAGATCACGAACGACTACGGCATTACCTCCACGACATCCCTGATCCACCGCACCGCCGGCATCACGGCTGCCGGCTCCGGAACCAACGTCGTGGCCGAAGCCTGGATCGTTCGCTCCCAGCCGAAAGGGCAGCCCTGCTTCTATGGCCGTATCTTCAATGACCGGCTCGCCGCGCTCGACGAATACATGGCCCGCACCGCCGTCCGTCTCGAACGGGCGGTGTCCTGAGTGCCGTGCATTCGGCCATCATGCCCGTTATCGCTTTGAATCTACACGGCAAACCGCTATAATACAGGCCAGGAGAATTGCATGAACGACGTGTCGACATCCCCCAATCCGACCGCTGCGGCCAAGATCACGCCCGAGGAGCGCGCCCGGCGGCAAGCCGCTGACGATTACGCACGTGGCAGCCTGCGGCTCGAAGGTTTTACGCCAAGTAAGTACTCCGATGAATTGACGCGCCGCTTCATCGCCGGCGAGATGACGCGCGAGGCACTTCTCGACGCTCTCCGGGCTCATCACGGCCTGTGAGCGACCGCCCGGAGCGGTCTCCCGGACAGACTGCACAACAGGAGCTGGAAGCCGACTTTGTCCGCGTTCGGCTGGCCGAGCTTCGTCAAACCCCCGTCCAAGGCAACTTCGATGTTGAACATCTGAAGGCTGTTCATGCGCGGATATTTCAGGATCTTCCGCACCATAGGCCGGGCGTCGTCCGTGACGACACCTACGAGCGTTGGACGAAATTCCGCGCGCTTGAAGGGCAATCAAGCGTTTATGCCGTCCACTACGCGCACGAGAACGTTGAAGCGCGGATAACCGGCATTCTGCAAGAGTTTGGCGGCCCTGGCTCGCTCGCAGGCTTGCAGCCAGACGACGCCGCCAGTCGTCTCGCCAAACTCTATGGCGACCTCGACCATGCCCATGGGTTCTACGAAGGCAACAGCCGTACCCTGCGCGAATTCACCAGGGAGCTGGCATCGGCCGCCGGTTACACCTTGGATTGGACCCGGACCGGCGTCGGCCAGAACGAGCGCAACACGCTGTATGTTGCCCGCGATGTCGCCGTCCTGGAACGCGCGTTCCCTGGCCTCACCCCCGAGCGCGGCATGGAGACCAACGACCGTCTCGAATACGAGGCCTCGCTGGCCCTTCCCGGACTGCGCCGCGCCATGGGTTCGCAATCGCTTGAGGCGGTCATCCGCGCCGGGTTGACGCCGCAGCAGTCCATGGACCGCGGCCAGGAGACCATCGGCGCCGCCACCCACGAGGCGCAACGCGAGGCCGTCAGGCAGGAGCTGCGCGGCATGGATAGCCGGCGTCTCGACCAGGCCGCCAAAGGGGCCGAAATGCTGGACGGCGGCGGTCCCTTCCGCCGCCCGATGACCGTGACGGACACGGCACGGCTGGTGTCGCCGACCTATGCCGGCCTGGCGGACCAAGCCGACGCGCTTCGGCGCGAATCCGCCGAAACGGACAAGGTCATTCAGCACTACACGGGCATTCGCGACTACCGTCAGGCGCAGGCCGGGGAGCGTTGGCACGGCTTGGGCGCCGTGCGCCAAGCCGGGCACAAAACCGGCCTGCGCCCAGACGACGAACTGATCCGCCACCAGCAGCTCGAAAGGCTCGCTGTCGACAATCTTGGGCCGGCAGAAAAGCGCCGGGATGAACTCGCCGCAGAGCTGCCGGCCGCCTTGTCGGCCGAGGCGGAGGCATTAGAGAAAGCACGGCCGGAAGCCGAGCGACTGCTTGCCGACCTGCAGGAGCGCGCAGCTCTCGCCCGCGAGGTGATCGAGGAGCAGGTGCAGGCCTACGCGGCGCGAGCCGTCAATGAGCGCGATATTGCTGACGACAACGACCGCGGCATGGAGCGGTAATATCCGGATATCCGATGGGTCCGGTCGCCCGCATGGCCGGACCAGGCCGTCCGCGTCGAACCTGATGGCCTCCACGAAGCTCGGCGGCGATTGCGAGCGGCTACACGTACCGATCCCTCCCCTTTCTCTGGGGCAGTTTTGGGCTTGCTTAATGTCCAGCGTCCGGGAGAGATTCTCATCTGCGCGGTCTTTCAACGCTCATGAGGTTGCAAAAATGTCAGTTACGACCCGCACGAAGAACGGAATAATGGCGGCTCTGGTCAAGATGAAAGAGTCAGGTGGCGAATATGAAGTAGAACCTAATTCGGTTCTCGTTAACACTAACATTATAATTGATGGTATTAAAGGGTTGGCCGAGTTTCTTCGAGAGAATGGTGTAAAAGTTACAGGCTCGGATGGCGAATATGAGCTGGGTGCGCCCAACGATACGGTGACATTAACACCCTCTAGCATAGGTTGGGCACGAATCGATTTCGGCACGTGACGGGTCATCACGCAGCGGGGCGTTGGCAGCGCCCCGACTCGCTAATGATCCTTGGCGTCGTTCCCCGGTAGCTCGGCTGGGTTAGACGACCGTGCCGTCGTGCCACGACGCTCACGACGCTTCAGCTCGTTCTCGATGGCCTCTCGGATAAAGATCGCCATCCTCCTGGCCCCAACCAAGGCCTCGATGCGCTGCCGGACGTCGTCCGCCAGTCGCACCATTGTCGGTTTCACGTTCAAAGGAGGGCGTCCCATAGTGCGGACATAAACGCTATCGGAAACCGAGTCAAAAGCCTCCGATAAGCGCAATCGCTTATGGACACGATAACCGGTATCGCTTATTAGCTCGTGCATCCCGATTGAATGCGAGGTGATGACCGGTCATGACTGCCATCGAAAACGATGATATCGCAGTGGTTCCTGACGTGCTCGATCAGAGGTCGGAGCTGATCATGGCGGAACCCGCTGATCTGACGAGCCACTCCTCCAGCCTGAAGCCGATCGAGACGGAGGCAGAGCTGCAGCGAGTGCTGCAACAGATCCTCGCCGAATTCGGACCCACGGACGCAATGGCCATGGTCCGCAGATGGCAGGAACAGCAGGGCCGCAGGAAGACCCTCGCTCAGCCGCACGAAGACCCTCTGCGTCCGTTCAACGTGTCCGTCGAGTACCAAGAGCGACTGCACTACAAAGCAACCGTCACCGTCTACGCCCGTACCGGCCGGGATGCCGCCGATCGCATCAAGACGAAGATCAGTAGCCAAAAGCTCCCCTTCGATAACCCTAAAGCCTGGGACAAGGGTCCTTACGTCTTCAAGGTGACAGACAGTGCCGGACCAACATTCTGCTGGGAGGAAGAATGATAGCCATCATGCGCGACGATCCCTTTCCGACCTGCACGAATGACACGACGCCTGATCATCAAACCCTTTGGTGTATCCATATTCCCGGTCCGGACGACGTCATCGCCCAGCCGGACAGAGAAACCGCGAACAGGGCAGCCGAAGCGCATAACGCGGCAATTGAGCGCCATTGGGCTCAGTTCCCGCGCACAGACGACGATCCACCGAAATCCGCTCTGATGGCCGTTGTCAAACCATGGCCCTGGAGCGCAACGGCGCATGCCGTAAGTCTTCAGGCACAGGCAGAATGGGAAAGGCGGGCGCGCCCTTTCAGGCCAGGCTCTTCTCGGGCAAACAATGCCCTCACCGAGCCGCTACGCGTCTCGGCCCTCCGGGAAACGATCCTTCGCGCGGACTTCGTCCCAAAGACCTGAAAATGAGGAAATGGGAAAACCAATGAACTGAGAACGGCTACCGCATCACCGCCAGCCCGCCGCAAGGGTTTGTCGCGCGAAGCGCTCCCGTGCTTCGCACGCCCTTGCCCCGGTCTGCCGGCATGCGGGGCGGAATGGGTGTTCCAGAAATCCATGATGGAAAGGGCACCCAGATGAGCATCACGACGACCAGGTCCAGGCATGAAACCCGTGGCGGCAAGACCCGTCATGAGGCACCTGACCACTACCAGGAAGTGACTGACCGGATCATCGCGGCGCTGGAAGCCGGCACCCCGCCCTGGCGCAAGCCGTGGGACCCCGACAAGACCGGCGGCCCGGCGATGCCGCGTAACGCGACGACCGGGCGGCGCTATCGGGGCATCAACGTGCTGACGCTCGGCATGTCCACCCTCGCCTTTGCCAGCGGCGATCCGCGCTGGGCGACCTACAAGCAGGCCGAGGAACGGGGTTGGCAGGTTCGCCGCGGCGAGCGCGGCACAACCGGCTATTTCTTCAAGCGCCTGGAAATTCGCGACGATTCGAAGCCCGAGGGCGACGATGATGCGGTCAGGCGGATTCCGCTGCTGCGCGCGTTCACCCTGTTCCATGCCAGCCAGATCGACGGCATTCCCGACTACGTGCCGCCGACGATCGCCGAAGCGCCGTGGCGCGCACCAGAGGCGACATCGATCATCCTGGCCAACAGCCGGGCCGTGCTCCGGATCGGCGGCGAACAGGCGTTCTACTCGCCGACGACCGACCACATTCAGATGCCGCCCGATGTGGCCTTCGCCACATCCGATGGGTACTGCTCGACCCTGATTCACGAGATGTCGCACTGGACGGGTGGCCCAGACCGCCTGGACCGCGACCTGCTCAAGCGTCCCAGCTCGCACGACCGCGCCCGCGAGGAGCTGCGCGCCGAGATTGGGCAGATGATGGTCTGCGCCGAGCTGGGGATTGCGACGACCGAGTTCAGCAACGGCGCCGCCTACGTCGCCCACTGGCTCGACGCGCTGCGTTCCGACCGCAAGGAGATCTTCCGCGCGGCGGCGGATGCGCAACGCATCGCTGACTACCTGCTGGCCTTCCATCCCGACTACGCCACCAGCCAGGCCGACGTCCCCGACGAGGGGGCCGCCGGCGCCGGCGAGCCCGTGCCCGACGCCGACCCGCTACCGCTCGCGGCGTAGCGCTGCACCAGGGGGCTACAGCCGCCCCCGCCATCCCCCGACCCAAGACGCAGCCGATCGCCCCGACCGCCACCAGGCGGCCGCCCTGGCGCGGCTGCACGCCTGCCTGCGACCTGGAGCCCCCCACATGTCCATGCTCGATCCCTTCACCCTCGGCCTGTTCGACAGCACTGCCCTCCCGGGCTGGAGCATTCACCCGGCGCAAGCCGCCGCGACGCCGGCCACGCCGGATGAGGACGACACTGAGGAAGAAGCCGACCCCCAACCGGCGCCAGCGGTGCAGGTCTCGCCCGGCTGCAACTACCAGCTCGCCGGTGATCGCGACCTCGCCCGGGGATGGGCCGCCCGCGCGCGCGACAATGTCGCCGCCATCGTCCTGGCGAAGGACCTGGAGAAATCGGGCCGCACACCGACCCCGGACGAACAGGCGCAACTCCTCCGCTTCGTCGGGTTCGGCGCCTCCGAGTTGGCACAGAACTGTTTCCGTCGCCCCGGCGAGGCGGATTTCCGGCCGGCCTGGCAGGAGATTGCCACAGCGCTTGAAGCCGCCGTCACCCCGGCGGAATACGCTGCCCTGCAGCGCGCAACCCAATACGCGCATTACACGCCCGAGACTGTGATCCGTGCCCTGTGGCGCGCGACCGAGCGGCTGGGCTTCACAGGTGGCAGGGTGCTGGAGCCCGGCATGGGCACCGGCCTGTTCTTCGCCCTGCTGCCCGCCGCGCTCCGCGCTTCCTGCCAGCTCACCGGCATTGAATACGACCCGATCACCGCCCGCATCGCCCGCCTGGTGCATCCGGCGGCCCGGGTCCGATGCGAGGATTACACGCGCAGCACCGTCCCCGGAAAGTTCGACCTGGCGATCGGCAACCCGCCCTTCGCCGACCGCATCGTGCGGGCCGACCCGGCCACGCGCGCCTTGGGACTGCGGCTGCACGACTACTTCATCGCCCGCTCGATCGCCCGCCTGCGTCCCGGCGGCATCGCCCTGTTCGTCACCAGCACCGGCACGATGGACAAGGCCGCCACCACGGCGCGCCAGCATATCGCTTCCCTGGCCGACCTGGTCGGCGCCGTGCGCCTACCGGAAGGCACCATGCGTGCGGCTGCCGGCACCGACGTCGTGATCGACATCCTGGTGTTTCAACGACGCGCGGCCGACCAGCCGCCGGCAGGCGCTCCGTGGATTGACCTGGCCGCGGTCAGCCCAGTCGCCGACGACGACGGGGACGAGGCAGAGGAAGCCGAGACTGAGCCATCGGCCGGCATCGCGGTGAACCAGTATTTCGTGGGGCATCCGGAGATGGTGCTGGGCACCCACGCACTGCGGCGCGGGATCTACGGACCAGACCTGACCTACACCTGCCGGCCCCGCGCCGGCGCCCAGGACCTGGATGCGCTCTTGGCCGAAGCGCTCGACCGGCTGCCCGCCGGCATCGTCCCCGCGTCAGCAGAGTCCCATCCCGACGCCGCGCCCGACGACGACGAGGCGATCCGCGCCGGCACCGCCGCCGACGGCGCCACGATCAAGGAAGGCTCGTTCCTGGTCGGCACAGGCGACCGCCTGATGCAGATCGCCGGCGGCACCGCCCGCCCCGTGGCGATCAAGTCCGGCAAGGCCAGCAGCGGCATCCTGGCCCGTGACGCCAAGATCATCCGCGCCCTGCTGCCGATCCGCGACGCCGTGCGTGACCTGTTGCGCGCACAGGCCGCCGACCTGCCCTGGACCGCCGCGCAGGTCCGCCTGCGCATCGCCTACAGCACCTTCGTGCGCGGCTTCGGGCCGATCAACCGCACCGTCATCACCACCACGACCGATCCCGCGACGGGCGAGGAGCGGGAGGCGCATCGCCGGCCGAACCTCGCCCCGTTCGCCGACGACCCCGATTGCTGGCTGGTCGCCAGCATCGAGGACCACGACATCGAGAGCGGCCTGGCCCGCATGGGCGCGATCTTCCGCGAGCGCGTGATCGCCCCGCCGCCCGCGCCGATCATCGCGACCGCGGCCGACGCCCTCGCCGTCACCCTCAACGAGACCGGCTGCGTCGACATCGACCACCTGGCCGAGCTGCTCGACCGCGACCCCGAGGTGGCCCTGACCGAGTTGGGCAGCGCGGTGTTCCGCAACTCCCAGACCGAGGCCTGGGAGACGGCTGACGCCTACCTGTCCGGCCCCGTCCGCACCAAGTTCGCCATCGCCGAAGCCGCTTCCGCCCTCGACCCGCAGTATGTGCGCAACGTCGCGGCCTTGCGCGCGGTGCAGCCCGAGGACCTCCGGCCGTCGGACATTGCCGCGCGCCTGGGCGCCCCCTGGATACCGGTCGCGGACATAGAGGCCTTCGCCGCCGAAGTGATGGGCGCCCGCACGCGGGTCCGCCACACCGTGGAGATCGCCGCCTGGTCCGTTGATACCAAGCCGTTCGCCAGCACCGCCTCCGGCACCTCGGAATGGGGCACGTCTCGCCGCAACGCCGGCTTGCTGCTGCATGACGCGCTGAACAGCGCCACGCCGCAGATTTTCGACACGATCATCGAAGACGGCTCCGAGAAACGCGTCCTCAACAGCGAGGCGACCGAGGCCGCGAAGGAGAAGCTGGCGCGGATCAAGGCTGCCTTCAGCGCCTGGATCTGGACCGACCCGGACCGCACCGACCGGCTGGCGCGCATCTACAACGACCGCTTCAACAACCTGGTGCCGCGGCATTTCGATGGGCGCCACCTCACCCTGCCCGGCGCCAGCAGCATCATCCGCCTCTACGACCACCAGAAGCGGGTGATCTGGCGCATCGTGTCGGCGGGTTCGACCTACATCGCCCATTCGGTCGGCGCCGGGAAATCCTATGCCATCGCCGGCGCGATCATGGAGCAGAAGCGGCTCGGCCTGATCAACAAGGCCATGCTGGTGGTGCCCGGCCACTGCCTGGCGCAGGTCGCGCGCGAGTTTCTGCAACTCTACCCGACCGCGCGCATCCTGGTCGCCGACGAGAGCAATTTCGTCAAGGAGAAGCGCGCGCAGTTCCTGGCCCGCGCGGCGACGGCGTCCTGGGACGCGATCATCATCACTCATTCGGCGTTCCGCTTCATCCCGGTGCCCGCCGATTTCGAGCAGCGGATGGTCGCGGAGGAGATCGACGCCCATGAGGACATCATGGTGGGCATCGACGCCGACGATCGCGTCACCCGCAAGCGCGTCGAGGCAATGAAAGAAAAGCTGGGGGAGAAACTGGCGACGCTGCGGTCGCGCCGGGACGACATGGTGACGCTGGAGGAGATCGGCGTCGACCAGATCATCGTCGACGAGGCGCACGAATTCCGCAAGCTCAGCTTCACCACCAACCAGGTGAACCTGAAAGGCGTTGACCCGGAGGGCTCGCAGCGCGCCTGGGACCTGTTCGTCAAAGCGAACTACCTCGCCAGCAAGCATCCCGGCCGGAACCTGGTGCTGGCATCCGGCACGCCGATCACCAACACGCTCGGGGAGATGTACACCCTGCAGCGCTTCATGGCGCCGGACGCGTTGCGCGAGCGCGGGCTGCACGGCTTCGATGCCTGGGCGTCGACCTTCGGCGACACCACGACCGAGCTGGAGCTGCAGCCGAGCGGCGCCTACAAGCCGGTGACGCGTTTCGCGTCCTTCATCAACGTCGCTGACCTGATGATGATGTTCCGCTCGGTCGCGGACGTGGTGCAGAAATCCGACCTGCGCGGCTATCTGAAGCTCCCGCGCATCCGGGGCGGCGAGCGCCAGCTCGTCACCGCCGAGCCGAGCCCCGCCTTCAAGGCGTATCAGCGCCACCTGGCGCAGCGCATCGAAGCGATCGAGAACCGCACCGGGCGGACCAAGAAGGGCGACGACATCCTGCTCGCCGTCATCACCGACGGGCGGCACGCCGCAATCGACATGCGGTTGGCCTGGCGCGGCGGCGAGAACGAGCCGGCGAACAAGCTCAACAAGCTGATCGACAACGTCCATCGCATCTGGTGCGAGACCGCGAATAACGTCTATCGCCTGCCAGACGGCACGGACGCGCCAATCCGGGGCGGCTGCCAGATGATTTTCTGCGATCTGGGCACGCCGGCGGCCGAGGCGGTGCGCGGCTTCTCCGCGTATCGATGGATCAAACAGCAGCTCGTCGCCCGCGGCGTTCCTGCCGGGGAAATTGCCTTCGTCCATGACTACAAGCGAACCGCTGACAAACAGCGGTTGTTCGCGGATCTCCGGGCGGGGCGCGTGCGCGTTGCGCTTGGCTCCTCGGCCAAGATGGGCACGGGCGCCAACGGACAGCTGCGTCTGGCAGCACTGCACCATCTGGACGTGCCGTGGCTGCCCAGCCAGATCGAGCAGCGCGAGGGCCGCATCGAGCGACAGGGCAACCAGAACGACGAGATCGCGATCTACGCCTATGCCACGCTCGGCTCGATGGACGCGACGATGTGGCAAAACAACGAGCGCAAGGCGCGCTTCGTCGAAGCCGCGCTGTCGGGCGACCCCACGATCCGCCGGATCGAGGATGCCGGCAGCCAGGCGAACCAGTTCGCGATGGCGAAGGCGATTGCCTCTGGCGACGGGCGTCTGATGCAGAAGGCGGGGCTTGAGAGTGAGATCGCCCGGCTGCAGCGTCAACACGCGGCGCACGTGGATGACCAGCATGCCATCCGCCGGCAGATCAGGGACGCAAGGACCGACCTGACGTCGGCCAAGGCGCGCATCATCGCGATCACCCACGACCTGACCCGCCGCACACTGACCCGCGGGGATGCTTTCACGATGACGGTGCAAGGCCGCGCATTCACGCAACGGAAGGCCGCCGGCGGCTCGCTGCTGACCAAGGTCAGGCTGGCCCAACGCGACCCCGTTGCCGGGCGCCGGACGATCGGCCGCATCGGCGGCTTCGACCTGGTCTGCAACACAGCGTTTGGCCGTGGCCGCCGGCTGGAACTGGACCTGGTGCTGCAACGCACCGACTACGCTCAGGTGATCGATGTCGGCAGCGAGACCACGGCACTCGGCCTCGTCGCCCGGCTGGAACACGCGCTCGACCGGATGGAGATCGAGGTCGATGAGCAGCGCCGCCGCACTGTCGATGCCACGCGCCACCTCGCCGGGTATGAGCCGCGCCTGGGAGACGTATTCCCGCTGCAGGCCGAGCTGGATTTGAAGCTCGCTCAGCTTGCCGAAATCGAGGCCGACCTGGCCCGCACGGATACGGCCGTCAACGACGACGAACCGGCGCAATGTCCAATGGCGGCCTGAGACCGCGCTCGTCCGCAAGGTGGATATAACGGAACGAATACAGAATGAGATAAATGGGGACGGAGATGCAAAATCAGAAGTGGCTGCCGCATCTCTGTCCGCCGGCGCAAGGGTTCGTCGCGCAAAGCGCTCCCGTGCTGCGCACGCCCTTGCCCCGCCAGCCAGCGATGCAGCGCGCGGAAGGGGTCATCCAGAAAAATAGAGATGATGAAACCCGCAATATAGGAGCCGATCATGGCCGAACTCCGCAGCGTCGATCCCCGCACTCTTCTGAAGAATCCGAACAACCCGCGCCGTACACTCGCTTCTCCGGCAATGGATGAGCAACTGGCCGCTTCGATCATCGCGGTAGGTATCATTCATCCGCCGAGCGTCAAGCAGACGCCTGACGGGCTCCTGATTGAAGTCGGCAGCCGCCGGGTAAAGGCCGCGATCAAGGCTGGTTTGCAGGTGATCGACGTGCTGGTAAGCGATACTGACGACTCCACCAGTGCGATGCGTTCTATCGCCGAGAATTCGGTCCGGGCCTCCATGTCCTCCGTCGACACCTGGCGTGCGATCGAGCGGCTCGAAGCCCACGGTTGGAACCCGCAGGCCATCGCGGACGCCCTCGCCTTGCCGGTCCGCACCGTCCTGCGTCTGAAGCTGCTGGCAAATCTGCACCCTGCCATGCTTGACGCGATGGCACTCGGCAGCATGCCGAGCGAGGAGCAGTTGCGCACAATCGCCGCAGCAACGCCCGAGGAACAGGCCCAGGTCTGGAAAAAGCATAAGCCGAAGAAGGGCCAGACCGAGCCGGCATGGTGGGAGATCGCCCGCGCCCTGGCCAAGCGCAGCATGCCAGCATCGGTCGCCAGATTCGGCGACGACCTGGCGAAGGCGTACGGCGTCGTCTGGGAGGACGATCTGTTCGCGCCGGCCGACGAGGACAGCCGCTATACCACGAACGTCGATGGGTTTTTCGGCGCACAGCAGGAATGGATGCAGAACAACCTACCGCCGCGCGCCACGATCCTTCAGGTCGACGAATACGGCCGCGCAAAGCTGCCGAAACACGCCGAGCGGGTATACGGGAAACCCGGCAAAGGCGACGTCGTCGGGCAACATCTCGACCCCCACACGGGTGAAATCAAGACCGTCGCCTATCGGATGCCGGTGCCGAAGAAAGCCGACAAAGCCGCGAGAACCGCGACCGCCGGAGTAGCAAACAACGACGCCGACGCCACGGAACCGCGGCAGTCCCGGCCGGATGTGACCCAGGCGGGTTGCGCGATGATTGGCGATCTGCGCACCGATGCGCTGCATGCAGCCTTGGCCGACGCGCCGATCGAGGACGACACCTTGCTGGGCATGCTGATCCTCGCATTCGCCGGCACCAACGTGTCCGTCGACAACGTCAGCGGGAAATCCCGCGCTGACCGAATGGCCGTTTGCCGCGAGATCACCGAAGGGGGCGTGCTGACGGCCGACCGCGACAAGTTGCGCCAGGCAGCCCGGCAGATGCTGATCGGCGTGCTGTCCTGCCAGGAGAATCGCACACAGAGCGGCGTCGTCGCCCGCATCGCCGGCGAGGCGATCGGCGCCTCGCTCCGGCTGCCCAACATGGCGACCGAGGAGTTCCTCTCATGCCTGTCGCGTGGCGCACTGGAGACCGTCGCCCACGCCGAGGGCGTGAACATCGCCACCCGCGTCAAGGATACGCGGGCGCGTATGGTGGCCCAGTTCAACGGGCGCAGCTTCGTCTATCCTGGCGCACTCTTCCAACTGACCTCGAATGAGCTGGAATTCGAGGCGAAAAGCGCCGTCGGCCGACCTGGATCGTCCGATGACGGTGACGAAGACGACGGCGACGGTCAAGCCGACGCCGGCGAGTTCGACAACGACAATCTGGCGAAGGCCGCCTGACATCACCCGCGCCGCCCTGGTGAGCCCGCCAGGGCGGTTGCTCTTCTCGCCGAGGAGATCGCCATGACCTGTCTATTTGCCCCTGGCAGAACCCCATGCGGGCCACCAGCAAAGCTCAGCCGCACGGCACTGGATGGTGAAGCTGCCCGCCGCCGCGCGCATCTGGCCGACCTTGAGGCCAGCATGATTGCAGCTTGCGAAACAGCGGCGCTACGCAGTCGTCGCCAGGCAAGCTCGGGTCTCGACCGTGAACCCTGGGATCGCACGACCGAGCTGCGCTATCTCACCGCCGCCATGCGGCTGGAAGCGACGTTCGGCCCGGCCATGCGCCGCCTCCGCCAGGAGATCGCCCATCTCGAACGGCTGATGGACCTTCCGATCGCGGCGTAAGGGAGCGCGCTCGGGTGTCCAGCCATTGGCCACGGACGCCTAGAAATTCCGCGGCCTCCAGCCACGGGTGCGCGATCAGCCAGATCGGCCGCTTCTTTTCCATTGACGCGTGAACCAAGTTCTCCCATTTTGGGAGGAGAGGGCCGGTTGGTATGAGGATCGTAGCGAGAAGCTGCCTTCGGGATTACTGGGAGAGGCCCGGAAGGCAAGACAGCGAAACCCCGCTAAGAACGTGGTTCAACATTGCAAGGTCTGCCAGATGGAGTTCACATAATGATGTGAAAGCATCCTATGGGGCGAATGTAGACATTGCTTACGGATATTACGTCTTCGACGTTGGCGGCAACAAACACAGGCTAATCTGTAAGATCGATTTCGCGCGGCATGGAGTTCTTACACTATGGGTTGGCACGCATGCTGAATACGACGACTTGTGCGCCAACGGCGGAAAACGGCTGCAGCAGCTTTGAAAGGAAACGGCGATGAGAAGTGCCCGGCCACTCCGGAACGATGCCGACTATGCGGATGCAATGGCAGATGTGCGCCGACTCTGGGGCGCGAAAGAAGGAACGGAAGACGGTGATCGTCTCGATCTCCTTCTGATCCTGGTTAGCGCTTACGAGGACGAGCATCAGGCGATCAGTCCGCCCTCGCCGATTGACGCGATCCTTGAACGCATGAACGATCTCGGAATGTCTCGTGCGGATCTCGGGGTTCTCCTTGGCGCACCGAGTGGTCGGGTCTCGGAAATATTGAACCGACGCCGGCCGTTGACTATCGATATGATCCGCAAGCTGACGGCAGGTTTGGGCTTGTCAGAGCACTGCCTTTTGCAGGACTACGCCCTGGAGCGGCAATACGCCTGAACATTTTCAGCGGTGTGGCCGGCGCATTGTCGTGACTCCATCCGCGATGCCACAGGGTCCTCGTCGCGCTCGTCATTGAGCAGCTTGTTGGTGTGCCTTGCCCCTTCTTGTTGCTCGCCGGGCGGGCCGGCGGGTTCGGAAAGGCCCATTGATTCCGCGAGGAAGGTCCGCAAGCCGCGTCAGACCATTCCAAGCCATGGCGCGAGCAGCGCAATCATCGCGCGTGCCGGTGAGCCGACCAAAGGAAGAGGCCGAGACCGACCATCTCAGCGTCAACGGCATGACGCCGACGGGAGCAACCAGCTCAAAGGTGATGGCCTGACGATGGAGGAGCAGGAAGCCATGTAGCGACGTCGCCTGGGCGGGCTTGTTGATCATGGCGCTCAGATTCTCTGCCTACCTGGATCGCCAGTGTCCGGTGTCGGCGTCACCCCCTCGGATGCGTGCGGTTTGGGGCGGGCGTCGCTCTCCGCGAAAGGGTGGGTCCTCCCCATGCTCGCGCAAGAGCGCTGTGCGTGGCTCTGGTCCCGCGTAAGCACGCGCCTTTCTCTCCGATCGCCTGGGCCCGCCCAAGGGAACCGCACCCGAGGGGGCGGACGCCGGCACAACGCCGGCGGGACCTCCCGGCAGAGAGACAGGATCGAGACCATGATCAACAAGCCCGCCCAGGCAACCGCGAAGCCCGCCACGTCCCGCGATCGTCAGTCCATCACCTTTGAGCTGGTCGCCCGCCTCGCCCCGCATCAGGCTCTGACCGACAACCTGGTCCGCACATTCGGCCTCGAACCCGTTGACTACGAAGGTATCCGGGACGCCACGGAACAGCATCTCACCCTCGCCGCCAAAGCCTTCGAGACGGCCTTGAACGACAAGGCCCTGCAGATCCACCTGCAACGGATCACCGGCGCCTACGTCATGTCCGCATTTGGCGCCGCACAGTTCTACGGTGCGAAGAAGTCGACAGCACTGGAACTCACCAGCAAGCTGCTCAATGACGAGCGCGACGAAGACCGTGATGGCCCGTCCGGATACGAAAGCAAAGCCGAGCGCGCCCGCCAGTTTGCCGCTGAAATGGCCCTCCAGTCCTTCGCTCTCATGGCCGCCGCCGAGGGCGCCATCTCCGCCTACGCCGAGGTCACCGGGGAAACCTGGAAGCCCTACGAAGCCGCTACACCGGCCGCGGCCAGCGTGACCCACAAGTCAGCCGCAGCCCAGATGGCAGCTTTCGAGGCGGCCTGACGACCCGCCGGGGCGGAACCTCTCGGGGTTCCGCCTTTCGCGACGGCAAAAGCTGCGCGCGGGTCCCCTCCCCCGCCCTCACCCATCGGTCCGGACTACCGGACGTGAAGCAAGGGGCAAGTAAAAGCCTCTTTGCTGATCTTGCAATTGTACCGCCGGCCAAGGTCGAGCCGCGTCAACACCACGCCGCTGCGCTCTGTGCCGCGCATTGCGCGGCTGCGGTCCGCTCGGCTGCACGGCGCCAGGCCGCTTGGACGCAAGGCATAGGGGCCTCGCGTCCCGCGCAACCAGGCACCGCTAGCTCGCAGACCTTCGGTGTTGACCCGTCACGAAGGCCGGCGGGCCCGCTGATCACCAGCGATTGGCTGGGAGAACAGTGGAGCACGACATCATGACAATCATCCGCACAACCGAGACCCTGACGCGCTACGACGTCCGCCGTCTCCGCCGCCGCTACGAGCTGCTGGCAATCGAGACGCTGCACCTCGAACAAGGCGACGAAACCACAATCCTCTGGGGAAGGCAGGATGGACCGGACGCAATCACGGAAGCTGAACTGCCGTTCTGACCTTCCGGCGGGCCGGCTCCAGACAGGGTCCGGCTCCGCCGCAACTCTCGCGCCAATCGTGGTGCCGCGATTACTCGCCGCGAGGCGCGTGTCGCACGTACGCCCATGGCCGTGTCCGTCTCACTGGCCGTAGCACTTCAGCGTATCAGCGTCCGCCCCCGAATGGCGCAGGGGCGTAGCGGCAGGCACTGATCAGTTGTCGTGCCGGGCGCGCGGGCGAGACCAATCAAGCCCGGGCGCTCGCTTCATCGGCAACCACTTGGACGATGCTGTGGCGACTGGCCGAACGGCGGCATCGAAGACGGCACATCCCTCATTGGACGCTTTCGACCAGGCAGCACCGGTTTCGCACGAGTCCAAATTCAGAGTCCTCCCGCCGCGCATGTGCCAACCCGAGCCGCCCATGGAGAGCCACGCTGGACATTCTGTCTGGTCGTGCATCAATATCGCGCGTTGAATGCTGAACCCCCTTGTGTAGAGCAACCGATATTGGCCATGACACTTTTCCTGAGCGGTCTCAGTCCGCAAACCACACGTCCTCTCCCTGGCTTGATCTGGCCGAAGGCCGGCTTCGCCTCGATCGCCTGAACCGCAACGGCAGCGGAGAGACTTTCTTCCCCTGGGCAAGCCCATTCCTCGCGAAACAAGAAAGTCTCTCCGCCGCCGTCCTCCGCTGACGCTCCGGCCCAAAGCGGGTGCGGCGTCGATCGCCTCCGGCTTCCCGATCGCCATCGAGGCCGCGGTGGTCGCGGGCTCGAAACAGCTCAGGAAAAGTGTCATGGCCAACATCGGTTCCTTCAAGAAAGTCGGCAACGAGTTCAGCGGCACGATCAGCACACTCACCATCCAAGCCAAGAACGTCCGCCTCGTCCCCGTGACCGGCCAGACCAACGACAATGCGCCAAGCCATCGGATCTACATCGGGTCCGCCGAAATCGGTGCCGCCTGGTCGAAAACGTCCAACGAGGGCCGCGATTATCTCTCGCTCAAGCTCGACGACCCGAGCTTCGACGCGCCGATCTTCGCCAACCTGTTCGCCGACGAGAACGGGACCACCCACAGCCTGATTTGGTCTCGCCCGCGCGCCCGGCACGACAACTGATCAGTGCCTGCCACCCCGCCCGGTCCGCCGGGCGGGGGCTTCTCATAGATACACCAACATAAGACGGACCAAGGATCGCTCAGATGACACAGCCCCAGATCACGTCCTCACGGCCGCGCGCTCTCGGAAATGCGGTGGCCATGTGCGGGCGGGCTTTAATTTGTATGGCGGCGGCAGTCGGCGTGCAGCTGCTCTTGACCATCGTGCTGATCCTCTCGCCGTTCCTGTTCCTGTTCTTCCTATGGAGCGGCCTGGCGCTGCTGGGGTCGGTGTTCTGCTTCTTCATGTGGCTATGCACCCACCAGTACGTGTTCCTGCGCGCCTTCGGCATCATGATCGAGTGCGGCATACCGCCGATGCTCATCGCCGGCCTGGTGGGCTTCGTGGGCGGCGAGCTGACGGCTCGGCGGCAGCGGCGGGGGGTTATCCAATAGGATTGCCCGTCAGGATACCGCCAACGCCGCCTCCAGGCGGCCAGCATCAAGCTGGAGAAGAGGCACGGGATGACACCAACGAGTCACGACTGAGGGTCAGTCAGCGCCAAATCGTGAAGGGTCCTTACGAGATTGTCCGATCCGGGATCCATGGACATTTAGCGCCCGAGCGCTTGATGGAGCTGGGCGATCTGGAGCGATGTGTCGCCTGGGCGCTTCTCGAAGGCGGCGCAGCGTGAAAATAACCGTTCAGCCACAACAGCCCTTTCGTAGGATCACTCTCGCCGCCTATCTGGCATAGCTGTCGCCGTCGCCCCTACTGCTGGCGGCCCCTTCATCAGCACGAAGCCGCACAGCTCCAGGTGGCGCACAAGCCGGACAGCGGTTATCCGCGCCAAAGTGCGTTCCGCGTCGCGAACCCGCCTCCGCCCCTCAAAGAGGAGCGCGAACGACAACGTTTCGGCTATCTCGTCCGGAGTAGCGGGGCGGAGCTGGGGCGTCTCGTTCATGCGCGGATGATAGCTGGTTGCCAGGAACGTATCAAGAACGTCGCCAAAGCGAGGTTATGCCGGGTTAACGCCCCCTGCCGCATCGTCGGCTGGCGCCGCGACAGGGCCATCGATAGCGTCCAGCAGTCTCGGCCCGTTGCTCCGCACATTGTTCACAGCACGGCTGACGGCCCATAGATGGAGCACGTCATCGCCAGCAGGTCGCATGATCTCGGTCGGCGAGCCGTCGACCTCTCCCAACCAAACCGGCCAGTCCGGCTCCTCCACGATCACCGGCATCCGATCGTGCAGTTCCGACATCGTCGCGTTGGCCGCCGTCGTGAGGATCGCGAACGTGCGAAGGATCTCGCCATCCGGCGCCCGCCACCCCTCCCATAAGCCGGCGAAGGCCAGAGGCGCACCGTCCCGTCTGGCAATCGCGTAGGGCTGCTTGCCATTCGCCATCGCCCGCCATTCGTAGAACGCGTCGGCCGGCACCAGGCAGCGTCTGGAGGCAAGCGCGCCCCGGAACATACCGGATGAGCCTGCGGTTTCCGACCGGGCATTGATCGGCTTGCGGGCGGTCTTCAAATCCTTGGTGAAATGCGGGATCAACCCCCATCGCAACAGGTCGAGATGCCGATCACCGGTCTCAGGGTGATGCCGGACGACCATGGCTGCCTGGCTCGGTGCCACGTTCCAGGAGGGCGCCAGATTCACGAGCGGGTTTGCCGTGCGGAACAGCACCCGCACAGCTTGCGGCGACAGAAAGGAGGCATAGCGACCACACATGCCTTGGGCCTCCCACAACTTGGACGAAAGGGGCGTCCGCTCTTTTCAGAACCAGACGCTCAGTCGCCGTTCTGCTGCTGTAGCTTCTGCCAAACCCTGCGCTGGTACGTCAAATTGAACTGCGGTGTGTGCGAATTGTAGTTGCCGATGTGCCGCCAAAACTCGGCCGGATCGGCCGGTGATGCCCCGTCCATCGCCTGCGCCAAGATCCATGCGCCGACCGCGATATTCAGGCAGGCATTCGACAGCAGCATTGACCTGGTGATACCCGCCCCCTCCAGCCGCGGGAGCCAAGACGAGTTGATCTGGGCCGGACCCATATCGTAGGTGCCATTCGCGTTGTGGGACACCTGCCCGTTCTGCCCGTACTCCGTCGCCAGGACGCCCACCAACAGCGACACCGGCAGATGATAATACTGCGCGGCGCCAGTGATACATTCCGGAGCTGCGCCCCCGTGCGCCGCCAGTCGGGCGACCGATGGGGCGGCAGAACTTGGCGGCACGGCCGGCGTTTGCGGCTTCGCCTTCTCGCCCATCCGCTCAAACGCCATCACCCAGGCACCGGCCAGAATGCCCTTGCATTCGTCCGCCGTCACCTCGTCGGCCGAGAATCCGACGCGCGCGAGGACCGGAAGCCAGTCCGTAGGCACGTGCATCACCCCTACGCCGCCCGATGCTGCATCAATCTGCCTATAAATGGCAGGCTGTGGCACGTCATACGCAGTCGAAGCCGTGCTGACACATGCAGCGGATACCATCGCTTCCTCAAAAGGATATGGGTGAAACCGATAGATGTCTCAGTTCATACAGCTGGCAGCGCCGCCGTCGGCCGAATAGGCGCCGCGCGACATGTACCACTCGTACGTCCCGTCACCGAAGTCGTAGTCGGTGTATATCCGGAAGGCATTTCCTACCTCCCAGCTCTGCGAGACTTCACTGGTGTTCGCGGTCGCGCAATATATGTGACGGCCGACATCGTAAAGGGTGTCACTAGGATAGCCGGATGGCAGCCAATACGTTGTCGTGCTGCTTGAGTTTCCGTACCGCCACACACCACTGACGCACACCATCAGGCGGCCAGAGCCATCCTCGTCGCCGGTGATGGTCCCGTTTGGCCCACACCCATTGCCGAGCCAGGCTGTGGGCGCCAATTGGACCCAACTTGTATTAATCGGCCTGGGACTGCCCTGAGCGTTCTCAATATACAGAGTCCCATTTTGGTATATTGCCGAGTCAACGTCGTTACCGGCAAACATGGACGACCCGACCCCGTAGTTACTCCCGCTCGGAAGATGGATATAGTTTGCCGTCACATTCCCGGTCACGGCTGCATTGCCTCCGACCGACAGACTTCCTCCCACTGCTGAATCGCGGTAAGCGGTCGAATTGCCGACGTATATGTCCGCTATTGAGCCATCAACGTGCTGCACAAAGAACGCACCGGGTTGTCTCACCGCGGTGTTGGAACTGTCGCCATAATAATACCCCGCGCCAATCTTCAGCGAGTCTCCGTCCGGCAGCGTCACCGTCTGTGCTGCTATATTGTTGGCGTTCGTTATCGAATTGCCGCCCATGCTCAGGTTTGTCTGCATGGTGTTGAGCGCCGGTTGCCCCGGCACCGCCACCCGATAGAGATAGTCGTTGGTCAGGTTCCCATTGTTGAACTGTACCAGCGCGACCAGGTGGCCGGGACCGGGGTTTGTATAGCCGGTCAACGGCACCTGCCAGCCGCCATAGGCCCCCTGCGCGACGGTGCTGTTCAACGAGCCATATTGCCCCGCCGCCGGGACGAACCCACCTTCGGCGCCCGCCATCGCGGCGATCGCCGGCGCGATCTGCGTGGGGACCGGTGTGCCTCCTTGCGACAGCACGAGCGCCTGGAGGACACCGGGTTGTGGCTGCAACACCTGGACCTGCCAGGTTTGCCCGTAGGCGTTGACCGCACTGGTGTTCGTCGAAAGGAAGCCCTGCAACTGCAGCATCGGAACAGTAATCGTCGCTGGCGAGCTAGCTGTGGCAACGGCCTCGATCTGCGGCCCGTATGCCTGGATGTAGGCTTGCGCGGCACTCGTGATCGTCTGGAGCTGCCCTGCGGTAACCGCCCCCCGCTGGTTCGCCACGCCGTGCTCCTGGATCCCCATCAGCGTGCTGACGCCTCCCAGCGTCAGCAATGCCGCGAACAGAACGCCGAGAATTGGTCCCATGCTAGACTCCTATCTGGCAGATGGACACGACGTCGCCGGCCGGCACAGCAACGCCGAGTGCGCCCATGGCGCCGGCGACCGGCGACACCCAGGCATTGCCCGAGACCACCCCGTAGGACAGGTCGCCACTCGTCGCCCTGGCGGCCTGACTGGCTGTCCCGGCCGGGAGCGCCGCCCAGACGTAGATGACCCGTCCCTGCCCGCTCGGCGTGGCTACAACCTGGTTCCCCTGCCCTGGCAGCGCGGCGACCGTGGCTGGCCTCACCAGGGCGGAGACCGGGACGGCGCCCACAAATGCCGGGTTGGCGGTCACGTAGGCGACGACGGCGTTCCGGTAGGAAACGAAGAGCGCCGCCTGCGCCTGCATCATCAGCTCCGCCCTTGGCTGCACCACATGCGCTGCCGGGACACGCGCCATGCTGTACAGACCCATCAAGGCCGCCAGAACGACGACGGGCAGCAGCACATACATCACCCGGCCCCCATGAACGTCCGCCGCTGGCGGTCGACCTCGCTTGCGAGCTGGTGAAACTGGCCGGCGCGGATATGCGAGCGAATGGCCTCTGCATTTTCTCCGGGCACGATCAGCGGCGTCACCGATAGGACGCGCTTCGGCGGTGCGGCCTTTCCTGGCACGATAGACGATAACTGCGCTGCTGGGTTTTCCCCGACGGTACGCAGTTGCAAGTGAAAAGCGGCACGTAATGCCGAGGCAAAATTAGCGGCGCTGCCGCACATGCCCGCAAATCTCTCCAGGCCGCCGGTGAGGCTCGCCGCGTGGAACGTTGTGGTCACCAGGTGACCTGTCGCGCTGGCGCGAACCGCCGCCGCCGCCGCGTCATCGTCGAGAACTTCTCCGATCAGCATAAAATCTGTTGAGGCTCGAAGAAACTTGCGGATGGACGCACCGAACTCCGCCTCCGACCCCACCTCGCATTGGTAGACTTGGCCACGGCCGTGCGGGCCATGAATCGGCAGCTCTACCGGCGCCTCGGCCGTCCAGCACACCCCTCCGTGTCTCGTAACGCGCTCGACCGCGTAGGCTGCGCAAGCAGTCGACTTGCCCGCCCGCGTCTGGCCCATGAACAGGACCAAACCGTCCTGCACCTCCTCACTCAGGAGACGGGCGGCAATCGATTGCGGGAACCCGAGTTCAGCCAGTGTCGCAGCGTTGACCAAGGGCCGCGCACACACGAATACCGGACCATCCGCCACAGTGTCCAACTGCTGGATTCTGAGGCGGAGACTGGGAGCCTCCCCTTTCCACTCCCAATCGACCTTGCTGCCACCGACCGCCCCCTGGCGAACGAGCAGGGCGCGCAATGCCGCGACCTCTTCTCGGCAATCGTCCGGGACGGACCTTCCGTCCCGGGCGCCCGCCGTCTCCTTGTACCAACACCCCGAGATGTCCGCGGGCAGGAACAGGTCCGAGAACGTGAGGCTATAAAGCGCCATCCCTCCCGCTCCGGCCTACGAACCAGAGAACGTGAAGACGATGGTGTTCGCCGTAGAGGTACACTGACTGGTGATGGCCGCGGCATCGGCCGGCGGCGTGATGACCGTGCCCCCGTTGATCGTTAATTGAGAGTAGGCAGTGATCGAGGTCGAGATCTTCGCGCAGTTCCCAGCCGGAACCCCAGCCATCGAAATATCGAACATCGCCGCGCTGTTGTCGTTCACAGAAACGGTCACGGCACCCGCCCAGGGGTCGGTGATCAATGCCGTTCCCGACCACATCCCGTTCGGAACAGCCTTCGCGGTGATGAGAGCGTTGTTCGTGACGGACGTGAAGTTGTTCTGGCCGGCATAGAGCTGCTGCACGTTGGCTGCCAGCTGGCTCACTTGGGTAACGGCATTGGCCGTCTTGTTGTCGCCCACGACCGAGTACATAACGCCGAGGACTGCCCCGATGCCAAGGATCGCAAAGAGGTATTTGAACAGAGTTCCGAGCATTTCGGACATGGCGTGGCCTTTCTCGTGTTGAGCCCAATTTTCGATTGTCTAGTAAGTCGGCGCGCTGCCCATTTGCGACGACATGCTATTGATGGCGATCAGGACGTAACCCATGAGGCCGTAAACCAGGATGTCGAAGGCCAGCGCGATCGTTTTCACACGGGTCGTTGTTCTCCATTCAAGTTCGGTCGCCCACTGATCTGCGACCTTCGCGATCCTTGCTGGAAAATCCCGAAAGCCGGCAGTCGATGCGATGTCATCGATCATGTCCGGGTTCGGAAAATCGAACCGAGATTTCAGCAACGCCTCGGGCAGACTCGCACCATTTTCCATGCGACGCCGGAAGGCGAGAACCCGTTCCCGCAGCCACGGCGATCCGCGCTTTGCCTGAACACCAAGAACCTTGACGTCCGGCTGTCCGGCCGACAGCAGCGTCGAGAAACTGAGAAGCCAAAGGTACCCGTTGATGTCGCGATAGAACGAATACGGAAATACCCGCTCGGCCAGCACCCGCGCCGGCCCCGTCCATCGCGGCAGAGACCATGCGACGAGCACGCCGCAGGCAGCCAGGATAATCAGGGGAACAATGGCAAAGGGACTGGTTGCGGCGTCCCCCAGCACATAAAGCGAGGCGCCAATGCCGCTTATGCGGCCCCGCGGGATTGATTCCTCGATCGACGGAAGGAAGAATTCCCCGATCGACCACACCAGGCCGTAAAGGGCGACCAGATACACCGCGGGGGCGGCGGCTGCCGCAAGGACTGTGCGCTTGACTTTGCCGATCTTCCCCTTCGCGTTCAAAAGCGCGTCGAGGACAGCGGGCAGGTTTCCCGACTGCTCGCCGCTCGCGATCATCATGGCTTCGTCAGCCGGAATCCACGGCGCAAGGGCCGCAGCCAAGCTCCGGCCATTCTTGATGCCCCGCACCACTTCGCCGATCACCCGCGCGGTTACACGGCGGCGCTTCCGCCGCAGACGGGCCTGGAAGGACTCGAACGCGGACAGCCACGTAACCTCGTTCGAAACCTGTACAGCGAGATGGCGATAGAGGCGCTCGCGCACTGACCAACTCAACGCAAACCGGCCAAACGCGATTTCGGCCGCAGACGTGAGCCCGCCTCCGCCGCCGGTTCTCTTCAGAGACCGCGGCTTTCGCCACCAGAACAGACCGCCCAGGTCGATCGCCGGCATTTTCATGCCGGCTGACTCTCGCGGGGGACCAGGCGGTCCACGAACCGGCCGATGTCATTCGGGTCGATCAGCCCTGCCAGCACACGATCGACGACGTTCTCCAGCAACGAGCCATCCGCGCCTTTGCGGCGCCGATGATTGCGCCGGGCTGCCTCAGTGCCGTTGTCGACGAAGTCACGCATCAGCTCCGGCGTCGTGACGACCACCTCGGCGACCGCGACGCGGCCCGAAATCGCATCGCCGCCACAATTCTTGCAGCCCTCACCTCGCACCCTGACCTTGGACAGGTCCCCGTACGTCTCCAGCGCCTCATATATTTCGGGGGGCAGCCGGGATCGATCCTTCGCCAGATCGACAGCACAGGCGTCGCACAGCCGCGGCACCAGGCGCTGCGCCACCAGGCCTCGGATGATGGTATGATCGCAGATCATTTGCCGATGCAGCCGCTCGCGATCCATCATTTCCAGCCGATCGATCGCCAGAAATGGATCAGTCACATGCAGCGTCGTGTAGACGAGATGTCCTGTCAGGGCCGCATTGATCGTTGCCACCCCCACGTCCGCACCCCGGACCTCTCCGGACATGATGATGTCAGGGTCCATGCGAAGGGCGGCCCGCAGGCGATGGGCGAAAGCCAGACCTGTCTCGGTCTCGGTTGTGGCATTCGTCACTTCAAGCTGAATGGCCCAGGGCATCGGATACTCGACCGGGTCCTCAATCGAGATCTGACGTCTGCCCGGATATTCCCGTGCGAGATGCGACATGCACTCGAAAATGGTGGACGTCTTCCCGCTGCCTGTCGGACCAGTGAGGATCACCACCCCATTCGGCGCTTCGGCCATCAACCGCATCGCCTTTTCCTGTTTTGGTGTGAATCCCATTTCGCGGAGGCGCAACTCGCCTTCAGGGCGGCGCGGTGCCACCAGTGCGACACGCACCAGACCGCCGGCGGATCTGGTCGTACCACGCGCAGCTGCGGTGCTCGCATATTGCAGGCGGAGGATCATGAAGGACCCGTTCTCCTCCACTGGAAAAGCCGGTCCGCGCACGATCCGAACCGACGTCAGGCCGGTGTCGGCAAGCTCCCGTCCGCTGATCTGGGCGTTCTGAAGCTCAAGCGGGTTGTATGAAGCATCGCGCGCCGTCGCGATGCTCTGATACAAGGAACGAGCGAGCGCTTCGCCCTCGGCGTAAGTCAGCCGGTCAAGCACCTTCAGGTCGCCTTTGATCCGGACCTGGATCTCGGCGTGTGTCGCGGGCATCAGCAGATGAATATCAGATGCCCGTAATTCGGCAGCGCGGCGCACCAACTCAAGCGCCGCCAAGCGGTTGTGTAAGTCCTCGTCGCCAGGCCGTACGGCCTGTGACTCTTTCTCGCGCAACCTGGCGAGTTCATCCATGTCGGCGGGCTTCATCGTCAGCCTGAGACCCGCCCCCTCACAGCGCGACACCCACGTCATCAGATGGGGGTCACCCAATATCCGTCGCTCCACGTGCAAGATGCGAGCGGGCAGATCGACCGCGACGAAGTCCCGGATACGGTCCGGGATCGCTGGCATTTCCACTGGTACGTTGCTGGCAAGGATCGGTCGGGAGATGACTGGCGCTTCAACGTCCATAGAGAGATCCTTTCAAGATCCACGCGCCGTTGCCGGTCGAGCTGGCACTTTCCAAAACCAGCCCGGGAATGGTGTCCCATCGCACCGAGAACGGCGCGATCGGCAGTTCGGCCTGGAATGTTTCGCGCGGCATGAGATGCACGGTCGGCGAACCTGGCAGGTTCTGACCGGCCGCCGCTTTCGTGACGGCCACACGCGCCCCGATCGGCAGGAGGAGGCTGTACAGCCTTGCCTCGGCCTCCTGCAGAGGCACCGCATTGTTTTGCCCAACCGGGCTGCCCGGCAGGGAGATCAACTCCTTGATCGCGCCTCCGCCCGACTCGATGTCCCCAGGTGGCGCCGCAGCCGGCGTCGCGCCAGGTCCCCGACGCCATGCCACATGCACGGCATTCCCGCTGCAGTCGTACGGCCCGAGCTGCCACCCTCCGACTGAAAGCGGCAGCCGGCTCACAGTATCCCGACAGGCCGCCAGCCATCCTGCCGGCGCCGGCATAGTCTCCAGGATCGAGGCCTGCCTGACAGCCGCCTGCCGGGCGCGAGCCGCCGCGTCACGGGCGAGCTGCTCCTGCCTCGCCTGTTCGGCCCAGCGCGCCTCAAGATGGCTCCACAGCGCCGCCCCGGCGCCCAGGATGACGACAGCAGCCAAGCCCGCCAACGCCGGCGCAAGCCAGCGCGGAGGGGCGTTCAGCGCCTCGACCCTTGTGCGCTTCCTGCCAGCTGCTGCGACCAACACCGCAAGATCGTTGGCGTCGCCCGCGACATAATTCCAGTCGTTTAGAAACCCGGCCTTCCGGTCCCGCGCCGCCTCGACTTCGGCCTTGGTGCCCACCAGATCACCATCCGGTAGAACCGCGTGGCCGTCGCGCACCGCCAAGAACCACCACAGATCCTCGGTGATCTGGTAGATGCCGAGCCAAGGCTGCTCCTGTTGTTCTGCGGCGGCTGCCGCTAAAGAACAAATGCCTCGCGTCGAGCTTACGCCATCCGGCTTTGCGCCAAACCCGACCTGAATCGCCTCGGGGCCGCGTCTTATTGCGACCCAGTCGGCTTCAAGTGTCTGTCCCTCATCCTGGATTGACTGGTTTGTTGGCCGCTCATTGTAGATTCGCCACGTGAAGCCCGCGGCCCACTTGCGTCCGCCGATCTCAACGATCGTGATGGCCATCACCGTGCCCCGGGCAGTGGGGAGGGTGGCAGCTGGACCATCGGCCGGGTTCCGGCCGGCGCCACCTGGCCCCTGCCCGTCTGGCTCGCCCGCGCGTCGCCCTCAGAGCCGAACGGCAGGGTCAGGTGCTCGCCGCTGGCGTCCACCACCACCCCCCTCTCCGAGATCGTCAGCACCCGTCCCAGGCCGCGGATAGTGGACCCAGCCGCCACGACCGCGATGCCTCCATCCGGCAACGCCAGCTCGGCCGTGAGGTCCCGGCCGCCGCCAAGGATCATCTGCACGATCGGCAGTACGACCGGCGCCGCCCGTTCGGGCGTGGCTGCCGGCGCGGCTTGAAGCGCACCCCCCACTCTTTCGCCGCCGCCGGCCCCTTTCTCGGCCTCGGCGATCTCCCGCCGCGCTTTAGCGATACGGGCTTGCACCTCCAGGATCGCGGCCTGGCCATTCAGCCGTTCCAATGTCTGCGCGGTCGTCTCATTGGACGGCTGTGCGTCGGACGGCTGTGCGTCCGTCGCGCCATCCGCCGCATACCCGGCGATCGGAAGCACCGAAAGGCACACCCAGGCCGCGCACAAAATCCGGGCGGTCATAGCGTCCTCGCATTGATCACGATTGCGATGAGCTGGCGGTTGAAAGTGGTGTCCGCGCCCCCGCCCAACCCGGCGAACAGCGACGAGAACACACCGTTGTGGGTGGTGCTGGCGTTGTTGTTCTTGAAGCCGGTCAACAGCAGCGTAGAACCTGATTCCAGCGAAACGCTCTGCTGGAACGTGCTGTTCGCTGTCGTCGGGACCTGAATACTTTCGTTGCCGTTCGATTCTGTCGTCAGCGCGAGCAGCGAGCTGATCGTGATATTCATGCCCAACAGAATGCGCTTCTGAGCAACCCGCGGAACGAAAAGCCCGGTGAACCCGGTTGTCACGAACCCTGGCGTCAACGATTCCGTGCTGCCCACATTCGCCGACTGCGTCGTGGACGTGGACGCAAGGTATCCGGTCTGCTGTCCAACTTGGATCGGCACCGGCTGGCCATTCAGCGTCACCGCCGTTTGCTCGTAATTCTGAGTAACTGTCCCAAGCGTTGCGAGAGCTTGCACCATCGCACTAGTTCCATTGAATGGCCCTGTCAGAATCGTTCCGCCAAATGTCAGCGGTGAGGCGCTGCCTTGCACAACCGGGATCGACGCGCCGCCGCCCGTCAGGCTGAACCGCCCATCGTTGAACTTGATGGTCGGGCTAAAGCCATAGTTCTGCTCCTCGTTCAACTTTATGGTGTAGACATGCACCTCGATGGCCACTTCTTTGGTCAGCGACGCGGACAAGTCCCGCACCCAAACCTCAGCCCTGTGTATCTGAGCGGGCGTACCGGTGACGGTGATCGACCCGAGTGACGGATCGGCCAGAACGCGGGCTCCCCCGGTGACCGTCTCCGCCACCTTCTGGATATTCTTCCAGACATCCGCCTCGCCGGAGTTATCGATCTCAGTGCTGCCGATCGACGATCCTCCCGTGCTGCCGGAACTCCCGCCCGCCGAGCTGCCGCCACTGCCGCCCGAGCTCGACGGGCCAGCGCTCGCAACGATCGACCCTTTGCTTGCAACCTTCCACGCAAGCGCGGGGATCTCAAACGTCTTCGACTCCACGTCGTACAAGACGATGCGGCCGTCGTCATACTTCCAGGACACCCCGGCCCTTGCCGCAATGTAGTCCAGCAGACCCGAGCAAGAGCCGTGATAGCTGACGGCTACGCTGCGTCCGGATGACGCGCCAATCGCTGTCGCCGCGGCCATCGGGCCAGTCGCCGTCGCATTGAACAGCGATGCCGGTGGAGGTGGGATCGACATCCCGCCAACGCTGATCGGCGTCGGAATCGCGTTTGCCCCGCCCCCGCCGAGCGCTCCGCCAGCGCCACCCCCGATTTCCACGTCGATCGGAATGCCGATCTTCGCCGAGACGAGCGACGCGATTTCGCGCAGCGGCCGTGGTGATGCAATGACCAGGACGATGTCGCGCCGTAGAGCCTCGGGCGGTTGCGCCCTCACCTCGACCGGCGTGCCCAGAAGATAGGGCCTGTCAACAGTCTGGAACGCCGCCGACTGCGGAGCAGCACTGCCGTTGATCGCATCCAGGGTCGTCTTGTCGAGGGCGCCTGCCTTGTCGAAGGTGGAGCAGCCGCCCACGCTCAGTACAACGGCGGCGCACGCCGATAAAAGGGTCGTCCGCATCAATGCTGGCCTCCATGTTGGACGTCGCTGCCGGCACTGACGACAAGCGTTGTGTTCGGGGTGTAGGCAATCGCGCGGATGTCGGCGCCATCTGCGCGCAGGGCGGTGATCATTGCTTCCGCGACCTTCAGGAACGACCCGGTGAACTCGGTGCCCGTCGGTGTTGGCCAATCGAGCGGCGCATTCCACAGCACCGTCCATCCGGCTGTTCGGCCCCAGGTCTTCAATGTCGCGCCGACAAGATCGCCAGCACGCAAACTCCAGCGCGGCTCCGGCGCCGGTTGTGCCACAGGCGCGATCGGCTCCGCCGTGACCTTGGCCGCACCAGGTGCGGTCGAAACCGCCGGAGTGGCTGGGACCGCGACGTTCGCCGCCACGGATTTCACCGGTTCTGGCGATGCCGTCTCCCCCACCTTCGCTGCGGGGGTCGATGCGGTCAGGGACGTCGGCGTCGAGCTGCCAGAGGCTGCCGTGGTGGGCAACGCCGCTGCCGCCGTCACGACGGGTCGTGGCCTCGCCTCGTTCTCAGCGACCCTCGCCGTGGCGGGCTTCATCGCAGCAGACGACCTTGCGGCTGTTTGCCGCGTGTGTGCCATTGCCGAGGCGCGCGACAGCGCAGCGCGCACTGACGCAGGGGCTTCGGCCCGAGAGGGCGACACGCCGTCACGTTCACGGTCATCGCCGGCGGTCACGACAGACCGCGGCTGATCGGCCGGCGTAGGTTGCGGCGCAAGGGGCGTAGGCGATGTCAGACTCGCCGGCATCGGGCCAGCGGCGATCGCGGCCGGCGCCAGGTCGGCACGAGCGGCCAAGGTCAGCGCCGCGCTGTTGCGAACAGAACACGAGCCGGCGCCGCTCAGATTCCCACCCACGTCACGCCCGAAGAGGCAAGTCATCTCGGCCTGGTCGACGTCGAGCCTCAGCAGGACGCTCTGCTGTTCGACCGGCGCAATGTTGTACGTGACGACGTGCCCCCCCGGGTACTCGCCCTTGTCGGGCGCAAGCGCGAACCCGCGCTCACGCAGGGTCGCGGTTATGATCTGCCCGCTCTCCCCGCCGGCAGGTCCTCCGGCTGGCCGCACGACCAACGTGGACGCCGCGCGCGGCAGGCTTGCCGCTATCGTGTCGCCAATCGCACCAGACAGCCGCGACACATCCGCCGATGACACGCCCGCCGCCCACGACTGCCCCGGCTGCGCCCCAGGCAACGAACATGCGCTGAGGCTGCCGATTGCGCAGATGCCGACCACGACCATTCGCAGATCAGAACCAATAAGCGCATGCATCGGCTTCCCGCCTTCTCGTTCCCCGCCCATCGGCTTACCGCTCCGCGCCGTAAGGAAGCGGCTGCATGCCCTGCCACGGGGTGAGGACCAGGTCCTTGGTGACCATGATGTTGAACAGGTAGCCGTTGCGGATTTCGATAGTGGGTTGGATGTCCAGCCCACGCGCGATCATCTGCGATCCGACCTGACTCGCCTGCTGGCCGACCGCCGCCGTCATCGTCGACTGCGCGCTGATGCCCTCACCATTGGTGGCCTGGGGCTGGCTCAACTGCGCGCTCGCGCTGAACACGCTTGCCAGCAGTGCCGACCCGAAGATCCGGAGATAGTGGTTGTCCACCTGATCTTCGAACCCGCTGTACGCGCCCTCGTCAGCTCCCGGCATGGTGCCAAGGTCGAAGCTGTTGCCGTTCGGATAGATGATCCGGTTCCAAGCAACCAAGACCCGCGTCTGCCCGTACGTCACGCCGCTGTGGTACACGCCCACCAGGCGTGACCCTTGTGGAATGAGCAGATGATCGCCGGTCGCCGTGTCGTAGACGTTCTCGCGCACCTGGCCGATGACCTCGCCGGGCAGGTCTGAGTTGATGCCGCCAATCATCGTTGCCGGAATCACCGAGCCAGCTTTGACCTCGTACGGCGATATCGGCGCGGTCACGCGAGCCGCCACGTAGTCGGCGTCGGCGGAAGACCCCGGCTGTGCGAGAAAGTTCCGCTTGCCTGTCTGGTCGTTCGCATTGGGATTAGCCGGCGGCATCGCCGCACCGCCGCCGCCGAAAAGGCCGCCACCCATCCCGCCAAACACCGGAGTGGCCGGAGCAGAAGGCCCTGCCTGCATGGTGTCCAGGCTCGGCACAACCTGGCCCGACGTGGCCGCCCTAACGGCAGTTTGCGACATCGCGTCCGCCGCGATCTGCGGACCCTGACTGAGCCTCACATCCGGCGCAGCCCCATACGCATTTGCTTCAGCCTCGAAGCGCGCCCGCTCAAGCGCCCGCTTCCGCCGGTCATAGTCGTCCCATGCGTCAACGTTCGCCTGATCGCCGGCACTCATTGCCCGAGGTGCCTCCGACGAACTGGTCTCTCCCCTGGCCGGCATCGAGTGCCGGTTCTGTTCGATCGCTCCGGCATCCGGATGATTGGCGAGTACATCAGGCGTGCCGGTTTTGGGGACCGCCTTCGACAACAGCTGGTCTTGCCGCTGCAGCTCGTTCTCCGACGTCCGCTGATGGAACGTATAGATAATCACGCCGCCCGCGAGTGCGGCTAAGCCGAGGGCGAGGATCACCGGCCTCGCGTTCATGCGCCGCACGCCGCCACCCGGACGCGCCTCGGCCGCTCCCGGCGATCGAGCCGGCGCCATCATGTCGCTCATCGGCGCGCTCCGGTATGCGCAATCTTGATTTCTTCCTGACTGCCACCCACGCCGGAAAGCAACGCCGCGCGGTCAAGCACTTTGTCGACGACGTACGTGTCGCCCTCAACGCGGTAGTTGACGATCTGCTTTGTGGGGCTTGAGAACAGGCCGCCGTCGTTCCCGAGGGCGACAAGCGATGGCGCATCGCCTGACAACATCGCCCTCGGGAACTGGATGTACGTCTTGACGCCATCGCTGTAGACCCGCAACGGCTTCCACGAGACGTCGCCGCTCACAGCGTAGTTGAAATCCAACGCCGCAATGTTTCTGCCATTGGGCAGCGTCGTATCCGCCGCCTCCTTCTGTTGCTGCGCCTGATACTTTTGCCAGCTCGCTTGCGCATCCTCCGGATAGGTGAACGTCACGTTCCCCATCCACTGAGTTTGCGTGCTCACCAATTGGACCTGATACAGCCGGCGCGTCGTCGCAATCGCCAGGTCGGTCCGCAGTCCGGCATCGGTCGGTTTCACTGACACGACCGTCACCCGGTCCGCGCCGGAACCCACGATGCTGGGCGTGATCAGCCACCTGACGGCGTCCCCTGCCTTGATGTCGTTCACCACCTCCCCAGGCTGGAGGGAGATCGAGCACACATACAGCGGTGCGCAGACGACCGACGGTATCGATGCACCGAACATGTAATTCACACTGCCGGCCGCGCCTTCAGCCGACGCAGCCGGCCGAGCCCGCCAGTCGCGCGCTATCGCAGCCGAGCGACCCTCCTTGGTCGACAGCTTCGCGCTCGGCGACAGAAGCGACAGCGCCGGCGGCGATGACCTTGGCACCGCAACCGCTTTACCGTTCGGACCTGTGACCTGATCGGTCGGCCGCGCCTGGGTTGTCGCTGCCGCAGCCGGCGCCGGACCCGCCGCGGCGCCGGCCCCAACACCCGCGGCGGCGCCCGCCGCGCCACCAGGCGCAATACCCGGCATACCCGACGCCGCAGGCGCAGGTGCTGCCGCGGGCGGCGCCAGGTCCACAGGCGGCGATGCCGGCCGTGGGTCAGTCCCTTGCGCAAACGCAGATGGGATGATCGCCGGCACGATCGACCCGCCTGCGACAGCCGGACGCGAGGCGCAAAAGGCCGCCAGTACCAAAACCACGCATCTCACAGTCGGGACCTGCATGTTCATTGTGCCTTCGACCACGAGAAGTCCTGCAGGTACAGCCCGGTCGGGTTCACCAGAATCGTGTTGGAATCACTGGGCGGGTGGATCATGACGGTGATGGTCCCCCGCCAGTTCGAGACCGTCCCGACCGATCCGTCGCGCGCCCGGGCCTCCTCCGACCACTCGATACGCCACGTGTTTTGCGAGATCGGCAGCACCGACGAGACATGGACGATCACAGTCTCATCCTTCGCCCGATTGAACGGGTCTTGCGTCCTGAAGTGCTTGTTCAGCGCTTCAAATGCCGGGCTGGAGCGATCGACCATGCCGTACGCTTCGGTGATGACCGTGCGCTCAGCCGCCACGTCCATGTAAACCGTCCTCACGTCGTCGATCCAGCGCGCGAGCTGCGCGCGGATCAGTCTCGTGTCGGGCGTCGCCGCAACGTCAGCGCGCTTGGCAGCAAGAGCATCGCCAAGCTGATTGACCTCGACGACGAACGGAACGAGATGCGTCTGAGCGCCCACATAGGCCAACCCCGCCACAGAGACGCCCGCCACGCACATCGATAGCAGCGCCGCATACCGCCAGGCCCGCGCCTGAGCGATGTAACTCCCATAGCGCTCGTTCCATTCGGCGCGGGCGTCCAGGTACGTCTGATTGCCCTGTCCGACCGGTGACCCGGTTATCGTCGGAGCTGGCAGTTTCGCCCTAAACCGGCGGGACATATATCTTCTTTCCTATCACACGGGGCATGATGCGGGCATTCGGGTGGCCTTCCGCATCGCCCGCGTCAGCTCGAACGGATGGTGTTGCCGGGGTCGGGCGGTGCTTTATCGCCCGACCCCGCAGGCGGCTTCGGGGGTGGACTGCGCAAATCGTCGCGCTCCTTGTTCATGCTCGCAGCCATTCGCCCGCCCATGACGCCGTGGTTAGCCCCGGGCTTGCCCGACAAGCGGTTTCCGACGTCCGACACAGCTGCGCCAGCCAAATTCCTGCCTGCCAACCCGACCATCCGCGCAGCGTTGCCAAGACGGGACACACCTGGCGCGGCGCCGACCTGAGCGCTTGCGAGACTCGAGGCGGCCGCCCCAGCCATCACGGCCCCGACGCCGCCAGCCGCCGCAGTCGCTGCAGCGCCTCTCCCCATTCCCGCAAGCGCAGCATTGCTGCCGATCGAGGCGCCAGATAGGAGGCTGCCAATCATATCCGGTAGCGACTTACAAACACCGACCAGTACGAATACAGATCCGGCCAGCGTTAACAAAGTCTGATAGTACGCTCCGCTGCCCACGCCCCCGGCTGTACCAATAGACGACAGGCCGCTGTTCATATCGGTGATTATCTGTGACCCGGCAGCCACCACAAGATTCAGCATAAAGAGCTTGCCGCCGGCCGACATCGCGTACGTCAACGACCGCAGCGCATAGTCCTTGGTCCACCGGCTTCCGCCAAATCCGGTGAATAGGGTCAGCGCGGAGACGACAATGTATGTTTCGACATTGATCATCACCATCAACGCGGCGATGTACGCCATACACACGAGGCAGATAAGTCCACACAACACAAGAACCAGATCAATCCCGTAATTCAATGGGTTGGCCGACATGTTCGACAGAAGGGTGCTGGCCATATTCACGCCGGCATTCAGGACCCCCGTGGGGGTCGGGGGGGCGCCGCTCACCTGTGCCGCAGCATCGGTGAACGACTTAATAATCTGCCCGGCCAGTTCGCTGGACTTGGTAACCAAGTAGAAAAAGATTCCATAGTGCATGATCTGATTGACAAGCTCGGCGAGGAATTCGCTCAAGTCGGCGCCTCTAAGCGCAAGCGATCCGAGACCCCAGCACAGCTGTATCGTAAAGAGGAGCATGAATAGGCGCTGCGCATCGGCTTGCAGAGGACCAACCCACGTGAGCGCCGCATCATGGTACGCCTTCATGATGGGGCTGACCATGTCCGCCGCCATCGCCTGACTACTAGCAAGCGCGACCCACAGCCCCACGGCCGTGCCGACAATCCATCGAGAGCAGTCTGCGAACGGCGTGAGTGAGGTGGTCCCCGGATCCTGGACAGGTAGCTAAGAGAGAGTTTCGCCCCTAAACCGGCCTGATGGCCAGGGGTTACCGATGGCGAATGTTCGCAAAAAGCACGGGGCAGACTTCAAGGCGAAGGTGGCGCTGGCAGCGG
>JARLIJ010000174.1 GCA_031291795.1 Acetobacteraceae bacterium | reverse complement strand
TGCCCATCTTGGTGCTGGTGATGTTCACCATCGGCGGCGGGCGGTCCGCGACCTCCTCCCCCTGGCAGAGCTTGTGGATGGAGATAGCCGCCTGGTGCCCGTGCGCGACCGCCCAGATGATGTTCTTCGGGCCGAACGCCGCGTCGCCGCCGAAGAACACCTTCGGGTTGGTGGACTGGAACGTCGTCTCGTTCACCACCGGCATGTTCCAGCGGTCGTCGAAGTCGATGCCGATGTCGCGTTCGATCCAGGGGAACGCATTCTCCTGCCCGACCGCGACCAGCACGTCGTCACATTCAAAGAACTGTTCGGGCTCGCCGGTCGGCACCAGGTTGCGGCGGCCGCGGGCGTCGAACTCGGCGCGCACCTTCTCGAAGGTCATGCCGTAGAGGCGCCCGTTGTCGTGCTTGAACGCCTTCGGCACCAGGAAGTTCAGGATCGGGATGTCTTCGCGGATCGCGTCCTGCTTTTCCCAGGGGGAGGCCTTCATCTCCTCGAACCCGGACCGGACGATGACCTTGACGTCCTCGCCGCCCAGCCGGCGCGAGGAGCGGCAGCAATCCATCGCGGTGTTGCCGCCGCCCAGCACGATGACGCGGCGGCCGATCTTGCTGATATGGCCGAACGAGACCGAGGACAGCCAGTCGATGCCGATATGGATGTTGGCGGCAGCTTCCTGGCGACCGGGGATCGGCAGGTCGCGGCCGCGCGGCGCGCCGGAGCCGACGAAGATCGCGTCATAGTCTTCCGCCAGCAGGGCCTTGAGGCTGTCGACGCGCTGGCCGAGGCGCATCTCCGGTCCGAGGGCGGTGATGTAGCCGACCTCCTCGTCGATGACTTCCTCTGGCAGGCGGAACTTGGGGATCTGGCTGCGGATCATGCCGCCGGCGCGGGCGTCGCCGTCATAAATGACAAGATGGTAACCCAGCGGAGCCAGGTCGCGCGCGACGGTCAGCGAGGCGGGACCGGCGCCGACCAGCGCGATCTTGCGGCCGTTGCGTATGGTCGGTTTCGGCGGCATGCGGTCGCTGACATCGCCCTTGTAGTCGGCGGCAACACGCTTGAGGCGGCAGATCGCGACCGGCTCCTCCTCCACCCGGCCGCGGCGGCAGGCGGGTTCGCACGGCCGGTCGCAGGTGCGGCCGAGGATGCCGGGGAAGACGTTCGACTTCCAGTTGATCATGAACGCGTCGGCGTAACGGCCGGCGGCGATCAACCGAATGTACTCGGGCACCGGCGTGTGTGCCGGACAGGCCCATTGGCAATCGACGACTTTGTGAAAGTAGTCGGGATCCCGAATGTTGGTCGGCTGCAAGCTTGGTTTCCTTTCCTCCGGGCGGGCACCACGCAAGGGCCGTCCTGAATTTTTTGAGCGGGCGCTTCTGCGACCCGATGGGTCATTCGGTCAATCCATCCTAGGCGCAGTCCTGCCCCACCGGCAATGTGGAGGGGGCCGGGCCGCATTGTCGCTGCGGATCGACGTCGTAGCCGGCTGGGACTATTATATAATCCAGATTGGATCTTGGACGCGGGCCATCGAATCATCCGCGCAAGAGGCCGGCAATGCGGGCGTCTGCCGCGGCGAAAGCCGCGATCGGTGCGGTGATCGTTTTGCTGCAGAGCTGGCATGGGCGCAATGCACGCGTCGATCGCCCAAGGGGCCGATCGCGGAAGGGAGCGTCGGGACCGATGGACCATCCTCCCCCTCGCCGCAGCGCCATATCGCACCGTTTCGGTCGACGGCCCCGGCCTCGCGCCCATAAGCCGATGCCCGACGATGCAGAACATAGCAGTCCTTACCAGCGGTGGTGACGCCCCCGGCATGAATGCCGTGATTCGCGCGATCACCCGCAGCGCGCTTGACCAGGGCATGTGGTGCGTGGCGCGCCGCCCTGCGCGTTCGATCGCATCCTGGCGACGCGGCTGGGCGTGGGTGCGGTGAAAGTGCTGGGCGACGGGGAGACCGGCGTCCTACTGGCGGATGTCGTCGATAGCATCAAGCCGGTGCATGTGGAGCTGACGGAGCTGGCGCAGATACTGGCGAAGTAGGGCTGTCTGCCGGCGTGATCGCGGCCGATCCCTTCGGCGCTGCCGGCGGTCGTGCCGGACGCCGGGAAGGGACTGAACCGGACTGTGGATCGGTCAGGCCTGCCGCCGTGTCTCCCGCGGCGTCTCTCCGAACCGCTTCCCATACGCCGCGGTGAACCGGGACGGGTTGGTGAACCCAAATCGCCTGGCAATATCCCGCGTGGTTATCTCGTCGCCGCTGGTCAGCAATGCCGTTCTTGCGTGTTGCAGGCGGATATCGTGCAACGCCGACAGCGGCGTGGTGTTACGGAACTGACGAAAGGCGTTCAGCAATGTTCGCGTCCCGCACCCGGCGGCGGCGGCGACATCGGCCATCGTCACGGGCTTGGCTGCCGAGGCATGCATGAACGCCAGCGCCCGGCGCAGATGCGCCGGCACCGGCGACGCGACCCGGCGGGTCAGACGCTCCGAATAGTTGTTCGGCAGCGCATTGAGCATCAGGTGCACCAGACTGTCGGTGTATGATTCAAGCGCGGCGGGCACGGTTGCGAGGCCGTGCGGATCGTTCAGCTCCGCCACGAAATACCCGATCGCCCGGCGTACCGCGGCAGACGAGCCGCTGCTCCAGTCGATCTGGTTGCGGAATACCAGCGTTTCGTGCAGCGGCTCGTCCAGGCCGGTGACCAGGGCCCGCTCAAGCCGCGACGTGTCGACCCACATCAGGATCCGCGCCGTGTCGTCCAGCGTCTCAAACCGCCGCTGCTGCCTGCCGTCGTAAACGAGGCCATGCGCCGGGTCGCCGAGGGCGGGGTCAAGCCCGCCCAACGACATCTGCAAGGCGCCCTGCGTCGTCAGCACGAGGCAAAACCGCGCAAGCCCTTCGCCATCCACGCGGATGTCGGTCGCGTACCGATCCTTGTTGTAGCCAAGCGCGAGCGCGTGCGCCTGGCGCATGCCGAGCAGGCTGAGCGGTTCGCGGGCGGCGTTCCGGCGTGCCTCCCGGTCGATCAGCCGGTAGGTGACGCGATTGTTGATCGGGTCATATTCGCGTTGCGCCCCGGCACCTGCATCCCGCCCCTCGGGATACTGGATTTCGATCGACGTGAAGGTGTCGAGCAGCGACTGCTCCACTGCGATCATCGATGCCGGCCTCCGTTGCGCCGCGAAGACACATCCTTGCCGACCGCGTGGTCGCACCCCGTGCGTCTCACCGCCGGGGGTATCGCGCTGCGCTTGCTCGTCATCGCGCTCTCTCTTGAACCTCCGGTCTCCGAACGCGCCAGAGCCATCGCACCGGCCGCAAGAGACAGATATGGCAATATCCATACGAGATCCGCAACCGAGTGCGCAGGCGGTCAGAAAACAGGCTGTCGGATGGGGCGCGGCGCGCTAGGACACCGGGATCACCGACCGCCAACCAATCTTGAACAACGGGGATCGCGATGTCACTCCGAATCAATTCCGAGGCTCCGAACTTCACTGCCGAGACGACGCAGGGCATGATCGATTTCCATGCCTGGATCGGCACAGGCTGGGCGATTCTGTTCAGCCATCCCAAAGACTTTACGCCGGTCTGCACCACCGAACTCGGTTACATGGCCGGCCTGTTGCCGGAGTTTACCCGCCGCAACACCAAGATCATCGGCCTCAGCGTCGATCCGGTCGGCAATCATGAGCGCTGGGCAAGAGATATCGAAGAGACGCAGGGCCACGCCGTCACCTACCCGATGATCGGCGACACGGACCTGAAAGTTGCCAAGCTATACGACATGCTGCCGGCCGAGGCGGCGGGCGAGGCCGCAGGCCGTACGGCCGCCGACAATGCAACCGTGCGCTCGGTATTCGTTATTGGCCCGGACAAGAAAATCAAGGCGATGCTCGTCTATCCGATGACGACGGGCCGCAATTTCGATGAGGTGCTGCGCCTGCTCGACTCTTGTCAGTTGACCGCGAAACACACGGTCGCCACCCCGGTCAACTGGCAGCCGGGTGAAGACGTCATCATCCCGCCAGCCGTTTCCGATGATGCGGCGAAGCAGAAGTACCCAAACGGCTGGAAGACGGTAAAGCCCTATCTGCGTGTGGTTGCCCAACCGGTTTGACGAACGCGTGATCGCATGCAGCCGGCTCAGTCGGAAGGCGTGAACCACGCAATGCCGCTGGGCCGGCAACCTGACATGACGATCGGCGGCGCGCTGCTGGTCCGGTAACGCCGCACCGCGCGGCAACCGACTGCACCATCCCGAGAAAAGCGGCGTTCATGACCCCAGGCAGATCGGTGGAGAGCCACTGCAGAGCAGGGCTGGATCGCGCGTGGGGCGCATAAGACCAGGAAGATCCATGATGTTTCGAAAAACGACTGTCTTCGCCGTGACCTGCGCCGTGCTGCTGGCGATCGGCGCCTTGCCGGCCGAGGCCACTGTCATCGATTGGACGCTCCAGAGCGTCGCGTTCAACGATGGCGGATCGGCGAGCGGGACATTCTCGACGGATTCTGCAACGGGCAACGTCATCAGCTTCGATATCACCACCACATCCGGGACAAAATTGGGTGGTGCGGTCTACGATTCCACCGTGGACCAAGTGTACAACAATTTCTGGCAGCCCAACTCTTTCCTGATCAGGAACGCGGTGCCCTTCGTTCAACTGGAACTGGCCTTCGGCAACCCGCTGACCGCGCCTGGAACCGATTTGCTCGCATTGCAGACGGCATCCTATGAATGCGTGAGCTGCTCCCCGGCCCGCATCGTTGTCCGTGGCGAAGCCGTGGCGGCGGTGCCCGACCCGGTGCCCGAACCCGCAACCTTAGCCCTCTTCTCTACCGGTCTGCTCGGCCTCTGCGCTGTGTCCCGCCGCAAGGCGTGACCGACCGCCGCGATCGACGGGTCGATCGATCAGGCGTGTGCGGTCCCGGCCGGGCCGGATCCGTGGGCGACCGCTGCGGACCCGGGTGCTGCCGCCGGCAAATGACCGGGATGGGCTGCGGAGCAGACATCGAGGCGCCAAGCCTCGGCGCCCGCTCCCACCCAGGTCGGACGCCGCAGCAATCGCAGCGTCGTTTCCGCACACCCCGCAACGCCCCCTACGGCCGCATCCCGAACCGCGCCTCTCCGACCGCCCGCAACGGTGCTGCCAGATTCGCGAAATCGCACAGCAGGCGCCGCGTGTTGCGCGGGTCGATCACCTCGTCGACCCAGAACGCCTCCGCCGTGCGGAACGGCGAGCGTAGCCGGTTCAGCCGTTCCTCGATTTCCTCAAGTCTGGCCTGCGGATCTGGCGCGGCGGCGATTTCGGCGCGGTAGGCGGCCTCGATCCCGCCTTCCAGCGGCAGCGAGCCCCAGCTGCCCGAGGGCCAGGCATAACGCAGGCACAGATGGCCGACCGGCTGATGGCCCAGCCCGCCGACGCCGTAGCAGTTGCGCACGACGATGCTGCACCACGGCACGGTGGTCTGGTTGATCGCCGACAAGGCGCGCACGCCCCAGCGAATGACAGCATTGCTCTCGGCGCGCAGGCCCACCTGGAAGCCCGGGCAGTCCACCAGGTGCACGATTGGCAAATGGAAAGTCTGCGCCATGTCGACGAAGCGGATGATTTTGCTGCAGGCGTCCGCGGTCCATGCGCCGCCGTCGAACAGCGGGTCGCCGGCCATCAGTGCCACCGGCCAGCCGTCCAGCCGCGCCAGGCCGGTGATGATCGAGCGGCCGAACAGCTTGCCCATCTCGAAGAAGCTGCCTTTGTCGACCACCGTCTCGATGATCCGGCGCATATGGTAGGCCTGCTTCTTCACCTTTGGGATGGCGGTGATCAGCGATTCGTCGCGCCGGCCGGTATCGTCCCAGCCGCGCACGCGGGGCGGCAGGTCGTAGACTGAACTGGGCAAATACGACAGGAACCGGCGGGCGGCGTCGAACGCCTGTTCCTCGGTGTCCACCGCGTGGTCCACCGCGCCGCAGCCGAGCTGGATTTGCCAGCCACCGAGTTCCTGCTTGGTGCGGGGTTCGCCGAGGCGTTCCACGACCGGCGGCCCGGCCACGAACACGGCGGCGATGTCCTTCACCATGACCGAATAGTGGCTGGCGACCAGCCGCGCCGCCCCCAACCCGGCCACGGAGCCCAGGCCGAGGCCCACGACGGGCACCTGCGCCATCTGGTTGGCGATCAGGTGGAACGAGGTCGACTCGGCCAGCCCTCCCGGCAAATTCGCTCGGCCGGTGGTCTCGATCGTCTTGACCGACCCGCCGCCGCCGGACCCCTCGATCAGCCGGATGATCGGCGTGCGGAACTGGGTCGCGAGTTCCTCCGACATCTTGGGCTTGCCCTTGATGGCGGCATCGGCCGACCCGCCGCGCAGCGTGAAGTCGTCCCCGGCGACGACGACCGGACGGCCGTCGACCAGGCCGCGGCCGAACACGCAGTTGGCGGGGATGAAGCCGGTGATGGTGCCGCGGTCGTCGTAGCTCGCCTTGCCGGCGATGCTGCCGATCTCCTGGAACGTCCCGGGGTCGAGCATCCGGTCGATGCGTTCCCGCACCGTCAGGCGGCCGCCGGCGTGCTGGCGCTCCACGCGGTCCCGGCCGCCCATCTCGCGGGCCAAGGCCTGACGGAGGCGCAGTTCGGCGAGTTCCGGTTCCCAGGACTCCGCCACGGGCTTCTTCGTGGCATGGGTACGCAGCGGCGGATTGTCGTCGGTCATGCTCTTGGACGTTCCTCTCCTGTCCGGACGCTAGGAAGGTTCGCGCGTCCATGCAACGGGGATGGGCTGCGGGGTCAGGGCTATCTCATATGGCGAAGTATGGCAGTCCTGACTCTGCGCTGCCGGCTTGGGATCGGAAAAAGCCAGGAAGCCTTTAACACAGATTTAGATGATGAAGCGCACAGATTACGCGGAAAGAGGCAGTCGGCTCGGAGCGGGGCCGGGCCGCGGGCCAGGCGCCTGAACCGGCCTGGTTGTTCGGATAGGAGACAGGGGCGGCGAGATTGGCCCGCTGGACGTCATCATCGCCGCTTGGATGAGTGCTCGGCCCCGGTGGCCAGTCGACCCCATTCCGGATCCAAATTGACAAGCCAGCGTCAGGCTCTGCCGGCCGTTGGTTCAAACGCCCCCCAGGCAGAGCTCCAACAACGAGAGACGGAAGGTCCCCGTTCCTCTTTCCGTGTAATCTGTGCGCTTCATCATCTAAATCTGTGTTAGAGTCTTCCTTGCTTCTTCACGCCACGCAGTCCTTCCGCCACGACGCATCCCTGCCGCCGACCGGGGCAAATGCGATTGTCCTGACTGCGGGGGGGGGAATCGCCTGAGCGGGGAGCGATTGCGGCGCCGACTCCTCCGCGGGCCTGGCCGAGCCGACCGTCCGATCCGGAAGCAAGATGAACCGCCAAGACACCAATGGACCTTAGGCGAAACGAGATCGTTACATTAACGACGGAGCTTCTGCTTTGTTACACCGGCCCCTTGGCGGTTCATCTTGCTTCGGCGCCCCGCCTTGTCTGCATGATCCCAATGCGCCGCCCGGACCTGACAACAGGCCGGCCCCTGCTTCGCGTGCGGTGCTCCATGCGTATAATCGCGGGCGATGCCAAAGGAGCGCCCATGACCGACGAACTGCTCTACGAAGTGCGTGACGGGATCGGCTACGTCACGCTCAATCGTCCACAGGCGCGCAATGCGCTGACATTCGCGATGTACGAGGGGCTGGCGGCGATCAGCGTGGCGTCGGGTGACATCCGGGCACTGGTGATCACCGGCGCCGGCGACAAGGCGTTCGCGGCCGGGACCGATATTGCGCAGTTTCGCAGTTTCAACGGGGCCGAGGATGCGATCGCCTATGAGGCGAAGCTCGACCGCGTGCTGGGCGCGCTGGAGCGCTGCCCGGTGCCGACGATCGCGGCGATCGCAGGTGCCTGCACCGGCGGTGGGGCGGCCATCGCCGCCGCATGCGACCTGCGGATCGCCGCCGCCAATGCGCGGTTTGGCTTCCCGATCGCGCGCACGCTGGGCAACTGCCTCTCCATGGCCAACATCGCCCGGCTGAGCGCCCTGATCGGCCCGGCCCGGGTGACCGAGATGATCTTTACCGCGCGCCTGCTCGATGCCGAGGAGGCCCGCAGCGTGGGGTTGGTAAGCGAGGTGCTGCCCGATCCGGCCGCCCTCGCGGTGCGGGCGGAGGCGCTGGCGCGGCAGGTCGCGGCGAACGCGCCACTGACGCTGCAGGCGACGAAGGAGGCGCTGCGGCGGCTGCGCGACACCCTGCCGCCGGACGAGGACCTGATCCGGTTGTGCTACACGAGCGCGGATTTCCGGGAGGGGATGGAGGCGTTCCTGAGCAAGCGCCCGCCGGTCTGGCGAGGGGCATGAATCGCTGAGGGCGGCCGCGGTTCGCGGGGCATTTGGTCGCTATCCGAGGTCATGACGCAGGACGGCAGCCGCCCCGATGCGGTCGCCCCGATGCCGACGGGGGCGACGGGGTGCGCGCCGGCTATCGGTACACGCCGCGTTCCAGGATTTCGAGCGTGTATTCGCGGTAGGTCATGCCGAGCGCTTCCGCGCGCGCCAGTCGCCGCAGGGCGATCTCACGCGGGGGCGTCTTCCAGGCCCGCTTGTGGGCCCGCCGCCAGCAATACGACCGCCACGCGGCGGCGCCGGGGTCTTCGACCGGGGTGGGATCCAGCGGTGGGCCGCCATTATGGCCGATCAGGCTGCTATCCGGCATCGGCCGGCAGTTCCTTGTGCATGAACCGGCTGGCGACGAACCCGCCGTCCACGTCCGCGGCATAGTTCGGCACGACGCCGGTAAGGGCGAAGCCCAGGCGCCGGTATAGCGCCTCCGCCGCATCGGTACCGGTGTCCAGCACCAGCAGGCGCAGGTTGCGTTGGTGTGCGACGGCCTCGGCGGCCTGCATCAGGGCCTGCGCGATCCCCCGCCGACGCGCATCGGGATGCACCAGCAGCTTGGCGATTTCGGCGCGGTGGCGGCCGTTGTCCTGCTGGGCGAACACCAGCTGCACCGTGCCGACGATCCGATCGTCCAGCCGCGCGACCAGGACGTGGCGCTGCCCGTCGGCCGCCGATGCGGCGACCGTGTCCCAGAACGCACCGGCCCGTTCGAGCGGGAAGGGCAGGACGAACCCGACGCTGGCCCCGGCATGGACGCAGGCGTGCAGGATGTCGGTCAATGCGTCGCGCGCGGCGGGGAACGCGTTGGCCGGCAAGGCCTCGATCGTGGCGCGGGTCACGGGCGGCACACCACGAGGGCATAATGTGCGTCGTCCGGCCCCGGCGCTGCGAACCGGGAGGCGCCGAACAGCCGGAACCGCAGGCAGTCGCCGGTTTCCAGGCGATGCACCGTGCCGTCGAGGGTCAGTTCGAGCGCTCCACCCAGCATCCAGATGTGCTGCTCCAGCCCCTGCACCGGCGGCGCGGCGTAGGCGATGACCGCACCAGCGGGCAGCGTGGCCTCCACCAGTTCGGCGTCCAGCCCGGCGGCCGGTGGGGAGACGCCACGGCGGCGGAAGCCGGTCTCGGGGTCCACCCAGGTCGCCTGGTCGGCGGCGCGGATGAACTGCGGTGCCTCGGCCTCGGCTTCCGCGATCAGGCGGGACATGGTGCGGTTGTAGGCGGTACAGAGCCGGCCTAGCAGGCTGGCGGTGGGACTGGTTTCGCCGCGTTCGAGGCGGGAGAGGGTGGTGCGGCTGACGCCGCTGCGGTCGGCGAGGGTGTCGAGCGACCAGCCCCGTTCGGTGCGCAGGCTGGCGAGGCGGGCGGCCAGGCGGGTGTCGAGTTCCGTGGCGGCGGCATCGGCGACTTCCATATATGGGATAATATCCCATATACGGGATACGTCAATGCGCCGTCCGCCGTGCGCGCACTGGTGTTGTGGGGACGGGTATCGCGCCGGGACCGTGGCGGGACGCCTTGGGTCAGTCTGTCGGGAAGGCTGCCTCCATCGCGCGGCGATAGCGGTATGCCTCGTCGCTCGCGTCGATCCGCACGTCGTCCCAGGTGACCGGCTGGCCGGCCGGCACGTCGCGCACCAGGGGCACGCGGTTGGCGAGTCCGATCGGCAGGCCACCGATCCGCAGGCTCTCGGCGGCCGGCGCGAGCTTGCCCCAGACGCAGGCGCCCCCCTCGCCGTCCAGCGTTTCCCCCGCGCGCAGGTCGCGCTTGGCAGTGGACACGACGTCGCCGCGGAAGCCGGTGGCGACGCCGGTCGGCTCGCCGCGCAGCGCCGCGGACAGCACCGAGACGTTCAGTTCCAGCCCGATCAGGTGGAACGGCCGGTACAGCGCGGAGATCCGCCCGGACGGGTCGGTCGCCACGCCGTATTCCTGGAAGCAGCGCATGGCGTAGTCGTTCGGCGCCTCGAACGCGACGAACACGCCCCAGCGCAGGTCGTCCTTCACCTGGCTGCCGTCGCGGTGGACCGAGGAGATCACCTCCACCTGCCCGGCATGGTGCAGGGCGCCGGCATTGCCGGGTCGCAGCATGTTGGCCAGTTCGTGTGTACCGCAGGGCGGGAAGGCCAGGCCATCGGGCGGCGGAGTCAGGCCGGTGGCATTGGCGACCGCCGCCATCTCGATCCCCGATTTCGTGCCGTCCAGAAACGAGTTGAACATCTGCGGGTTCATCCCGCCGATCCGCGCCTGTTCGGGGGGCAACCCATAGTACCCCCAGACCGTCTCGGGTGTGGAGGCATGGTATTCCGGCAGGTATTTCGTGCCCTTGCCGGCCGCGATCACGCGAAAGCCGCAGGCCCGCGCCCAGTCCACCAGCTCACAGATCAGCGCCGGCTGGTCGCCATAGGCCAGCGAGTAGACGACGCCCGCCTGCGCTGCCTCGCGCGCCAGCAGCGGGCCGGCCAGGACGTCGGCCTCCACGTTGACCATGACGATATGCTTGCCCTCGGCGATTGCGCTACGGGCATGGCGCAGGCCGGCGGGAGCGTGGCCGGTGGCTTCGACCACCACCTCCACGACGGGGTCGGCCAGCAGGGACGCGGCGTCGTCGGTGAAGCGGGTGGCCTCGATCCGCGCGTCATCCCAGCCGACGTTGCGGCAGGCGGCGCGGGCGCGGTCGGGCGACAGGTCGGCGATGGCCGCGACGTGCAGGCCCGGCGTGGTGGGGACCTGGGAGAGGAACATCGAGCCGAACTTGCCGGCGCCGATCAGGCCGACCCGCACGGGCCGGCCGGCATCGAGGCGCTTCTGCAGCAGGCGACAGAGGTTCATGGCGGCTGGTTCCTCCCGGTTCGTTGGACCAGAGGTAACAGACGCGGTCGGGGGCGGGCAAACCGGCCGGCGGCTCTTATGGCTGCCGGACTGCGCACGAGGGAACGACTACCCGACCGGCGGCGTCGTCGGCTGGGGCGTCGGCGTGCGTATGCGGCGGCGATGCAGCCCTGCCAATCCCAACAGCCCGACGCCCAGCACCGCGATGCTGGCCGGTTCGGGCACGGCCCCGACCACGAGGCTACCGCCCGATATCGTGCGCGACCCGGCCACCGACTCGTACTCGTAGGAGCTGGCGTCGAGGAGCGTGGCGGACGTCGTGGTCAATGAATTGAAGGCAAATCGAAGGATATCGCCGCCGGAACTAAGCTCGAAATATTGCGTCGGGAGGGATTGGGCGAGCGTGTCGGTGGGGTAGACATAGGTGAACCCCGTGTAGGCACCGGACGTGGTGGCCACGATATTCGCCGCCACCACGCCGGTCAGCGCATCGTTCAGCGTAAAGGAGCCGGTGAGGGTCCCGCCGCCGGTCAAGGTCATCCCCGACAGGTTGTAGATCACGTTGGCCGAGGCCGGCCCGGAGGCGGCGAGTCCCATGGCCAGGATGGCGCCGGCGAAGAGGGTCCGCATGATAACTCCCGATTGCACAGGCGCTTATGCCGCGTCGTGGCTGAACGCCAAGCGGTTGAGCATCGGAGCGTTCATCGCGCCGCGCCGCCTCTGTTGGCGTGGCAGCCAAATAGCCTGCCCCACACCGAATGCCCAAGCCGCTTCCACCATGGGCAACGACACGGCGGTCATGCGCAACGATCATGACAGCGACCCGCTACGCTCTTTTCCCCTGTTCCATCGGGGCGTACCCTGCCCATCTCTGTCGCTGCCCGTTTCAGGAATGACCCCATGAAAGCCGTTGGCTATCGCGCACCGCACCCGATCAACCATCCCGAGGCCCTGCTGGACCTTGAGCTCCCCGTGCCGGAACCCGGCCCGCGTGACTTGCGCGTGGCCGTCCGCGCGGTCTCGGTGAATCCGGTGGATGTGAAGCTGCGGGCCGCCGCGGCACCGCCGGCCGGCCAGCCGCGAGTCCTCGGCTTCGACGCCGCCGGCGTGGTCGATGCGGTGGGCGCCGAGGTCTCGTTGTTCCGTCCCGGCGATGCGGTGTTCTATGCCGGGGGGGTCGACCGCCCCGGCAGCAACGCCGAGTTCCAGCTGGTCGACGAACGCATCGTCGGCCGCAAGCCCGCCTCGCTGGACTTCCTCCACGCGGCTGCCCTGCCGCTGACCGCCCTCACGGCGTGGGAGATGCTGTTCGACCGGTTCGGCCTGGCCCGGGGCGAGGCGACCAAGGGCACGCTGCTGGTGATCAACGGCGCCGGCGGCGTCGGCTCGATCATGATCCAGCTCGCCCGCAAGCTCACCGGCCTGACGGTGGTGGCCACCGCGTCCCGCCCGAAGACCCAGGCCTGGTGCCACGCCATGGGCGCCCATCACGTGATCGACCACCATGAGCCGCTGGACGAGGGCCTGGCCAAGATCGGCCTGCCCCAGGTGGAATATATCGCCAGCCTGACCGCCAGCGATCACCATCTGCCGGCCGTCGCCAAGGTGATCGCACCGCAAGGCAAGGTCGGGCTGATCGACGACCCCAAGGCGTTCGACATGATGCCGTTCAAGCACAAATGCGTGTCGGTGCATTGGGAGTTCATGTTCGTCCGCTCGCTGTTCCAGACGCCGGACATGATCGCCCAGCACCACATCCTGCAGGAGGTCTCGCGTCTGGTGGATGAAGGCGTGCTGCGGACGACGATGAACGAGAACGCCGGCCACCTGAACGCCGCGACCTTGCACACGGCGCACATCGAGATCGAAAGCGGCCGCACCATCGGCAAGATGGTGCTGGCCGGGTACTGACCGCCGGGACGACCGCGCCCTGGACGCGTCGATGTCCAGGGCGTGGCAAGGGTCAGGCGGTCTGGCGTTCTTCCACGACGATCGTGTCGATCAGGATGTCCGGCTCGTACATCCAGCGCGCCATTGCGCCGGCCAGCATCGCCCCGGCGATCGGCGCCAGCCAGAACAGCCAGAGCTGACCGATGTATTCGCCGCCTGCGAACAACGCCGGACCGGTGCTGCGCGCCGGGTTGACCGAGGTGTTGGTCACCGGGATCGAGACCAGGTGGATCAGCGTCAGCGCCAGGCCGATCGGAATGCCGGCGAACCCGTTGGCCGCGCCTTTCGATGTCGTGCCGATGATGATGAACAGGAAGAAGAACGTCATCACCAGTTCGGTGACCAGGCACGACAGCATCGAGTATTTCCCGGGGCTGAGATCGCCGTAGCCGTTCGCGGCGAACCCACCGGGTACCCAGTTCGCCTTGCCTGACGCGATCGCCCACAGGACGGCAGCGGCCAGGATTGCCCCGATCACCTGTGCCGCGATGTACGGCAGCACGTGCCGGTTCGCGCAGCGCCCGGCGGCCCACAGGCCCAGCGTCACCGCCGGGTT
>JARLIJ010000173.1 GCA_031291795.1 Acetobacteraceae bacterium | reverse complement strand
GAGATCCGCGCATAGTCAACAGTCTTGCCGCCGGACAGCGCCACCGCCGCCGCCACGCCGCCGGCCGGGCCGGACAGCGCGGTCCCGGCCGCGAGCCGCACGGCCTCGGCCACCGAGGCCACGCCGCCATGCGACAGAATGACCAGCAACTCGCTGCGATAGCCGGCCTCGGCGAGGCGTTCCTGCAACGTGCCGAGGTAGTTGCGGATGACTGGACCGACCGCGGCATTGGCCACCGTGCTAGAGAAGCGCTCGAATTCCTTGATCTGCGGCAGCACGTCCGATGACGCGGTGACATAGGCCTGCTGCAATCGCGCGCGCACCGCATCCGCCGCTGCCTGCTCATGGGCCGGGTTGCGCCAGGAATGCAGGAAGCACACTGCAACGGCCTGCACGTCTGCCTTGGCCAAAGCTTCGACAGCCGCGTCCAGCGAGGCGCGATCGAGGGCGGTCTCCACCGACCCGTCGGGCTTCATCCGCTCCCGCACGCCCAACCGCAGGTGGCGCGGCACCAGGGGCTCCGGCGGCGCCATGCGCAAATTGTAGCGTTCCGGCTTCAGCCCTTCACGCATCTCGATGACGTCGCGGTGGCCTTCGGTGGTGAGCAGGCCGACGCGCGCGGTCTTGCCCTCCAGCAGCGCGTTGGTCGCGGCCGTGGTGCCGTGCACGATGCGCGCGGTAGCGGCCAACAGGTCGCTGCGCGTCAGGCCGAGGTGCTCTGCCGCAAGGGTCAGGCCCTCCAGCACGCCATCGGACTGGTCTCGTGGGGTGGTAGGGGCCTTCGCAATGATGGTCCGGCCGTCCTGGGTGGAAACCACGATGTCGGTGAAGGTGCCGCCGACATCGATACCGATCGTATACGTCATTGCGGCAGGGTGACGCGACCTGCGCGACCGCGCAAGCCACGCGCCACGCCGCACGCGATGGGTCCGCGCCACGGTTCGCCTGTTCCTGGAAGAATGCGAGCCCAGCCAGCGGGAACCCCTCGCTGCCGATACGATCGGACGGAGTTGATCGCGGCCTCCGAGACTTGCTGACCGAAACGGCCTACCCAGCGCCTATGTCGTGACGCTTGCGGTTCACATCCGGCCAACCAGATGGGAAGAGCACACGATGTAACGCGGGCAGGCTGCCGATCCAACCGGAGGCCGCCGGACGCAGGAGACCAGGACCGCATGAGCACGACCCAGACCGCCGCCATCCCGAAACTGCGCTGGCGGATCGGCCTGCTGCTCGGGGTCGGCGTGCTGATCAACTACTTCGACCGGATCAATCTCTCGGTCGCCGCTCCCCAGCTCCAGCATGAATTCGGTCTGACCGACGGCGAACTGGGCTGGCTGTTCAGTGGTTTCTTCTGGTCCTATGCGCTGCTGCAGGTGCCGACCGGGCTGATCCTGGATCGCTTCGGCGTCACCACCGTCAGCCGCGTGACCACATTCCTGTGGTCCGTCGCCTCGGCCGCGACCGCGTTCGCCACCGGGTTCGGCGGCATCCTGGGAGCGCGCATGGTGCTGGGCGCGGCGGAGGCGCCGGGCTTCCCGGCCAGCTCGAAGGCAACGGGCTACTGGTTCCCGCGCCAGGAACGCGCAATGGCAACCGCGATCTTCGATGCGGCGGCGAAATTCTCCAATGTCGTCGGCGTGCCGCTGGTCGCACTGGCCGTGGTGCATTTCGGCTGGCGCTGGGGCTTCGGCATCACCGGCGCGCTCAGCCTGCTGTATTTCCTGGCGTTCCTGATCATCTACCGCGACCCGAGCCGGCATAAGGGCCTGAGCCAGGCGGAGCGGCGCTATATCAGCGAGGGCGGCGGCACGCCCGAAGGCACCGCCCCCGGCGGCGAGGCCGCAATGCTCGGTTATTTGCTCCGTAACCGAAAAGTCTGGGGCCTGACGCTCGGCTTCGGGGCGTACGGCTACTCGTTCTATTTGTTCCTGACCTGGCTGCCGAACTACCTGGTGCAATCGATGCACATGAGCATCCTGAAATCCGCCGGCTTCTCGGCGATCCCATGGATCTTCGCGACGATTGCAGACCTGATCGTTGGCGGCTGGTTGATCGACCACCTGATCGCGCGCGGCTACGACGACACACGGGTGCGCAAGACCGTGCTGGTGGCCGGCATGCTGCTCGGGCTGGCGGTGTTCGGTGCGACGATGACGACCGATCCGGTGTGGGCAATCGTCTGGATCTCGATTGCCTTGAGCGGACTGTCGGCGGCAGCGCCGGTGGGCTGGTCGATCCCGTCGCTGATCGCCCCGCGCGGCGGAACTGCGACGATCGGCGGGATCATGAATTTCCTGAACAACCTGATGGGGGTCGTGGCACCGGTGGCGACCGGCTACATCGTGGGCGCAACGCACTCGTTCGCCGACGCGTTCCTGGTCGCGGGCGTCGTGCTGGTGGCAGGGATCGCCGCTTACGTGTTCGTGCTGGGTCGGCTCGTGCCGATCGCCGATCCGGAGCCGGCGACACACCAGGCATAAGCGCAAGATCGGCGGCGCTTTTCCGTTCGCCTAAAACGGCGAAGATGGTGCTGGTCGAGCTACAAAGCCCGGACAGATCAAGAGCTGGCCACAAGCGGCAGGCCAGCCCTTGCCCGCATCGGCCCGGCGGCCTTCAATACCGGCAACAAGCCGGCAAAACGGAGGACGTCCATGGCAACCATCCGCGCACAGCTCGCGCATGTGGGCATCTACGTGCAGGACAAGCCGAAGATGATCGACTTCTACACCGCGGTCCTCGGCCTGGTGGTCACCGACCACGGCGTGGCGCGCAGCGGCATGGAACTGACCTTCCTGAGCGCCAATCCCACCAACCACCACCAGGTGGTGCTGGTCAGCGGCCGGCCCGACATCGCCGGATTCAATCCGATCAACCAGCTGTCCTTCATGGTCGGTTCGCTGACGGAATTGCGGGAGGCGCATCGCCGCGCGCTCGACAAGGGCGCCACCGAGATGCGCGTGCTCAGTCACGGCAACGCTTGGTCCTGCTACTTCAAGGATCCCGAGGGGAACGTGATCGAGACCTACCTCGACAGCCCGTTCCACGTCCCGCAGCCGCGCGGCGAACCGCTCGACCTCAACAAATCGGACGAGGAGATCCTGCAGGAAACCGAGGAGGCCTGCCGCAAGGACCCCGGCTTCATGCCGATCACCCAGTACCAGGCCAACATGGCCGAGAAGCTCGGAGCCTGAGCCGCACGCGCAACCGGCGCGAGCCGGTCGATCATGATGCATGTGAATCAGTCGGGCGTGATGCGGTCAATCAGGCGCCGCTCACCGTGGCGGTCGTTCAGCGCGTAATGCCAGGCCGCGCGATTGTTCCGGAATGTTCGCGTGCCGGCTGCCGGCATAGCCGGCAGGTCAGCGCCGGCGCTGCCGGCAAGACGCGGATGTGCAATCACGCAGACGGGCACGCCACAGTTTCGTTGCCGGCGGCAAAGCGGGCGAGGTCCTGGGCGATGCGTGCCACCGGCGTCGTCCAGTCGCCAGCCGTTGGCTGGCGGAACTGGCGCAGCGTCGGATACCAGCGGCTGTCGTCGCGCCCCAGCAGCCAGCGCCAGCACGTGTCGAAGCGGTTGAGCAGCCACACTGGCCTGCCCAGGGCCGCGGCGAGATGCGCCACCGCGGTGTCGACGCTGATCACGAGGTCCAGCGCTTCGATCAAGGCCGCGGTGTCGGCGAAGTCCCCCAGGCCGGTGGTGGGGTCGTGCAGCACCAGGCCAGCCGGCGGCGGCTGGGCGGCCGGCGGCCCAAGCTGCAGCGAGACGAAGCTGCACCCGGCAATCCCGGCGAGCGGCGCCAGAGCGGCAAGCGGCATCGAGCGGCGCCGGTCGACCGCGACGGCATGCGGTTGGCCAGAGCGCGAACTCCCGCCCCACACCAGGCCGATACGCCGGCCCGGCAGCGCGGCCAGCGCCTGCCGCCAGGAAGCCGCCTGGGCGGGATCGGCGTGCAGATAGGGCGAGGCGTTCGGGATCGTCTCGAGCGTGGTACCGAAGCCGAACGGCAGGCTCATCAGCGGGCAATGCAGGTCGAAGGGCGGCAGGGTCTCGCCGGCCGGGATCACCTGCGCGACGCCGTCCAGGCTGGCGAGCAGGCGGCACAGGGCGGGTGGCGCTTCCAGCAGCACGCGCGCGCCGGCAGCGGCCAGCAGCGACGCGTAGCGGCAGAATTGCAGCGTGTCGCCGAACCCCTGTTCGGCATGCAGCAGGATCGTGCGGCCGGCGAGTGGCACCCCGGCCGTCCATCGCGGCTGGGCGAACGGCCGTGTCGCTGTGGTCATGGACGCAACCTGCCAGCGCGCCTCGTACTCCCGCCAGCCTTCCGCATAGGCCCCGCGCAGCAGCAAGACGAGCGCGAGGTTGGTGCGGGCATCGGCCTGGCCGGGGCGATGGGCGAGCGCGGCGCGGCAGGCCGCCTCGGCCTCGGCCGGGCGCCCCAGCTCCTGCAGCAGCAGGCCGAGGTTGTTCAGCACCCGCGCCGGATCGCCGCCACAGGTCAGCGCCTGGCGGTAGCTGGCCTCGGCCTCCACCAGCCGGTTCAGGCTCTGCAACGCGGTGCCGAGGTTCATCAGCGCATTGGCGTAGTCCGGCCGCAGCCGGAGCGCACCGCGGAAGCTGTTCTCGGCCTCCGCGACGCGGCCCTGCTCGTATTGTGCCAGGCCGAGATTGTTGTGTGCCTCCGGATAGGCGGGGGCGAGGCGCAGCGCCTGCTGCTGGCAGTGCTCCGCCTCGGCGAAACGGCGCTGGGCCTGTACGGCGAGGCCAAGGTTCGACCATACCTCGGTGTGGCCGGGATGGCGGCGCAGGGCGTCGCGATAGGTCCGTTCGGCGGCCTCGAACTGCCCCTGCCCGTGCAGCTCGCAGCCTAGCCGGTTATGCGCCTCGGGATCGTCCGGCGCGGCGCGGTTCCCATCGTGGCGCGGCGGGGCGGGCATTGGTCTCGGTCCGCTAGAGCACGTTCCGGCTGACTGGAAACCCGCCACTGTCAGAGAAACCCGTCCCTGTCAGAGGTCGTCATGGCCGGGCTTGTCCCGGCCATCAATCGCAGCACGGTGCTGGTACAGATGGCCGGGACAAGCCCGGCCATGACGATGGGACGTTTCCAGTCACCGTGAAACCGCTCTAAGCGGCAGACCGAACCCGATCTGCATTCAATCCTCTCCGTTGCGGTCAGGCCGCGTTGCGCGGACCGCCCTGCACGTGGCGGGCAAACAGCGCGAACAACTGCTTCGCCACCGGCCCGACGCCACCGTCGCCCACCGGGGCACCGTTCAGCTTTACGATCGGCTTGACGAAGCTGGAGGCGCTGGTCTGGAACACTTCCCGCGCGTCCCGCAGATCCTCGGCGCTGAACCGCGACTCCTCGAACGCGATGCCATGCGCGGTCAGCTCCGCCGCCAGCGCCGCACGGGTGCAGCCCGGCAGGATTTCGTTCCCCAGCGGGCGGGTGCGCAGGACGCCGTTCTTGTCGACGATCCAGATGTTGGTGGAGGAGCCCTCGGTCACCATGCCCTCGGCGTCGACCAGGATCGCCTCCTGCGCGCCCTGCGCGTGGGCGGCCTCCTTGGCGAGCACGTTGGGCAGCAGTGCGGTCGACTTGATGTCGCAGCGCTCCCAGCGCTGATCGGGGTGGGTGATCGCGGTCGCGGTCCATTTCGTCACGTCGACAGGATACGGCGCGACACGACGCGCGGTCACCACCATCGAGGGCGGGATCGGCTTGGCCGGGAAGGCATGCTCGCGGCGGGCGACGCCACGGGTGATCTGCATGTAGACGATGCCCTCGCGGATGCGGTTGCGGCGCATCACTTCGCGCAGCACCACCCGCAGCGCGGGGCGGCCCATCGGCTGGGCGATGCGCAGTTCACGCAGCGAGCGGTCGAGCCGGTCGAGATGGCGGTCCTCGTCGATGAAGCGGCCGTTGTTGAGGTAGACGACCTCATAGACGCCATCGGCGAACTGGTAGCCGCGGTCCTCGATATTCACCACGGCTTCAGGGTGCGGGAGGTACTCTCCGTTAACGTAGGCGATACGACTCATCGGTGATGGCCTCGGCAAGAAAGCGGCACTCTATCGAAACTGCCGCGCTGCGGTAAGGGCCGGCGTTCGGGACGCGGGCCGTTGGCATACCGGGCTGTAACCGGTTGGCAGGCATGATGACTGCCCCACAGGCGGGTCGGCTGGTTGATGCGGCACTGGATGGCGGATCTGACCGGGCTGCTGATCGGTTCGGCGATCGGTGCGGCGCTGTTGACGCAGTACTGGCCGAAGCTGGAGGCATGGGTCCATCCGCCGGTCACCATCTACACGCCGGGGCAGGCCGTTCCCCCGGCGCCCTCGCGTAGCGCGCCGCCGGGGGGGCAGGCCCTCGCACCGTTCCGGGCGCCGCTGCCGGCCACCCAGTACCCCACACCCTCCAGCCAGTCCCCCGCGCCCGCCCAAGGAGGCCTGCCGGTCGTCCAGCATCCGGGGCCGGCGCAGCAGGAGGGCGTGGTTGCGATGGCACCGCCTGTCGCACCGCCGCCCTCCCTGCCGATGGTCCAGCCTGCGCCGCTGCCGACCGTGGTGCATCCCGGCTCATCGCCGGCGGCAGGCACGCCGCATTGGGCGCCCGGCAGTGCCTATGCCGGCACCGGTTTCTTCATCGCCATGGATGGCAGCCTGCTGACCGCGGCGCATGTCGTGGCCGGGTGCAGCCGCGCGCAGATCGTCTCCAGCCATGTCGCGCTGACCGTGGCGAACGTGCTGGCAACCGACACGCTGCGCGACATCGCGCTGTTGCGGGCGGCCCAGGCCCAGCCGCCGGCGGTGCTGCCGGTGGGCGATCCGCCCGCCCACGGACGGATGCTCGTGCTGGGCTATCCCGCGACGGCCGGGATGCTGGTGCCGGAGGAGGACTGGCCGGACCTGCGTTCCGACATGCTCACGCGGGCCGGTGGCCTCGCGGGGCTGCGCGACGGCGTGTGGCTGGAGACCATGCGCATCACCCATGGCTACAGCGGCGGCCCGGTGGTCGACCCGCGGACCGGGACGGTCGTCGCGATCGTGCGGGCCGAGATCACCGGCCCGGCGGTGCGGGCGATCGTCGGCCACGCCGGCGCGCACATGGCGACCGGCCCGGACGGCGAGCGCCTGGCCGGGTTCGTGCACCGGGAAGCGCCCTGGATCGACCTGGGCAGAACCCTGAGCGGCGGCGAGGAGCCGATCGCCGCCGCGCGGCTGGCCACGGTGCACGTCATCTGCATGCACTGACCCTGCGTCCAGGAAACTGGGGCCACTGACCCGGCCTCTGCAGTGCCTGTGCCGACCCAACGTGGGTCGATGGGGGAGCTGCCGTGCTGACCGAGGCCGCGTCAACGCCCCTGCCACACCGGCTTGCGCTTCTCCACATAGGCCCGCACGCCCTCCACCCGGTCCTCGCTCTGATACGGACTGATGCCTTCGTTCAGCCGCAGCGCGGTGGAGATCGGCAGGCCGTTGGCGCGGACCGCGGTCTCCTTCATGCGGCGCAGCGTCACCGGGGCGTTCTCGCAGATCGCCTCGGCCAGCCGGAGCGCCTCCGCCAGCGCCTGGCCCTTGGGCACCACGCGGTTGACCAGGCCCCAGCGGCGCGCGTCCTCCATGCCGATGTATTCGCCGAGGTAGAGCATCTCGAACGCGATCGCCGGCGGCACCAGGCGGGGCAGCATGACGTTGGCGAAATGCGCGCCCTTGCCGCGCTTGGCCTCCGGCAGGCCCAGCAGCGCCTGCTCCGCCGCCACGCGCAGGTCGCAGGCCAAGGCGAGCTCGCAGCCGCCCGCCACGGCCGATCCGTTCAGGGCGGCGATGGTCGGCTTGAAGGTCTCCATGACGACTTCGTACAGGTAGCGCTGCACGCGGGAGAGCAGCGGCTGGAACGGCTTGCCGGCGGCGTCCTCGGCCGCCCGCGCCTTCAGGTCGGCGCCGCCGCAGAAGGCGCGGTCGCCCACCCCGGTGAGGATCACCACCCGGATGTCCGGGTCGGCATTGGCCTCCACGAACGCCGTGATCAGCGCCTCGGCCAGTTCCGGGGAGATGGCGTTCGAGCGCTCCGGTCGGTTGATCGTGAGGATGCGGATGTGGTTGCGCAGCTCGCTCAGCAGGATGGGGGACGTTTCGCTCACCGGGTTTCTCCGTGTTGCCTGCGGCGACGTTAGGATGCGCCCGCGTGCATGGACATCCCCGACTTGGGTCGGCACCATGCCGCCCCCAAACCGGATGGAGCGACGAACCATGCCCCCACGCATCGCCACGCAGGACGCGCTGCATGCGCTGTTCCATCCGCGCGCGGTGGCAGTGGTGGGCGCCTCCGACGACACTACGAAGTTCGGCTACATCGTGCTGACCAACGTGCGTGCGGCGGGGTTCACCGGCGGGGTGTACGGCGTCAGCCGGCGCCTGCAGCAGGTAGAGGGCATCCCCTGCGTGCCCGACATCGCCGCCCTGCCGAAGACCGTGGACGTGGCGTTCCTGTCGATCCCGGCCGAGGCTACGGTGCAGGCCGTGCGCGACTGCGCCCGCGCCGGACTGCGCGCGGTGATCGTGGGCTCCGCCGGCTATGCCGAGAGCCTGGACGCGGGTGGCGCCGAACGGCAATGCGAGCTGCAGCGCGTCGCCGCCGAGGAAGGCATCCGCATCGTCGGCCCCAACTGCAACGGCATCTACAACGCGCACGGCCCCGTCTCGATCGGCTTCAACACCGCGCACGCGAAGCGGCAGAAGCCCGGCGGCATCGCGATCTTCTCCCACAGCGGCGCGCTGTTCGATGCGATGGCCGGGCGGCTGGCGATGCTGGGCGCCGGGCTGTCGTTGTTCGCCTCCGCCGGCAACGAGGCCGACCTCTCCGTCCTGGACTACATGGAATACGCCATCGGCCACGCCCCCACGCAGGTGATCGCGCTGCTGGTGGACAGCCTCGACGACGGTGCACGTTTCCGAGCACTGGCGCTGCGGGCACAGGCGGCGGGCAAGCATGTGGTGGCGCTGAAGATCGGCACCTCGGATGCGGGCGCCGCGGCGGCGGTGGCGCATTCCTCGCGGCTGGCCGGCGATGCCGCGTCCTATGCGGCGCTGTTCCAGGCCAGCGGCGTGGCGCAGGTCGCGACGTTGGAAGGCCTGATGACCGCCAGCGCCCTGCTGGACCGCTTCGGCCCCTGCCCCGGTGCGCTCGGCGCGCTCTCCACCTCCGGCGCCGGCGCCTCCTTGATCGCCGACCGCTGCGCCGCGCTGGGGATCAAGCTGGCCGACTTCGCGCCGGAGACCCATGCCGCGATCGATGCGCATAAGGTGTTCTCCCGCATCGGCAATCCGCTCGACCTGGGCATCTTCGGCGGCATGCGCCGTTCGGGCGACGTGCCGGCGCTGCTGCTGGCCGATCCCGGCGTGAGCGTGGGGCTGGCGCTGGTGCATTCGATGAACCCGTGGCAGGGCGATCCGATACGCGCCGCGCTGGCCCGTGCGCGGGAGGCCAGCGGCAAGCCACTGCTGATCGTCGCCCCCGGCGGTATGCCGGCGGAAGAACGCGCGACCTACGAGACGCGCGGCATGCCGGTGTTCACCGAGACCGACATCCTGCTGGAGGGCATCGGCGCGCTGATGACCGCCCTCCCCGCACCGATGCCCGAGCGCGCCCAAGCCGCTGCGCCACTCTTGCCGGCCCGCGCTCTCACCGAACCCGAGAGCCTGCGCCTGCTGGCCGGGTTCGGCGTGCCGGTCGTCCCGACCATTGAATGCGCCACCTCGGACGAAGCCGCCGGCGCTGCCACGCGGGTGGGCTATCCGGTGGTGCTGAAGGGCGTCGCCGAGGGGGTGGCGCACAAGAGCGACCTCGGCCTGGTGAAGGTCGGCTTGCGCGACGAACCTGCGTTGCGCCAGGCCTTCGCCGACCTCGGCTGTGCCCGGGTGGTGGTGCAGGCGATGGTGGCGGGCGAGCTGGAAGCGATCGCCGGCGTCAACCGCGCGGAGGGCGTCGGGCTGGTGCTGCTCGCCGGCCTTGGCGGGATTTATGCCGAAGCCCTGCACGACGTCGCCACCTGGAAGCTGCCGATCGATCGCGCTGCCATCGCGGCGAAGCTGTCACGCAGCAGCCTGGGACGCGTGCTGGCCAGCCCGCGGTGGAAGCACCCCGACGCGGCGGCGACGTTCGTCGACCTGCTGGTGGCGCTGCAGGACGCCGCCCTCGCGCTGGGTGAGCGGCTGCAGGCGATCGACGTCAACCCCGTGATCCTCGGCGCCTCCGGCGCGGTGGCCGTCGACGCCCTGGTGGTGCCGCGCCCATGACCGACCGTTTCGCCGTGACCTACCGGGTGCGCAGCGATGCGGCCTCGATCGCTGCGCGCGCGGAGGCGATCGCGGTGGAGCAGAGCGTGGAGATGCCACTCGCCGCGATCGACGAGCCGGCCGTGCTGACGGACATCGTCGGCCGCGTCGAGGACATCGCCGATCGCGGCGACGGCACGTTCGTCGTTCGAATCGATATGGCGACCGCAACGGTCGGACAGGATGCCGGCCAGTTCCTGAACATGGTGTTCGGCAATACCTCGCTGCATGACGACGTGGTGCTGGAGGACATTGCAGTCCCCGCCTCGCTGGCCGCGCTGTTCGGCGGGCCGCGCCACGGCATCCCCGGCCTGCGTGCCCGGCTGGGCGTGCGAGGCCGCGCCTTCACCGGATCGGCGCTGAAGCCGCAGGGCCTGGCGCCGGAGCGGCTGGCCGAACTGGCAGAATGGTTTGCCCGCGGCGGGCTGGACTTCATCAAGGACGACCACGGCCTGGCGGACCAGGACTACGGCCGCTTCGCCGTCCGGGTGAGCGCCTGTGCCGCCGCGGTGGCGCGTGCCGTGCGGGATACCGGGCACCCGACGCGCTACATCCCCAGCATCACCGGCGACCTCGACCAGATGCGCGCCCAGCTCCGCCTGACGCAGGAGGCCGGGCTGGATTGCGCCATGGTGGTGCCGATGATCGCCGGCTTCGCCAGCATCCAGGCAATACGGCGTGACTTTCCCACGATGGCGCTGTTCGCCCATCCCAGCCTGGGCGGCGCCGCCCGGATTGCCCCGGCGCTGCTGATCGGGTCGCTGTTTCGCCTGCTGGGCGCGGATGCGGTGATCTTTCCCAACCACGGCGGCCGCTTCGGCTATGCGCCGCAGACGTGCCGGCATCTCGTCCGCAACGCCCGCCGCACGGATGACGGCCTGCGCCCTGCCCTGCCGGTGCCGGCCGGCGGCATGACCCTGGCGCGGACCGGGGAGATTCTTGACTTCTACGGGCCGGATACGATGTTGCTGATCGGCGGCAACCTGCTCATGGCGCGCGCGCGCATCGCCGAGGAAGCCGCCGCCTTCGCACGCAGCGTGGCGCAGCACCCGTATCGTTAGGATTTCGCATGGATACCGAACAGGTCCCGGCCTTCCGCCCGGCACGGGACGACTACCGCTGGGACGGCGTGGCGCATATGCCGTACAAGCAGGACGGCAGCGCGCCGTTCAAGGATATCTCGCGCCAGGTGCTGTTCGACGAGCCGGAACTGCACTGCCAGTTGCGGTATTTCGAGATGGCTGCCGGCGGCTACTCCACGCTGGAGCGCCACGAGCACGCGCATGGCGTGATGATCCTGTGCGGCCACGGCCATTGCCTGGTCGGTGACGAGGTCCGGACGGTAGGGCCGCACGACCTGGTGACCATCCCGGCCTGGACCTGGCACCAGTTCCGCGCCACACAGGGCGAGAAGTTCGGGTTCCTCTGCATGGTCAACCAGCTGCGCGACAAGCCGCAATTGCCGACCGCGACGGACTTGGCGACGCTGAAGGAAAACGCGGCCGTTCGGGCGTTCCTGGAGGGATAGCTACCGCCCGGAAGCGCCCTCGACGAAGCCGGAGATCCCTGAACCTGCCGGCAGGCGCTTTTCGCCGCCCCTGTCCGCGCCGCCCCCGGCCTTCGATCCGCTCCCCGCTCCAGGAGCGCGGGACTCCGACCAAACGCCATCGCAAGCTCGCGAATGATCCCCTCCCGGCCCCGGATGCCCGCCTGCCGCGAGGGCGGCACAGCACGAAAGCCGCCACGGTCTCACTCACTTCCCGACTTGTCCGCATTTCTGCCAGGCACCAACCGGACAAGCGCGCTTCAGCCCCGCTTCATCCCCATTCCGCCAGCAAGTTTCATCGGCCTGTCATCCTGCGCGGCTGCAGACCGCCTAAAACCCGCCCCGGCCGCTGAACACAGCGCGGGGAGAACTCTATGTCACGCACGCATCGCCGAACCGGCATCCTTGCCGGCGCCATTCTCGCAGCCCTTGCCCTGGCACCTGGTGCCCAGGCCGCCAACGCCAAAGATTGCCCGAATGGCGGCGTCGTCCGCTTCGGCGTCGAGCCGTTCGACACCTCCGCCAAGCTGGTGCCGATCTACGACCATATCGCGGCGCTGATCGGCGAGAAGATCGGCTGCGAGATCAAGGTCTTCGTCGCCACCAACTACAACGCCGAAATCGAAGCCATGCGCGCCGGCAAGCTCGAAATCGGCGAGTTCGGTCCGCTTGGCTACGTCCTGGCCCATCAGGTCGCCCATGCCGAGGCCGTCGCTGCGTTCGCCGGCAAGGATGGCAAGCCCGACACCTACTGGGCCAGCCTGGTCACCTATCCGACCTCCGGCATCAAGACCGTGGCCGACATCCGCGGCCACTCCTTCGCCTTCTCCGACCCGGCCTCCACCTCCGGCCACCTCTTCCCGGCCTATGGCCTGCGCAAGGCCGGCCTCGACCCGGAGAAGGACATCAAGGCGCTCTATGCCGGCAGCCACACGGCTTCCTTCGAGGCGCTCTACAACAAGAAGGTCGATGCCGGCGAGCTGAACAGCGAGCAGCTGGAATCGGCCACCCAGCGCGGCCACTACAAGGACGGCGACCTCGTCTTCCTGTGGAAGTCCGATCCGATCCCGACCGACCCGATCTCGGTTCGCGGCAACCTGGCACCAGCCTTCAAGGCGCGGCTGACGGAGGCGCTGCAGACCCTCGACCTGTCGACCCTGCCGGAAGCCGACCGCAAGATCATGGGCCTCGGCGGCCAGCGCTTCGTGCCGCAGACCGATGCCGCCTACAATGGCATCCGCGACCTGGTCACGACCCTGCACATCGACCTCAAGAAGGTGAGCTGATCACCGCGATGCAACCGCTGCTGGAGGTACGCGGGCTGGCGTTGCGCTACCCCAGCGGCACGCAGGCCCTGATTGACGTCTCGATTGCTGTCCCGGCCGGCGAACTCCTCGTCGTGCTGGGCGGCAACGGCTGCGGCAAGACCACGCTGCTGCGCTGCATCACCCGCACGCTGACCCCGACCGCCGGTGAGGTCTGGCTCAACGGCGGGGACATCGCCCACCTGACGGGCGAGCGGCTGCGGCAGGCGCGGCTGGACGTGGCGTTGATCTGGCAGCATGCGGCTTTGGTACGCCGGCGCAGCGTGCTGGCCAACGTCGCGTGCGGCGCGCTCGGTCGCCACCAGACCCTGTTGACCGCGCTCGGCCTGCTGCCGTCCATCGAGATGCAGGCGGCGGCGGATTACCTCCATCAGGTCGGGCTGTCGCACCTCGCGAAGCAGCGCGCCGGCACGTTGTCCGGTGGCCAGGCCCAGCGCGTGGCGATCGCGCGCGCTTTGGCGCAGCGGCCAAGCGTGGTGCTGGCGGACGAGCCGGTGGCGAGCCTGGACCCGGAGGCGGCGCAGGAGATCATGCGGCTGCTGCGCCGGCTGGCGCATCAGGAGGGCCTGGGCGTGCTGTGCGTGCTGCACCAGGTCGACCTGGCGTTTGCCTACGCCGATCGGGTGGTCGGCCTGCGCAGCGGGCGCGTGGCATTCGACCAGCCAACATCCGGGCTGTCCCAGGACGCCGTGCGGCAACTCTATCTGGCGGAGGCCGCATGAGCACCACACAATTGACCGCCGTGCGTCCCTGGGGCGGCGGCCTGGCGATCGCGCTGCGCACCGTCGGCTTCCTGTTCGGGCTGCTGGTGCTGATCCAGTCGCTGATCGTGGTCCAGGCACGTCCGCAGGACCTGGTCAGCGGGTTCCACGGCATGGTGGACATCGTGTCCCGCTCCATGCCGCCGGATTTCGCGTATCTGCCCGAGGCTGCATGGCCGGCGCTGGAGACGATCGATATCGGGCTGTTCGGCACCATTGCCGGCATCTGCCTGGCGCTGCCGCTCGCGGTGCTGGCCGCGTCCAACGTCACGCCATCGCGCGTGCTGTACTACCTGTCACGCGCGCTGATCGGGTTCACCCGCGCGGTGCCCGACCTGGTCTGGGCGTTGCTGTTCGTGACCGCCGTGGGGCTGGGGCCGTTCCCCGGCGGGCTGGCACTGGCGGTGCATTCGGTCGGCATGCTGGGCCGCCTGTTCGCCGAGACGATCGAGAACATGGACATGGCGCCGGTCGATGCGCTCGCCCTGACCGGGGCGAACCGGATGCAGGTGTTCACCCACGGGGTGGTGCCGTCGGTGCTGCCGGCGCTGGCGGGGATCGGGCTCTACCGGCTGGACGAGAACATCCGTTCCTCGCTGGTGCTGGGGTTCGTAGGCGCCGGCGGGATCGGGTTCCAACTGCTGACGGCGATGAACCTGTTCCAGTACCAGGACGTGTCGCTGCTGCTGATCATCGTCTTCGTGATCGTGTTCGCGGCCGAACGGCTGTCGGCGATCTGCCGCGAGCGGCTGGCCTGAGGTTTGCCGCAAGCGGCGGGCCTGAAGCGGCAGACACGATGCGTCATTACAGGCGGCGGACGGGCTGGTAGCATCCCTTGAGGTGGCCTCGGACAGAGGCAGCATCCCAGGGGACCATCATGTCACGCCGTGCCTTCATCCTGGGCGGAACCGGCCAGATCGGCCTTGCGGTCGCGGATGCGCTGCTGGCCGCGGGCTGGACGGTCACGCTCTCCCACCGCGGCGCCCATCCGCCGCCGGACGCGCTGGTCGCGCGGGGCGCCAGGGTCGTCGAAGTCGATCGCGACAGTCCGCGCGACCTTCGCTGGGGGCTCGGCCCCGGCGCCGACGCGCTGATCGACACGACGGCCTACGACCAGGAGCATGGCCGCCAGTTGCAGTCCGTCCAGGGCAGCGTGGGCAGCTTCGTCGTCATCTCGTCGGCCAGCGTCTACCGGGACAGGCTCGGCCGCACGCTGGACGAGGCCCCGGAGACCGGCTTTCCCGAACTGCCCGACCCGATCCCGGAAACGCATCCGACGGTGGATCCTGGCCCGGCGACGTACTCGACGCGGAAGATCGCGCTGGAACGTTACTTGCTCGACGAGATCACCGCCCCCGTCACGATCCTGCGGCCCTGCGCGGTCCATGGCGTGGGCTCCCGCCATCCGCGGGAATGGTGGTTCGTCAAGCGCATCCTCGACCATCGCCGTGCCATTCCGCTGGCGTATCGCGGGACCAGCCGGTTCCACACCTCGGCTGCCGCCAATATTGCCGCGCTGACCCGCATCGCGATCGAGACGCCGGGGCGTCGCGTGCTGAACATCGGCGATCCCGTGGCGCCCAGCGTGGCGGAGATCGCGGCGCTGATCGCGCAGCACCTTGGCTACGATGGCCGGATCGTTGAGGTGGACGAACCCGGATATCCGCCGTCGGTCGGCAGGACGCCGTGGTCCCTGCCACGCCCCTTCGTGCTGGATTGCCGGGCCGCATCGGACCTTGGGTATGTGCCGGCGACGACCTATGCCGATGCCGTCAGGCCGGTGTGCGACTGGCTGGTCGCGACGGCCGGCGACGGGGACTGGAAGGAACGCTTCCCGGTGCTCGCGGCATACAAGCGGGACCTGTTCGATTACGGGGTCGAGGAACGGTTCTTCCGGCGCGCGACAACGATGGTTCGGGGTCGTTAGAGCGACATCGTTCCGACTGATACCAATCGACGGACGCACCCACCGTCATGGCCGGGCTTGACCCGGCGATCCCTGCCAGGAAAGTGCCGCAGGCGGCCGTCGAACACGCGATTTCGGTGCCGATGGGGGTGGCCGGGTCAAGCCCATCTATGACGAAATCGGAACGGGTTGGTGCGTCCGCCGGTCGGTATCAAACGGTTCTACGACGCATGCAAAGGCGCAGAACGCATCCACCCTCGGAACAAGCCAGGCGCAAGACCTCCGTGCAGAGGTATCAGCGCCTACGAAGCACTCCCCGGCCCGTCCGACAGGATGGTGACGAGCTCCGGGACCGGCCGCGCCTGGTGGCCGTGCTCCACGGCACCGGCGTACAGCGCCTGCGCCGCCTGTGCCACGCCGTTGGCCGCACCCAGGGCGCTCGTCATCGCGTTGTAGTACGTCAGGTCCTTGAGCGCGTTGGCCAGGGTGAATGTGAAGCCTGAAGCGTCCCCGGCGAGCATGAACGGCTTCATGCGATCCAGGATCACGCCCGCCCCGCCGCCCTTGGCCAGCACCTCGACGAAGACCTCGGCCGGCACATCGGCGCGCCGCGCCGCCGCGGCCGCTTCGGCCAGCACGGCGGAGAATCCGAGCGAAACGAAATTATGGAGCAGCTTGAGCTGGTGGCCGGCGCCGACCGGACCGGCATGGGCGATGTTCTCGGCAAAGCTCCGCAACAGGGGCAGCACCTCCTGCAGCAGCGCGTCCGGGGCGCCCACGATCAGGTTGAGCCGTCCCTCGGCGGCTTCCTTGGGCGTGCGCGTCATGGCGGCATCCAGGAACCGCCCCCCGGCCGCGGCGATACGCGCCGCGACCGTTCGGGTCGACGCGGGGATGGCGGTGGAGCAATCGATCACGATCGTACCGGGCTTCATGCCGGCCACAACGCCGTCGGGGCGGAACAGCGCGTCCTCCACCTGCGGCGTGCCGGTGACGCACAGCACGACGATATCGCAGTGCGCCGCGAGGTCCGCGCCCGATGCGTGGGCGGCTGCGCCCTTGGCAACCAGGTCCGCCACCGGCTGGTTGCCGGGGTGATCGAGGAAGCGCAACGCGTAGCCGTGCTTCAGGATGTTCGACGCAATGCCATGCCCCATCAGCCCGACGCCGACGAGGCCAACATGTGCTTTTGCGCTCATGGTCCGTGATTTCTCCCATGCTTTCGATTTGGGCGGCCGACCGACGCGGCGGACAATGGACCGCGCCGCGAGTCCGGTCCAGGGCACCGGCGCCGGCAGCCCGCGCCCTGGAACCCGCTCATCCCACCGTTATCGAAGCCCGCTGAACCCGGCCGTTCAGCCCGCCCGCTGGGCGTCCCACCAGGGGCAGACGCCCTCGACCTGCCGGTAACTGCCCTCTGTGACGTAGACCGGCCGGCGCTCCCCGTCCCGAGCCGCCTTCAACCGCATGGCCCGCGCCGTCTCCCGCTGCGCCTCCGGCAGCCACGCCCGCTCATGCCCCCACAGGCTCGGTCCCAGCGTCACCTCCGACGGCGTCCAGGCGCCTGGCGTCACGTCGCGTCCACCCCAGCCGCATTCCAGCATGAAGCCGGACGGCGAGCGCAGGTAGTACGACGTCACCGCATCGTTCGGATGGCGCCCGAGCGTCGTGGCGATCCGCTCGGCGTCGCCGAGGGCGATGTCGTAGCCCTGGCCGACATCGTCGAGCGAGAACAGCTCGACCATCAGGTGGTGCAGGTCGTGCCGGCCGGTCTCGATCAGCGCCAGGCTGTGGTGGCGCGGGTTGACATGCAGGAAGTACGCGCGGAACGGCGTCAGGATGTAGTCGCTGACCCCAAAGCCCAACACGTCGCAATAAAACGCCAGCAGGTCGTCGATCGCCTTCACGTGGAACACCGCGTGGCCCATGCCGAGCGGGCCGGTGCGGAAGCCGGAGAGCGTGCGGCCGGGGCGGAATGCCTCGTCGGCCAGCAACGGCCCGTGGAACGCCTCCAGCCGGTTGCCGGCGGGGTCGGAGAAGCTGATGAGCGCCCGCACGCAGCGCTGGTCGGCGAGCGTCGCCGGTTCCGCCTGCACCGCCACACGGGCGGCCTCCAGCCGCGCGGCGAGCGCGTCCAATGCGGCGGCATCGGCCACCTCCCAGCCGAAATAGCGCGCGCCGTCGGGCAGCGAGCGGTCGATGACCAGCCGTTGCTTGCGGTCGTCCATGCGGAAGGCGCGGCAGGCATTGCCGCGCTCGACCATCTGCATCCCGACCCAGTTCGTGGCGAAGTCCGCCCAGTCGCTCAGGTCGGAGGCGCCGATGCCGACATAGCCAAGTGCCTGGACGTGCATGCCTTATCCCTCCCAGGCGGGCGGCCGCTTTCCCGGGGCCTGCGCCGCGACGGCGAGTGTTGCGCGGGCGACAGTGGAACTCAACGCAAACCTCCTTTTTGCCGATCCAACACCTTTACGCATGACCGGTGGGGGCGCGAGACTGGCGGTCATGACGAGCTCCCTCACCACCCGCCTCGACCGCGTTCTCACAACCCTGCCGCGTGCCTATCCCGGACCGGGCGGCGCCGTCGCCGTGCTGCGCGACGGCGAAGTGCTGGTCCGTCACGCCTGGGGCTGGGCCAACGCGGAACGCCGCATCGCTTTTACGCCGCGCACGCTGTTCCGTATGTGCTCGATCACCAAGCAGTTCACCTGCGGCGTGCTGCTGGACGCCTTCCCCGACCCGTCGGTGCTGGATGGCGACGTGCGCGCGCGCCTGCCGTTGCTGGAACAGCCGGCGCCGGGCGCGCTGCAGCTGTGCCACAACCAGTCCGGCCTGCGCGACTACTGGGCAGTGGCGATGCTGCAGGGCTCGCCGGTCGAGGCTCCGTTCGGTGACACCGAAGCAACCCGTGTCATCGCCAGCACGCGGACGCTGCAGTTCACGCCGGGTACCCGCTACTCCTACGTCAACCAGAATTTCCGACTGCTGTCCGAGATCGTGCAAGACCGCACCGGCCGCAGCTTCGCAGAACATCTGCGCACCGGCATCTTCGAGCGCGCCGGGATGGCAAGCGCCGTGCTGGCCGCCGACACCCGCGCCATGCCGGACGGCACCGAGGGCTACGAAGGCACGCCCGAACGCGGCTTCCGCGCCGCCGAGAACCGCGTCCTGTGGACCGGCGACGCCGGCCTCGGCGCCAGCCTCGACGACATGATCGCATGGGAGCGCCATATCGACGCGACGCGCGACGACGCGGACGCGCTGTACAGCCGCCTCTCCGCCCCGGTGCAGTTCGCCGATGGCGCGCCGGCCGCGTATGGCTTCGGCCTGCAGCGGGCGACCGAACTTGGCCGCCGGGTCACCGGTCATGGCGGCGCGCTGCGCGGCTGGCGCGCCCATCGGATGTATGTGCCGTCGGAGCGTGTCTCCGTTGTCGTCATGTTCAACCATCTGTCGGACGCGCATGAGGCGGCGGTCGACCTGCTCGCGGCGGCACTGGATGAGGATCGGCTGCCGCCCCCTCCCCGCACTCCGGCACCGGCGTGGTTCGGCGCCTATGTCGAACCGGAAACCGGCCTGGCCGCGCGCATCGACACCGTGCCGGACGGCCGGGCACGGCTGCGCTTTGGCCATTCGGCCGAATGGATCGCGCTGCAGCCGGACGGATCGGCGGGCAGCGCCAGCGGCAGCGTGCGCCTGCGGCCAGCCGACGACGGCCTATGGATGGACCGCCCGCTCGAAAACCACAGTTCCCGCCTGCGCCCCAACGCCGGCGTACCCGCCCAGGACGTCGCCGGCCGTTACCGTTGCACGGAACTGGATGCGGAGCTGACCGTCACCGACGCCGGCGACGTGCTCTATGGTGGTTTTTCGGGCTTCCTGGGCCAGGGGCGCATGGAGTTGCTGGAGCCGATCGGGCCCGATGTCTGGGCCCTGCCATGTCCGCGCGCGCTCGACCACACGCCGCCCGGCGACTGGACCCTGGCCTTCCAGCGCGGCGACGCCGGTACGGCCACCAGCGTCGAACTCGGCTGCTGGTTGGCCCGCCGACTGTGTTACATGCGCCTCCGCTGACACGAGCCGGCGTCGGCACCATCGACCGCTGCTGCGGGACGCGCCCGATGCCGCAATCGGAACCAGGGTAGCAATGTGCGTGGAGCCGTTCGGTGCCCCGCCTCGTCCATGGTGGCGGTACACGGCCCGCACTGCCCCTTCCACCAGCTCCAATACGCCATTGGGACAATCGGTTCGTCACCCCTGGCACGACCCTTGACACGATGGAGGCCCGTCCGCACCTAAGGAACGTTAACCCGATCCGGGCCCCTCTGGCGGACCGCCGAACCATTCGGCGCAACCCGCGATGTCGGATCACCGCACACGTGCGCGGCGATCGATCCAGGGGCCTACATTCCCGTTCGACATCGCTTGCGTGGGCGGCTTTGCCACCCGAACGGAGCCAACAGGATGTCGAATCCCACCTCTCGGTCCAAGCCGGCCTCCCAGTCCGGACAGGTCTTCTCCAGGCACACCTTCCCCGGTGCCGCCTTCCCCAGGGCCGCGTCGTCCGATCCGCCGGTGACGCTGCAGCCCAGCCGGGCCACCGCTCAGGCCGTCGTCACGGCCGCTGCCATGGTCGCCTGCGCCGACGGTCATGTCGCCCGCAGCGAGCGCCGCAGCCTGATACGATTCCTGAGCTGCCACGGCGTACTGGCCCGCTATGGCCGAGCGGAGTTGTTGGCAGCGTTTGAGCTGGCAGTGCGCGAGGCGGCCCCGTTGAACCTGGAGAAGGCCTGCACCGCCGCCGATGGTCTGCGATCGGTCGCCGGTCGCCCCGGCGCATCGCTGGTCGCACTGGTTGCGACCCAAGTCGCCCTGGCCGACGGCGTCACCTGGCCGCAGGAGATCGCGCTGCTGGAAGTCATCCGCGACCGTGTCGGCTTGGCCGGACCAGACCTCGGGACAGGCCAATGACGCTGCAACTGCCATCCGCCCGCCTTATGGCGCTACGCGACGAGGCGATCACCGGCCCCGTCCGCTTCGTCCCCCTCGGCTCAGGTCCCTTCAGGCCTGGTTCCGTCAGCCTTGGCCCCCGCGCGCCCGCGTCGATCAGCCTGGGCGCGCTGGCGGACCGGTTGGGCCATGGCACGACCGGCAGGCACCATGCCCACCTGAAACCATGCCCGATTGGCCGCCATGCTCCACCTGATTGACGATCCGCAGGCATGGATCAGCCTGCTCACCCTGACCACGATGGAAATCGTCCTCGGGATCGACAACCTCGTGTTCGTCGCCATCCTGGCCGGCCGCCTGCCGTCGGCCCGGCAGGCATCGGCCCGCCGGCTGGGCCTGTTCCTGGCGCTGTTCACCCGCCTGGCACTGCTCACTGCCATCACCTGGATCATGCGCCTGACGCAACCCTTGTTTGGCGTGGCGGGCTTTGCGTTCTCCTGGCGCGACCTGATCCTGATCGGCGGCGGGCTCTTCCTGGTCTGGAAAGGCACCGCCGAGATCCATCACCGGATGGAGGGCGAGGCCGCCGATCCGGCGGTCGAGGGACCGCATGCCGGCCTGGCCGCCACGGTGGCGCAGATCGTGGCACTGGACCTGATCTTTTCGCTCGACAGCGTGATCACCGCAGTCGGCATGGCGAACGACCTGTCCATCATGATGGCCGCGGTCGTCATTGCCGTCGGCCTGATGCTGATTGCATCCGGGCCATTGTCGAAATTCATCGGCCAGCATCCGACAGTGAAGATGCTCGCGCTGAGCTTCCTGCTGCTGATCGGCATGACGCTGGTGGCAGACGGCTTCGGCGCGCATGTGCCGAAGGGCTACGTCTACGCCGCGATGGGCTTCTCTGCGCTGGTCGAAAGCCTGAACCTGGTCGCAGCCCGCCGGACACGCCACCCCACATGAGCCGGCGTCCACGCCGCTGCTGATCAATCCGTGCAGGCGCCGATCACGGTGCGCAGACGTCCCGACCGCTGCCTGCCTTTGTGTCGCCGCCCACGCCGGGTTGAGGGGGCCGGACCGGACGTCCACTGAAACCGTCGTGATTCTTGATCCAGATCAAGGCGTATTTCAATGCAGCCACGAAGACTGGGAACATGACGGTTGCTTCCCTCATCGCAAAATACGACCAGCGTGTGCCGCGCTACACCAGCTATCCCACTGCGCCGCATTTCTCCGCTGGGGTGACGCCGGACGTCCATGCCGCATGGCTGGGCAGCCTGCCGGATGATGGCGCGCTGTCACTTTACCTGCACGTCCCGTTCTGCGCTTCCCTCTGTCTGTTCTGTGCCTGCCACACCACCGTGGTGCATCGGCTCGAGCCGCTGGTGGCTTATGGCAAGACATTGGAGGCGGAAATCGCGCTGGTGGCGGATGCGATCGGGCGCACCCTACCGGTGCGCCACATCCATTGGGGCGGCGGCACACCCACGATCCTGCCGCCCGCGGTGATGCACGCCATCATGCAACGCCTGCGTACTCGCTTCGCGGTGCAGCCGGATGCCGAGATCGCGGTTGAGATCGACCCGCGCACCCTGTCGGACGAGGGCATCGACGGGCTCGCCCGCATGGGCACGACCCGGGCCAGCCTGGGCGTGCAGGACTTTGAACCCAGCGTGCAGCAGGCGATCAACCGCGACCAAAGCCTCGAACTGACCGCATCATGCACCGCGAAGCTGCGCGCGGCCGGGATCGGCTCCATCAACCTCGATCTGATCTACGGCCTGCCGCGCCAGACCACCCCCGGCGTGATCGACACCGTGACCCAGGCGTTGAGCCTGGCGCCCGACCGCGCGGCGGTGTTCGGCTACGCCCACGTGCCCTGGATGAAAAAGCACCAGGCGCTGATCCCCGAGGCATCCCTGCCGGGCCCGCAGGAGCGGTTCGCCCAGCGCCAGGCGGTCGAGGACACGCTGACCGGCGACGGCTACCAGGCGATCGGCCTGGACCATTTCGCCCGCCCCGGAGACAGCCTGGCCATCGCCGCGGCCGAAGGACGGCTGCGGCGGAACTTCCAGGGCTACACCACGGACGATGCGCCCACGCTGCTGGGCCTCGGCGCCTCGTCGATCGGTGCGCTGCCGGGCGGCTACGTGCAGAACCACGCCGGCGTGCCGGCCTGGCGCAATGCGGTGCGCGCCGGCTCGCTGCCGACCGCCCGGGGCTTTGCGCTGTCGGATGCCGACCGGCTGCGGCGGCACGTGATCGAGCAGGTCATGTGCCACATGGCGGTCGACCTGCGGGTGGCCGCCGCGCGGTTCGGCGCCGATCCCGCCAGCCTGATGGATGCGGCCCCGGCGCTGCAGACGATGCAGCGTGACGGGCTGCTGACCTGGAACGGCTATGCCCTGCACATGACCCCCAAGGGCCGGCCATTTGTGCGGGCCGCCGCTGCCGCTTTCGACAGCTACCTGCAAGCCGGCGCAGCGCGGCATTCCGCGGCGATATGAGGACGCAATGACGGATCTTGCCACCTACCCGCGCACCCACCTGCCCACCGGTCCCGCGCAGGCCGACGACGTCCTCGATTGGCAGGCCTTCGCGCGCACGCCGCTGGTGCGCGAGCCGTTCGACCATCTGATCGTGCCTGGCTTCGTGCCGGAGGCGCTGGCGGTGGCAGCGGGCGACGCATTCCCCAATCGCACGATGCCCGGCGTGCTGCCCGCCCCGGACGACGCCCCGAACAACGCGTTCGGCGATATCCTGCGCGCCCTGCGCGATCCGTTTACCACCGAGGCGTTCGGCGAGAAATTCGGCCTGGCGCTGGAAGCCGACTCGCTGATGGTGACGCTGCGCGCCCGCACCCGCCCGATCGATGGGCGCATCCACACCGACAGCGAGACCAAGGTCGTCACCGCCCTGCTCTACCTCAACGGCGGATGGGCGGATGCCGGCGGACGGCTGCGCCTGCTGCGCGGGCCCGACGATATCGAGGACATGGTCGGCGAGGTCCCCCCGCTGGCCGGCACGCTGCTGGCCTTCCGCCGCACCGCGCATTCCTGGCATGGCCACAAGCCGTTCGACGGCGAGCGCCGCGCCATCATGTTCAACTGGATGGTCGATGCCGCCACCGCCCGCCGCGAACTGCGCCGCCATGCGCTGTCGGCCGGGTTCAAATCGCTGTTTGGCCGTGCGTGAGGAGACCCTGATGGACATGCAAGCCGCCGACCTCGTTGCCCTCGACCCAGCCGGCAGCCATGCCAGGCGGGCGATCCGTCTTGCCGACCAGCAGGAGCGGCCGTACCGCCACTGGCTGCTGCGCGACGTGCTGCCGCTCGACTTGTGCCGATCCATCGTGGCACTGCCGTTCGAGCCGGCCGCGGATGGCAACACGCTCGGCAGACGCGAGACGCACAATGCGCAGCGCTTTTTCGTCAATCCGTCAAGCCGGCGGGCCCATCCGGCCTGCGACGCACTGGCCGAGGCGTTCCAGGACGAGGCCACCACCGGGCTGATCCAGGATCGTTGCGGCGTGGACCTCGGCGGGAGCTTCCTGCGCATCGAGTGCAGCCTGGACACCGACGGCTTCTGGCTGGAGCCGCACACCGACATCGCCGCCAAGCTGTTCACGATGCTGGTCTACCTGTCGGATCATCCGGATGCCGAGGACTGGGGCACCGACATCATGGACCGCGCCGGCCACGTGCTCGGGCGTGCCTCGGGCGCGTTCAACGCCGGCCTGGTCTTCGTCCCCGGCGCCGATACCTGGCACGGCTTTGCCAGGCGGCCGATCCGCGGCGTGCGACGGTCGCTGATCATCAACTATGTGAAGCCGGAATGGCGTGCACGGCACGAGCTGGCGTTCCCCGAGACGCCCATCCTGGCCTGGTAAGATCAGTCGGATTCTCCCCCTCCCTCAAGGGGAGGGGGAGCATAATGTGCGCCAACTACACCCGCATGAACGCATGCAACGCGGGTGTGGCCAGCGTCGTCTCGACGTAGCCGAACGTCCCCTGGTCCTTACACCTCGCGCGCGGCTGCCAGCAGGCCGCTCATCGCCGCGCGATACAACGAGGTCGCGAGGCTGATCCGCTTCACGCCGGCCTCCGCCAGCGCCGCCACGGTGAACGACCGCCCGCGCGGTCCGGCCATGAAGTTCACCGGCCGGCTGACCGCAGCACAGACTGCGCGCACTGCGTCGAGGGTCGGCAGCCCCGGCGCCATCAGGCACGTCGGCACCGGCCGCCTCGAACGCCTGCAGCTGCCGGGGGCGGCGTGCAGCGCACGGAACTGTTGGACCTTCTCGGCCTGGCTGGCGGGCATCTGTGGTCTCCTCTCCGGTCCCGGCTGGTTGCAGGCTGCCGGTGTCGGCTATGCAATTGGCCGGCTGCAACACCGGCGTGAAGGACCGAAACCGCGTGGGGACCTACAACCAATTCGCCGGCCGCAGCGTCGAGCGCCTGGCAGCCCTCAGCGACGGCGTGTTCGCGGTCGCGATGACCCTGCTGGTGCTGGACCTGAAGGTGCCGGCCGCCGATGCAGTCCAGGGCGAGCACGACCTCTGGCAGGCCCTGGTGGTGCTGGCCCCCCGGCTGCTGATCTACTTCATGAGCTTCATGACGCTGGGGATCTTCTGGATCGGGCAGCAGACCCAGCTCAACCACCTCGCGCGCAGCGACCGCGACCTGAGCTGGATCCACTTGGCCTTCCTCTGTGCGATCACGCTGACGCCGTTCTCCACCTCACTGATGGCCGAGTTCATCGTCTTCCGCGTCGCCCTGGTGGCGTATTGGCTGAATGTCCTGGTCCTGGGGATCATCATGTACGCCGCCTGGCGGTGTTCGGTGCGCCATGGATTGCTGCGCCCGGAACTGACCGCCGCGCTCGTGGCGGCGATGGAGCGGCGGATTGTGCTCGCCCAGATGTTGTACGGCTTCGGGGCGCTGCTCTGCGTGTTCAGCCCGTATTGGAGCATCGGCTTCATCATCGCCTGCCAGTTGAACTATGTGATTGCGCCGCGGATCCTCGGGCTGGACCGCCTCTGACCGGCAGGGCGGCAACAAAAGGGGATTGCCGCCTCCCCGCTTGCCGCCTACTGGCACCTCCTGGAAGACTCAGGACCGACACCGATGGCCATGATCCGCGCCCTGCAACTGCTCGCCGACCGGGAAGTCGCGTTGCGCGACATCGATCCCCCGCCGCCGCCCGGCCCCGGAGAGGCGCAGATCCGCATCCGCAGCGTCGGACTCAACCACATCGACGTCTGGGGCTTCCGCGGGATGGCCTTCGCCAAGCGGATCTATCCGCTGAGTGTCGGCGCCGAAGCCGCGGGCGAAATCGTGGCGATCGGCGACGGCGTCACCAATGTGGCCCCCGGCGACCGCGTCGTGCCGTTCTCCGCCCTGACCTGCGGCACCTGCAAGCCATGCCGCCAGGGCCGGGACAATCTGTGCGAGAACGTCGCCGGCGTGCGCGGCTTCCATGTCGACGGCTTCGCCCAGGACCTGACCAACCACCCGGCCCGGCTGCTGGTGAAGATCCCCGACGCCGTCTCGACCCACGATGCGGCCTGCGTCCCGGTCGCCTACGCCACGGTCGAGCACATGCTGTTCGACAACGCGCGGCTCGAACCCGGCGAGTGGGTGCTGGTGCATGCCGGCGGGTCCGGCATCGGCTCGATCGCCATCCGCATCGCCAAGTCGATCGGCTGCACCGTCATCACCACCGTCGGCTCCGAGGCCAAAGCCGCCAAGGCCCGGGCGCTGGGTGCCGACCACGTGATCAACTACCGCGAGGACCGGTTCGAGGGCGTGGTGCGCAAGCTGACCGGCAAGAAGGGCGTCGACGTCGTGTTCGAGCATACCGGCGCCGACACCTGGAACGGCTCGCTGTTGTCGATGAAGCGCGGCGGGCGGCTGGTGACCTGCGGCGCCACCTCCGGCCCGTCCGCCAGCCTCAACCTGATGCAGTTGTTCCAGCAGCAATACCGCATCATCGGCTCGTTCGGCGCGCCGCTGTCCGCGCTGGGCCGTGCGCTGGACCGCATCGCCACGGGCGTGCAGCCGGTGATCGACACCGTCTACGGGCTGGACGATTTCCGCGCCGGCGTGGACCGGCTGGAGAAGCGGGACGTGTTCGGCAAAATCCTGGTGGATCTGTAGCGCGACGGGCGATCGCCGGTGTCGAAACTGGCACTTCTGCGGCTGCGGCGGCAGCTTGCCCGCTACGGCGACCGCATCCTCGGCCGGCTGGTCAAGCTGCTGCTGAACACGCTGCGGCGGACCAATCCGGACCGCGCTTCCGACTTGTGCGGGGCGCTGGCCCGCCGCTTCGGCCCCTGGCTGCCCGCGCACCGCATCGGCCAGGCGAACCTGCGCGCCGCCTTCCCCGAAAAGGACGCAGCCTGGATCGAGGCCACTTTGCGCGACGCCTGGGACAATCTCGGGCGCGTCGCCGGTGAATACGTGCATATGGCAAGGATCTGGGATTTCGACCCGGAGCATCCCAACACGGGCCGCATCCTCACCGACTCGATCCCGATGTTTGAGATGCTGCGCGACGACGGCAAGCCGGCGCTGTGTTTCGCGGCCCATCTGGGCAACTGGGAGCTGCCGGCGATCGCGGCGGCGGCGCATGGGCTGCCCTCGGCGGTGGTCTACCGCATGCCGAACAACAAGGCGGTGGCAAAGGAGATCGCCCGCATCCGCGCGCCGCTGATGGGCCAGCTCATCCGCACCCGCGCGCAGGCGGCGCTGGAGATGGCGGCGGCGCTGGACCGCGGCAAGCATCTCGGGATGCTGGTCGACCAGCATTTCTCCCGCGGCGTGGAGGTCACGTTTTTCGGCCGGCGCTGCAAGGCGAACCCGACCGTGGCCCGCCTGGCGCGGCGCTTCGACTGTCCGGTGGTGGGGACGCGGGTGATCCGGCTGCCCGATCGGCGGTTCCGGATCACCGGGGAAGGCCCGTTCGACCTGCCGCGCGACGCCGAGGGGCTGGTCGATGTCGCGGCGGCCACGCAGATGATGACCGGCGTGATCGAAGGCTGGGTGCGCGAGAACCCCGGCCAGTATCTGTGGTTCCACCGCCGTTGGCGGTGAGCGGTGCACCGGCCGCCCGAGCGGCTGGTCGGACGGCTCAAGCCGATGTCATCGGCGCGGCCGCATCCCGCCATAATTGCGGCGTCGGGACGGCGTACCGAACGTTGCCTGCAACCAAACTCTGCAAGGAGAACGGGCCCATGCGTGCGATTCCCCTCTCGGTCGGCATCCTGGCCGGCGCCCTCATCCTCCCCGTGCCGGTGCCTGCAATGGCCCAGACCAGTGCCGCTCCACCGGTTGGCACGCTGACGCCGCAGGGCGTCCCGTCCGGCACCAGCGCGGAAACCGGCGCGCGGCCGGGCAATGACGTAGGCACCGGCATGTCGATGCCGATGGGCAACCGTGCCAGCAACATCGACAGCCAGAACACGCATTCCTCGATCGCGCCGAACCTGTCCGATCCCGCCCTGGGCGACAGCGCGGGACCCACGGATTACCTGCGGGCGGCCCAGGGTTCGCTTGCCGCCGGGCGCACCGGGGAGGCACAGCAGGCACTGGAAATGGCGCAGACCCGGATGCTCGACCGCTCGGTGCCCTATGGCCAGACCAACAATCCCAGCGACAATCCGGCTGTGGGACAGATTTCCCAGGCGCTGCGAGCGCTGGCAGCCGGCGACCGCGCACAGTGCATGGCGTTGATCCAGGCAGCAATTCCGCTGGCCCGTTGAGCGGCAATCGGCAGAAATTACCCCTCATGGACGGAACTGTCACATAATAGAGTTGAAATCGTCCCGCCAAGCGGCAAGATTGCTCAGCCGTTCGGCGGAGCGTGCGTGTGGACCAGGTCAGTGACCGAACGATCAACCTATCAGCGTGGGCGCTGGCGGCACCCTTGGCGCCGCCGGTACACATGCTTGTTGTCCTGCACGACTCGGCTGCGCCCACCCGCCTGCCGCTCGACGACCTGCCGCTGACGATCGGCCGCACCGAACCCGCCGGTCTGGTCCTGAACGACGTGGCGGTGTCACGCCATCACTGCCGGCTCGACCGGGCAGCGGACCGGATCATGCTGACCGACCTTAGCTCGACCAACGGCACCTATGTCAACGGCACGCCGGTGGAAACGCCGGTGCCGCTGGACGACGGCGCCGTGATCCGGGTGGGGGCGCACACACTGCGCTACCACCGCCGCTCCCGCGACGAAACCGAGGAAGCGGCCGCACTCGATCGGGAACTTCAGGACGCGAGCGATTACGTTGCCGCCATCCTGCCGCCGCCGATCCGCAGCGGGGCCGTCCAGGCGGAGTGGTTCTTTCAGCCCAGCACGCGGCTGAGCGGCGACGCGTTCGGCTATCGCTGGCTGGACGAGCGCTGGTTCGCGGTCTTCCTGCTGGATGTGGCGGGCCACGGCGCGGCGGCTGCCCTGCACGCCGTATCGGTCGCCAACGTGCTGCGCCAGCGGATGCTGCCGGACGTCGATTTCTGCGATCCGGCCTCGGTGCTGCGCAGCCTGAACCGCATGTTCCCGATGGAGAGCCACAACGACCGGTTCTTCACGATCTGGTACGGCGTCTATGACAGCGCCACGCGCGCGCTGCGCTTCGCCAGCGGCGGCCATCACCCCGGCTACCTGCTGGTGCCGGACGCGTTGCCGCAGCCGCTCGCGACTCGCAACCCGGCGGTCGGCATGGCGCCCGACCGCCCGGTGGCATCCGCGACGGTGGACGTGCCGCCCGGCAGCGCGTTGCACCTGTTCAGCGACGGTGTGTTCGAGGTGGTCGATACCGATGGCCACCAGGCCGATCTGCCGACTATCGTCACCCTGCTGCCGCAGGCCAGCGGCTCCGGCGGCCCCCGCCGGTTGCACGAGGCGATCCGCGCCCTGGCCCGGCCAGGGCCGCTGGACGACGATTTCTCCTCGCTCTTGCTGCGTTTCCCGTGATTTCCGTCCCTTAACAGGGTGGCGGAAGCGTTATACCACTGGGCCGGCCGAGCTGCTCTGGCCCGAGGACGCCTGTGATGCTGCTGGACACCGAGGAAGTCGCGCCCGGCGTGACAAAAGTGAACCTGCGCGGCCGACTGGACGCGGCCGGCGCCCGAGCGATCGAGGGCCCGTTCAACACGCTCGCCCGCACCCAGTACGACATGCTCATCGACCTCTCCCGCGTCCCCTTCATCGCCTCGCTCGGACTGCGCCTGCTGATCGCCGGCTGCCGCGCGCTGGCGCAACATGGCGGGCGGATGGGCATCCTGCATCCCGACACGGCGGTGGAGGCGGTGCTGATCAGCAGCGGCACCGACACGCTGATCCCGGTATTCGGCGACCTGAGCGAGGCGATTCGCGGCGTCTGCGGCACCAGCATCGAGGATGAGGACGGCGGTGGTGCCACCCGAACCTTCGCCTTGCAGGTAAACCGCACTGACCAGGGCGTCACCCGGGTCGGTCGCTGGGTCGATGAACTGGCCAACACGCTCACCTTGGCAAACCGCGCCGAATACGCGCTGCGACTTTGCCTGGAGGAGGCGGTCGGCCTGATCGTCAGCAACACCACCCCTCCGCCGGAAACCGACGACGGCACCGTCCTGCTGCGGCTGGTGGCTGAGCCGACACGGCTCTGCGTCACGATCCAGGATCACGGTGCGGCAATCGACCCGTTCCCCCGCGACCGGACGGCCGGCGAGCATGAGCCGCTGGGCGGCAGCAGCTTCGGCGTCGGCCTGATGCGGCAATACGCGCGGGAGGTTACCTGGTCGCGCCTGGGCGAGACCAATCGCCTGACGCTGATCGTTCCCCGCTAGCACTGCGCCGGATAGACACGCCGATGCAGGGAGGCCGCCGCTTCGACTGCTGCCTGGAGCGTTCGGAGGTCGGGTTGAGCCGCCTCGGGACCTGGGTCGACCAGGTTTCAACGGCGCTCGTGCTGGCCCCGGTGGCGGACTACGCCCTGCGGCTGTGCCTGGAGGAGGCGGTCGCCAATATCGTCATGCATGGCGGCCCGGCGGATGGCGCCGCCTGGGTGGCGGTCGGGCTCAGTGCCGACAGCACCACGCTGCAGGTGACGATCGAGGATACCTGCCCGGCCTTCGACCCCGCATCGGGACGGACACCGCAGCCGGCACAGGACCGGCCCGGCGGGCATGGCATTCGGCTGATGCGGCAATACGCGAGCGATGTCAGCTACCGCCGGATGGACGGCACCAATCAGCTGATCCTGGTCATTGCGCGCACCTGAGGCTGGCTCGCCTGCGTGCCTCCTGTGCCATGGCCGGCATGGCACAGGAACACATAGCCGGTTGACCGTCCGGCGCCCGCGAAGGCCGCTGCTATTCGGCGGCCATCCGCGTCACCGCGCCCAGGCCCGGCGATGCCAGCAGTTCCGCCACCTTCCGGTCGTCGAACTTCAGGACGTCACGCAGGATCTCCTCCGTGTGTTCGCCCAACAGCGGCGAACGCCGCACGTCCGACGCGCTGTCCGACATCTTGATCGGGTTGCCGACGGACAGGTACTTGCCGCGGGTCGGATGCTCCACCTCGACCACTGTGCCGGTGGCACGGAGCGATTGATCCTCGGCCAGTTCCTTCATCGACAGGATCGGACCGCACGGGATGTCGTATTTGTCCAGGATCTCCATGGCCTCGAACTTCGTCTTGGTCATGGTCCATTGCTCGATCGTGTCGAAGATGTGCTTCAGCCGGGGCAGGCGTGCCGGCGGCTTGGCGTAGTCGGGATCGGACTTCCACTCCGGCTTGCCGATCACGTCGCAGATCGACTCCCACACCGGCGCCTGGGCGATGAAGTAGAGGTACGAGTTCGGATCGGTCTCCCAGCCCTTGCATTTCAGGATCGAACCCGGCTGGCCACCGCCGGAGGCATTGCCGGCCCGCGGCACCGCATCGCCGAATTCGCCGTCGGGATATTGCGGATATTCCATCAGCGGTCCGTGCGCGAGGCGCTGCTGGTCGCGCAGCTTGACGCGGCAGAGGTTGAGCACGCTGTCCTGCATCGCCACCGTGATCTTCTGCCCGCGGCCCGAGGTGTTGCGTTGGAACAGCGCGGTGACGATGCCCAGCGCGAGATGCACGCCGGTGCCGGAATCGCCGATCTGCGCGCCGGTGACCGTCGGCGGGCCATCATCGAAGCCGGTGGTCGAGGCGGCCCCGCCGGCGCATTGCGCCACGTTCTCGTAGACCTTGCAGTCCACATACGGACCGGGACCGAACCCCTTGACCGAGGCCAGGATCATGCGCGGGTTGAGTTCCTGGATGTGCTCCCAGGTGAAGCCCATGCGGTCGAGCGCGCCGGGCGCGAAATTCTCGACCATCACGTCGCAGGTCTTCACCAGGGCGTCCAGAACCTCCTTGCCCTGCTTGTTGCGGCCGTCGATGGTGATGGAGCGCTTGTTGTGGTTCAGCATGGTGAAATACAGGCTGTCGACTTTCGGGATGTCCTGCAGCTGCTGGCGCGTGATGTCGCCCGTGCCAGGCCGTTCCACCTTGATGACATCAGCACCGAACCAGGCGAGCAGCTGCGTGCAGGTCGGGCCGGACTGCACATGGGTGAAGTCGAGGATGCGGACGCCGTCGAGTGCTTTAGACATTTGAGAGCTCCCTGTTCACAGGCTTGGTTGCGTGGGTGCCTTGGTGGGTACTCCGCTCCCGCCTGAGGAGGTCAGGGCTACGGGTCAGCAGGCAAGCGTCGGTGCCGGCTGGCCGCTCCCTTCATTCCCTTCCTCAAGGGGAAGGTGGAGACGATGAAATCCCGCCAAGAGCGTTTGTCACTGGTACATCGGCTGCGCCCTTGTTCCTGGCGCGTATTCGCTTAGACTCACCCAAATCCTGGCCACCACGGTGCGCTGTCGCGCGTTGCGCGGACATGGCGGAGCGCGCCGCCGGTTCGTGGCGGCTCGCGCCCTTCCCCACCGGTCGCACCGCTGTCGCCCCACTTCTCGAGAGGCGCTTCACCGACGGGCGGCATTATCATGGCGGCCATATCGCCCTTCCTGCCTCAGCCGGGACGCCGGCGATGGTCACCGGCCGCGACGTCGAGGAAGTCGCCATGTTCTTCCACATGCGCCGCGAGGCCCATGGTGTGTTCGCGCACCAATCGCTCAGCCAGCCCGGCGTCGTGTGCCGCCAGTGCGGCGATGATGGCCCGATGATCGACAACGGAACGGCGGGCGCGGTTGTCCTGCGTCATCGTCACGGCGCGGACCGCGCGCATGTGGATGAACAGCGTGTCGGTCAGGCTGACCATCAACTCCACCCCGCCAAGGCGGATGATTGCCTTGTGGAAGGCCATGTTGGCGTGGGAATAGTCGTGGATATGTCGATCGGGATCGTCCTGGAATGCTTCACCCAGGTCGTGCAACTCGTTGATGTCATTGGGCGTGACGCGCAGGGCGGCAAGCCGCGCTGCCATGCTCTCGATCGCCGCCCACACGGTGATCATCTCGACGATCTCGCGCTTGGTCTTGCGCACCACGACCAGACCGCGACGTGGTATAGAGCGGACGAAGCCTTCCTGCTCCAGGATGGAAACCGCCTCGCGGATCGGCGTGCGGCTTACGCCAAGATCGTGGGAGAGCTGACGCTCATCCAGCCGGATCTCTTCGGGACGGCCATAAATGTCCATCTCGGTAATAGCGCGCTTGATAGCCTCGCACGCCTGACGACGCAGACCGATACCAAGATCGAGCGGTTCGACCTTCAGCCTCGGATTGGCGAAATCCTGCACGGTACGCCCTCCTGACGCTGGTATACATTATGCCACAGCCAATTGCAACGAGTCCCTGTGCGGTGAGCCGACTGAACGGCCGGCGCGCCGGTGGCTGGGCCGCCCTGGCCAATCTCGGCCAAACCCATTAGCCCTTCGTAAACAGCAAGCAGCAGGGAGGCGCACACGCCATGACTGTCACGGTGCTCTATTCGGAGAATGCCTATCCGGACGACAGCGTCGAGCGGCGCATCTACGGGCCGGACGTGCGGGTGATTTTCCCGCAATCCTCCACATGCCTGGCCGACCTGCCGGACGAAGCCTGCGCCGCGGCCGAAGGGCTGATGATCCTGCGCTTCAAGGTGCGGCGCGAAGACCTGGTGCGGTTTCCCCGGCTGCGCGCGATCTGCCGCATGGGCGTGGGCTACGACAACCTCGACCGGGTCGCTGCCGCCGAACGCCAGATCATGATCCTCAACGTGCCCGATTACGGCACCACCGAGGTCGCCGACCACGCCATGGCCCTGGCGCTCGGACTTCGGCGCGGCCTGCTGCTCCACCTGGAGGCGCAGCGCGCCAGCCCCCCTGCCCCGTGGCGCTACATCATCGACCCGCTGGTCCGGCGTTCCGGCGTGCAGACGTTCGGGATCATCGGCATGGGGCGGATCGGCACCGCAGTCGCGCTGCGGGCCAAGGCGTTCGGCTTCCGCGTGGTGTTCTACGACCCGCATCTGCCGAACGGGGTGGAACTGGGCCTGGGAATCGGCCGCACCCGCACGCTGGACGAACTGCTGAGCCAGACCGACACCCTGTCGGTGCACGCCCCCCTGACCCCGGAGACGCGCGGCATGCTGGGCGCGCGGGAGCTGGCGCTGCTGCCCAAGGGCGCCGTGGTGGTGAACACGGCACGCGGGCCGATCATCGACATCGACGCTTTGGGGGACGCGCTGCGGTCCGGGCATCTCTCGGGCGTCGGCATCGACGTCGTGCCGGTGGAGCCGCCGGTCGAGCCGGTGCCGGCCCTGCTCCGGGCGTATCGCGACCGCGCGCCCTGGACCATAGGGCGCCTGATCATCACGCCGCACTCGGCGTACTTCACGCCCGAGGCATGGGACGATATCCGCTCCAAGTCCGCGGAGACCATGCGCGCCGCCCTGCTGGGACCGCGCCCGCAGAACGTCATCCCGCCCGACAGCTACTGATCGCGGTCAGGCACGGATCACCAGCCCGCCGTCGACGTGCAGCGCCTGGCCGGTGATGTAGCCGGCGGCGGGCGAGACCAGGAATGCCACCGCCGCGGCGACGTCGTCCGGCAGGCCGATGCGTCCAAGCGGGATCTTCTCGGTCTGGCGCTGCAAAGCTGCCGGCTCGATGGCGCGGTGGGCACCGGCATCCTTGCGGATGAACCCCGGCACCACCGCGTTGACGGTCACCCCGACCGGTCCGAGTTCGATGGCAAGCGCGCGGACCAGGGCCTCGAGGGCCGCCTTGGCGGCGGCCGAGGCCGGGAATGGCGCAATGTCGGTGCGGAAGCTGTAGGCGACGAAGCTGGACACCGCCACAATGCGTTTGTCCGGACCACCCGCCAGATGGGGGATCGCGGCGCGGGCGAGGCGGAAGAAGGCGCCCTGGATCGCCTCGGTCGAGGCCGCCATGGCGTCGTCTGTCAGGTCGGCCAACGGTGTGCGGTCGGCGAACCCGGCGTTGCTGACCAGCACGTCGAGCCCACCGTGTTGTGCGACCGCCTGGGCCACCAGCGCGGCGGCGGTTGCCGGTTCGGCGAGATCGCCCAGCGCCACCGCGGCGTCGGCACCGGCGGCACGGAGTTCGGCCGCCACCGCCTCGGCGCCCGTCTGGTTGCGGCGGGTGTGCAGCAGGCAGGCCATCCCCGGTGCGGCGAGCGCGCGGGCGATGGCGGCGCCGATGCCACTGGCGGCACCGGTGATCAGGATGCTGCGCGGACGGGGCATGCGCGGGTGCCTCTCATGGGGAACGGAGGGCGAGCCTAGGTCGGCTGAAGCCGTGCCGCCAGAGAACCCCGGCGTGGTGGCGCAGTTGAGGTGGACGCGCATTTGGGGGACGGATAGAAACGGCGCGGCATCAGCCGGGATGGATGGGTGGCCGAGCGGTTTAAGGCAGCGGTCTTGAAAACCGCCAACCCGCAAGGGTTCGTGGGTTCGAATCCCACCCCATCCGCCAAACATGCGCCTTTATATGTTGATTTTGCATGTATTTTCTTCCCGCGCCCAAGTGAACCCCCAAACCTACCCCCAATGGCCCGCGTTGGTGCACGAATAGACCCTTGGTTGCGCCGCTGCTACGTCAAGTTGTGACCGGAGCGGATGGCAAGATTGACAGCTCCGGCGGTACGGTCGCTGACCGTCCGACGCTGGTGAGGCGCGGAAGCCTGACGGTGTAGATGACCGAGGAGGCCATCGCGGCATGGCAGGCACCGGTAAGCGGGGCGGGCAACCGATCTATTCGGCGATCGACATCCCCATCCCCGATCACACCACACTGAGCCGCCGCGGTGGCGCCAGGTTGTCTATGACGCTGTCGCCGGGTGTCACCCAAAAGCGTTGGTCGTTGTTCCACCACGGGTGACAGCCGTTGCGGGTGAAACGACAGCCACGCAACGCGACAAACATCTCACGGCCATTGCAGCGCATGGACGCATGAGCTGGTAGCGAAGTTCGGGCTACAATCGCCGGAGTTTGGTGGAAAACGTAATGTCTCGCTACAAGACCGTCATCGGCCGAAGACTTCATGCCCGGACTCTGTCCAATCAACGGACCGAGGCAAGAGTTGCGTGCAACGTGCTCAACCGGATTGCAGATCTGGGCATGCCGCTCTCCGCCCGGATCCGATGACACGCAAGCCGAGAAGGGGGGAACACGACCGTCGGTCTATTTGTGCGCCAACGCAGCTGTAAGTTAGAAGAAGATGTCGTCAAGCTGCGCAACCGCCGTACCCGTGTCATGCGCCTGTCCTGCCCGGACGTTATTCTTCCGTGACCATCCCGGAGCTTGCGCGGCAAGAACATTTCGTTCCGCCTCCATCGTATAGCTGTTCATCATCAGCTCACACAGATGGTCGACCTGCGAGGCCTTCTCGAAGTTGTCGCCAAGATTTGGCGCGACGGCTGTGAGGTCTGCAGCCGCCCGCCGCAGCACGCGGCCTATCTCCTCATGCACGTGGGTCCGGCTGACAGTCTCCCGGAGCAGCCCGGCCAGGACATCACCATCTTGCTCGAGCGTACGCCAGGCGTTGTCGAGGTTCTGCTCGGCAACTCCCAGCCGCGAGAGGGAACTGGCCATGATTTCGGCAATTGATGCGATGTCCGTCCCATCGCCATTCCCGGAGTGGCCGGACAGATCGCATGCGATCGCGATGATCTGGTTGAGATCACTGCTCACGTCGTTCACCTCCGTGGCAATCTTTGTGGCATAGCTTCGCAGCTCCTGCGCAATGATGCTGAGCGGACGGCCGGCGCTGCCAAATCTTCCACATTTGAGAGTCATGTTGAGGCCCATGATGTGAATATCCGCCTCCAGTGACCGTACAGTGCTGATGTGAACGGCGAGGCGGGTCGTCGCTTCGGAAACGGAAGTTGCAACTTGATCAGCCTCGCACAATGCCTCGCGAAAGCTCGTAAGGAGCCTGTCAACCGCACCGACCTCCTCCTCCAGGTCGCCGAGGAATGTGCCGCCACGCTTGCCCGCGGCGCCGAATGCCTCGGTGCCGAGTTGCAAGATCTCGCTCGCATCGCTCGACAGATCATGCAGTGACTGCAGGATCTGCTGGACCTCATGGTCGAATTTATCGGCCATGTCGATCAGTTGGGTCGATTGTAGTTGGCAGCAAAAGACGGTCAGCGACTCACGCTGCGCCTCGGTCAACGCGGTCCATTGGTCACGCTCGGCGTGATGTACGACGCTTGGTGGTGCAACGATCCCGGCAAGAAGCCCAATCGCATAATCCACATGCTCGATGCGCTGGCGCGTGACATCACCAATCTGCAACGCCGCAACGGCATCGCCGATCCGCCTGCCGATTCGTTGCGATCCCCGTGCAACGGCAACGGCAGTCTCTGCCGCGCGTTTTCGCCGCTCCGCGATGGCGTCTATGTTACGTCTGACCCGGACAGGAATAGCCTGAATTGCCGCTTTCTGGTGTTCCTCGCTGGCCGATTGGCTCGTGATCGCCGTGTGCAAAAGACGGCCTACCCCGGCGAGTTCGGCTGCGAACTGGTTCAGACTGACCTTTGCCACGCGCAGCGTTCGGTCGATCTCGCGCGCGAAACTCATGAAATCGCCATCGGGATGGTCGATATAGGCAGCGGCGATCTTGGCATTCGTTGCCAGCACGGCAACGCCGCCAACCGATTCGCCCATTTGCGCGATGCGGTTCTGGATCGCCGCTGTCAAACTGGCCAGCCTGTTGAACTCACTGATCTTGCTGCCCTGTGATTGGGCCAGAGCCGACACACGAAGTGCGACCTGCGAAAGATCGTCTGTGGCCTGTCGTAGGTTCTCGCCCTTCAACTCATTCGACAGCGTGTCGAAGGTGTTCGTCAGGGCCGTGACCATCTCGATCGATGTTTCAAGCCGTCCTGCGATATCGACAAACCGTGCTTCGGTCGAAGTCGAAGCGGTTCTGATCGCGCCAGCTATCGTGCCGAGTTCATTTCCTATCCCAGTCGTCGTGTCCGACCAGTCCCCGGACGCCGACAGGTAATCGAGCGAGCTTGACATCGACCTACGCCTTTTCGTCGAATCCGATGTCGTTACAGAACGTATTGTTCGGGATCGCTCGGCTGATATCGACATCGATGCCGGAGGCGATCCTGCGGACCAGGACGCTGCCTGATCCGGTGTAAAACCGGATCGACAACCCACTTGTGCCACCGATCCACCGGGCGACGATGGGGATCGAATGGTTACGCAGCCATTCGATAGCGACCCTGACGTTCTTGGTTCCGACTGTCTCCTGTGCCTCGCCGAAGGGCAATACGGCTGCTCCGCCGAATACCTTGGCGCGAAGAGTCCCGCTGGCGCAGCCCAGATGGCTCATCCGTTCCAGCAGCCGGTCGAGAGCGACGTCACCATATCGCAGACTGTCTTTTTCATCTGGATTGTAGGGTAGGACAAAATGGTTGATGCCGGCTGCCCGATTATAACGATCCACCAGACAGACCGAGACACACGAGCCAAGCACTGTGCTGACCACGGCCGGTCCGGAACTGCAATAGAGAGTGCCGGGTGTCAGATAGACCTGGGGCAGTCGCCCGTTGACCCCAAGCGAGAGATCTATCGGAACGTTCATCGGCGGCCAGCCCTGATAATCTCCATGGGCAGATGACCGATTGGGAGAACTTTGTCGGCCGCGCCGCGGATAATGGCTTCCTTCGGCATGCCGAAGACGACAGAAGTGGCTTCATCCTGGGCAATGGTGACAGCGCCGGCCTGCTTCATTTCGAGAAGACCGCGCGCTCCGTCATCCCCCATTCCGGTCATGATGATACCGAGGGCATTGGCGCCTGCGAATCGGGCCGCCGACCGAAACAGCACGTCCACCGAAGGCCGATGGCGCGAAACCAGCTGTCCGTCCTTGATCGTTACATAATAGCGCGCGCCGCTGCGCTGCAGCAGCATATGCCGGTTTCCCGGCGCGATGAGAACGCGGCCACGCAACACAGAGTCTCCATCTGCGGCTTCCTTGACCTCCATCGCGCAAAGACCATTGAGCCGGCGAGCGAAAGCTTCGGTAAATTTCTCCGGCATGTGCTGCACAATCGCGATTCCCGGACAATCCGCCGGCAGTGCCTCCAGTATCACCTTCAGCGACTCGGTCCCGCCAGTCGATGCACCAATGCACACGATTGTTTCTGTTGTACGCACCATGGCCTGGCCGGCGATCGGCGGCGGCATGATGACATCAGCGGTCAGCTTCTGCTGCGGCTCTCGTGTCTTTGTGTCGTCTGGTCTCCTGGTCGCGACGCCCTTCAGCCGTGCCCGCGCAGCCCCCTTTACAGTGTCGCAGATTTGGATACTCGCCTCTTCCAGGAATTGCGGCACATCAACCCGTGGCTTGAGGATGATGTCCACCGCGCCCGCCTCCAGCGCCTGCATCAGCGTCGCCGACCCCTCCTCGGCCAGCGATGAGCACATCACGACGGGCACCGGATGCTGTGCCATGAGTTTGCGCAGGAAGGTGATCCCGTCCATCCGCGGCATCTCGACGTCCAAAGTGATGACGTCGGGCACTTCTTCCAGGATGCGACGCGCCGCGATGAACGGATCGGAGGCGGTGCCGATGACGTCGATCTCCGGGTCCGCGTTGAGGATCCTGGTCATCGTCTGACGGACAGTTGCCGAGTCGTCGACAATCAACACGCGGACTTTCTGTTTCACAACTGCGCCTACAGTCGACGAAAAACGGTGGGCGCAGCCGGCCGGAGAGGTAGAACGAAGCCGGTAAGAGCCTCGGAGTGGCCAAGAAACAGGAACCCACCGGGCCGTAGATGCTCACACAAGCGCTGCAGCACGGTTTCCTGGGTTGGTTTGTCGAAGTAGATAAGAATGTTGCGGCAAAAGATGACGTCCATGTCCCGATCGACGGAATAGGGCACTTCCATGAGGTTGATTCGCGCGAACTGGGTCGCCGCGCGTAGTTCAGGCACGATGCGCACCTGATGGCGGGTGCGGTCCTTGGAGCGCAACACGTAACGTTGGCGAACATCGGGTGGTACGGGTTGGATCATCGCCTCCGGATAGATCCCGGAAATAGCAGTATCGAGCACCTCGGTGCAGATATCGGTAGCGGTGATGGTATAGCGCAGACCCGAAATCTGGTGCGAAAGATCAGCGAGGACCATGGCTGCGGTATATGGTTCGGCGCCGATCGAGCAGGCTGCACTCCAGATCTTCAGCGAGGCTCCAGCCCGACCCCGCGATCCGGACAGAAGCTGCGGTACAGCGTGCTCGGCCAGGAACCGGAAATGCTCTGGCTCCCGGAAGAACTCGGTCTTGTTTGTCGTCACGGCATCGATCAGCTGGACGGCCTCGACCGCGAGGCCGTCTTTCTCAAACAGATAGTTGCAGTATTGCTTCAGGTTCGGTAGTCCTGTCGCCCGCACCCGCCGGCGAAGACGCCCTTCGATCATCGTGACCTTGCTCAGCGGCACCTTGATTCCGCTGTAGTTCTCGATGAAGGATGCCAGCTGCAGAAAGTTGCGTTGACTCAGGCTATCAGGATTATCGTTCTGGAACGTCATCGGTTTTCTGACATTTCCTTTCCTCTCTCACATCCGCTCGAACTCGGCGTCGTGCTGATCGGCCCCGCCATGGGCGAGGTTGAGGGCAAACCCGTTCGCCCCGCTCTTGTCGTGGCCGTTCCGCAGCGGAGCCGGCTTGCTTGCCATGACCTTGGTCGGCTTGGCGATGCTGGCCGAAGGCGCCGAACGGCGTGGAGTGGCGCCGGCCCGCTGCGGCACGACAGCCACGGGAGCGTTGGTCTCGATCTGGAAATAGGCAATGCTGGACTGCAGCTGTTCAGCCTGCGCCGCCAGTTCCTCCGAAGTCGCCGACATCTGCTCCGACGCACTCGCGTTCTGCTGCGTCACCGTGTCGAGCTGCTGGATCGCCTGGTTGATCTGCTCCGCACCGATGTCCTGCTCCCGGCAGGCAGTGCTGATCTCGGTCACCAGTTCCGCTGTCCTTTTGATTTCCGGCACCAGTCGGCCGAGCATTTCGCCCGCTTCCTGCGCCGTTTTCACCGTCTGCGTCGACACCGTGCCGATCTCCGCCGCTGCCGTCTGGCTGCGCTCGGCCAGCTTGCGGACCTCGGAGGCCACGACCGCGAAGCCCTTGCCGTGCTCGCCGGCACGGGCAGCCTCGACGGCCGCGTTCAGCGCCAACAGATCCGTCTGCCGCGCGATCTCCTGCACGATGGTGATCTTCTCGGCGATGACCTGCATCGCCTGTACGGCACGCCCCACCGCCTCGCCGCTCTTTTGCGCATCCAGCGAAGACTGGCGGGCGATCTTCTCGGTCTGCGTGGCGTTGTCGGCGTTCTGCTTGATATTGGCGGCCATCTGCTCCATCGAGGAAGACGCTTCCTCGGCAGCCGAGGCCTGTTCGGTGGCACCCTGCGACAGTTCCTCCGAACTGGATGACAACTCCTGGCTGCCGGACGACACGTTCTCCGCCGCCACCGAGGCTTCCCCGACAACGGTACGAAGCCTCTCAACCATCGCGTTGACGTGGCCGATGAGATCGCCAATCTCATCCTTTGATGTAATATTGGCTGTTTGCGTCAGATCGCCGCCGGCAACTGCCTCGGCAAGTGCACCGGCGCGGCTGAGACTGCGGCCAATGCTGAAGGCCATCCAGAACGCGGTACCCGCGCCGACACCAAGCGCAACCAGCGTGACCGCGATCAGCAGCAGGCGGGTGCTTTGGTACTGGCGGGAAGCACTATCCTTCACCTGCGTCAGGAATTGGTTCCCTAGATCCAGATACGTGCCGAGCTGCTTCTCCTGAATCCCGACCAGTTCTCGGCCGCGACCGTTCGACAATGCGATCGCGTCGGCAATCTGATTGTCCCGCGCAAGGTTGCGTATCTTGTCCTGGGTCTCGATCCATTGCTGTCGGCTTACGCGAAGTGTCGCAAGTAGCTTCTTGCCTTCTTCCGATGCCAGCGTTTCAAGCTTGTCGAGATGAGTGGCGAACACCTCGCGCTGTCTCAGAATTTCCGAGTCATAGCGCGCCCTGTCGTCCGTGTTGCTTCCGGCAAGCAGAAGATTTTCCTCTGCTCGGATAGCCATCAGCAGGTCGATATTCAGAGTTTGTGCCAACTGGAGGCGCTCGACTGGACCCGCCAGGGTGCTTTCCATCGTCTCGTTGAGCGAGGAGAGGTTGCTGACGCCAAGCCAGGCCGTGATTCCGGAGAGAACTATGATCGTGGCAAAAGCCAGTCCTAGCTTCAGTTTGACTGTGATACGCATCGCCAACTGCTCCAATAAGAATCTAACGGGAGACCAGGCGCCCGGGAGATCTTAATCATGTCAGAGGTTTCAAGCACCATCTCGACGCGTACCGCAAAGGCTTCCCAGCCTATGCCAAGCGTAACAGACTGACTGCATGCCGTCGTTTGTTGCTGATCCATCCGTCTACATCCGCTCGAACTCAGCATCGCGGTGATCGGCGCCGCCCTGAGTCAGGTTGAGGGCAAAGCCGTTTACCTTGCTCTTGTTGGCACCATTGCGCAGCACCATTGGTTTGGCTGCCGCCATCTTCGCCGGCTTGACGGCGACGGTCGGCTGGGTGGGGCGATGTGCAGCAGCCGCCACCGGTCGTGGCGTAGCTGCCGGCGGTGCGTTGGTCTCGATCTGGAAATAGGCAATGCTGGACTGCAGCTGTTCAGCCTGCGCCGCCAGTTCCTCCGAAGTCGCCGACATCTGCTCCGACGCACTCGCGTTCTGCTGCGTCACCTTGTCGAGCTGCTGGATCGCCTGGTTGATCTGCTCCGCACCGATATCCTGTTCCCGACAAGCGGCACTGATCTCAGTCACCAGTTCCGCTGTCTTCTTGATGTCCGGCACCAGTCGGCCGAGCATCTCGCCCGCTTCCTGCGCCGCCTTCACCGTCTGTGTCGACACCGTGCCGATCTCCGCCGCTGCCGTCTGGCTGCGCTCGGCCAGCTTGCGGACCTCGGAGGCCACGACCGCGAAGCCCTTGCCGTGCTCGCCGGCACGGGCAGCCTCGACGGCCGCGTTCAGCGCCAGCAGATCCGTCTGCCGCGCGATCTCCTGCACGATGGTGATCTTTTCGGCGATGACCTGCATTGCCTGCACGGCCCGACCCACTGCCTCGCCGCTCTTTTGCGCATCCAGCGAAGACTGGCGGGCGATCTTCTCGGTCTGTGTGGCATTGTCGGCATTCTGCTTGATATTGGCAGCCATCTGCTCCATCGAGGAGGACGCTTCCTCGGCGGCCGAGGCCTGTTCGGTGGCCCCCTGCGACAGCTCCTCCGAACTGGATGACAACTCCTGGCTGCCGGACGACACGTTTTCCGCCGCCGCCGAGGCTTCCGTCACGACGATTCGCAGTTTTTCGAGCATGCGCTCCAGCGCGATACCAAGCGTATCCTTGTCCGAGAGGCG
>JARLIJ010000172.1 GCA_031291795.1 Acetobacteraceae bacterium | reverse complement strand
CGTGTCGCCCCCTCTCCCCCGATGAACACCAACCGACTGGGTCCAGGGGCCAGGCCCCTGGCGGGGTGCGGGGCAGCGCCCCGCCCTTGCCTTGCTCAGGGCCCCGCCACGCCGATCGGGTCGAAGCCGTGGCGCTGCAGGATCGCCTGGCCCTGCTCCGACAGCACGAACAGCGCGAACCGCGCCGCCAGCGGATGGTCCGACAGCACCACCAGCCCATAGGCCGGCCCGACGGTCAGCGCCTCCGGCAGCCGCACGTTCACCAGGTCCGGCAGCGCCTTCACCACCGGCTCCCCGCTGCTGCAATAGCCCAGCATGAGGTCGGCGCTGTGGCTGAGGAAAACCCCCTCGACCTGGCCCCGGCCAGGCACCAGCGGCTTGGTGTCCGGGCCGCCGACCAGCTTCAGCGCCTTGGCCTCCAGGATCGCCCGTGCGCCGGGATGCAGCGCCTCGGCGCGTGCGAACACCGCCCAGGCATAGTCCCCGCCGGGGTCGGCCCCCGGCGTGGAGGTCGCCACGCGCACCGCCGGGTCCAGCATCCGGTCGAGCACGGACTCAGGCGTGAGATGCAGGTCGGCGCGCCCCAGCACACAGAGCCGGTTGCGGGTGAACATCGCCACGAACCGCCCGGCCTGCGCCTTGGCCAAGGCCCGCGGCTGCGTCATGTCGGCCGATGCGAGCAGATCCGCGGCCTCGCCCTTCTCGATCCGCTGGCGCAGTGAGCCGGAAGGGCCGAACACCGGGGCGGCAATGCTGCCGGGCGGGACGGGGAACGCAGCCGCGATCTCGGTAAAGGCGTCCGTCAGGCTGCCCGCCGCATAGATCCGCAGCGGTTCCACGGCCCGCGCGGACACTGCCGACAGCAGGACCGCAACCACCACCGTCGCGCACAGGAGGTTGAACTTGCGTCGCATCTGGACCCTTCCTTTGCCGATCGCTATAGCCAGATGGACATAACAGGTCACGCTGTCGGGATCGACCCCACCCGGATCGTTCCCACCCGGCGCGATGACCCTGATCGCCCCATGGGAGGAGGCAGACAACCCGATGAGCGTGACAGAACAGGATCGCCCGCAGGCCGCCTGAACTTGTCCTAGTACCTCTGCGTGGTGATTCTGACCGGTTGAGCATGCTTCCGCCGGCAGTCGAAGTGGCGGCGATCACGTATGATCTCGGCCCGCATTGCATGCCTGTGGCGCCGCAGGAGAAGGCAGAAGTTAACGCAGATGCACGCTGAACACGCAGATGGCGCAGCGCGGTTCACAGGCCGTTGACAACACGTTTGATCTCCAGGCGTGGCTTGCCGAAATTCAGCCGCAGGCCGCTCGCCTTGAGGCAATTGGTGCATTGCATGCGATGCGCGTCGTCCAGTGCCTTGGCGGTCTTCAACTGCAACCAGCAGCGCGCCCTCGACCAACAGGTCCGCGAAATACTCGCCGACCACCACGTCATGATAGTGCCCACCGACACTGTATTGCTGCGCAACCTCCAGGCCAGCGACACGCATTTCATGTGCAGCGCGTTCTCATAGACCTTTTCCAGGAAACCAGCCCCGAGCGTATCGAACACGGTGAAGGCGCAGCCGATCACCCGTCCCGAAAAATCATTCAGCCTGTCACTATCTGCGTGTTCCGCGTGCATCCTCTGATATCTGCGTTCAAAATCTGCCTTTGCGATACTGCCGACGGACAGGTACGGACGTGTTGACGGGTCTACGCTGCACAGAGCGTATCGCCGCGGAATCAAGCCAGACGCAACCGGTCGAAACCTCTGTGCAGAGGGACTAGAGCACGTTCCGGCTGACTGGAAACCTGCCATTGTCAGAGATCGTCATGGCCGGGCTTGTCCCGGCCATCTGTACCAGCACCGTGCCGCGATTGATGGCCGGGACAAGCCCGGCCATGACGGCATGGGTTTTCCAGTCACCGTGAAACCGCTCTAGCCGGCCAGCACCGCCTCCAGCAACTCGGCCGCCCGGCGCCAGGCGAGGCGGATCGCATCGGTCGAGGGCGGCACACCGACCCCCTGCCGGCAAGCCCGTTCCAGGTCCCGCGCCAGGACGCTCACCGCGCTGGCGCCGCAATTGCCGGCGATCGAGACCAGGTCGTGCGCGGCCTGCGCGGCGGCGCCGTGGTCCTGCGTCTCCAGCAGCACATCGAGATGGTCCAGCCGGACCCCGATATCGACCAGCGATTCGCTGATGAAGCGCTCGAACGGCTCCGGGTCCAGGAAGCCGCGCAGGGCAGTGATCGTCGCGCGGTCGACCGCCGGCTCGATCCCGGCGGCGCGCGGCGGGCGGCCGTCGCGAACCAGCGTCTCCAGCGTCGTCATCAGGGCCGCGGGCGACAGCGGCTTGCTGAGATAGGCATCCATGCCGGCGGCGCGGTAGCGTTCGGGGGCATCGGCCAGCACGTCGGCGGTCAGCGCGATCACTGGCACGCCATTGTGCGGCGGCGGCAAGGCGCGGATCCGCCGCGTCGCCTGCACGCCGTTCATCACCGGCATCTGGATGTCCATCAGGATCGCGTCGTAACGCACCCGCAGGGCTGCCTCTACCGCTTCCCGCCCGTCGGCCGCCGGGTCGACACGATGGCCGGCGCCCTCCAGCAGCACCGTCACCAGCCGGCGGTTGATCGCGTTGTCATCGACCACCAGCAGGTGCAGCCCCGCAGAGCCCGCATTGGCCGGCGCCGGTGCGGCAACCAGGGCCGGCACCGCCGGCAGAGGCGCCCGCGGCAGGCGCAGCGTGACGGTGAAGCAGCTGCCTTTCCCCGGGGCGCTTTTCACGTCGATCTGGCCGCCCATCAGCGTCACCAGCTCGCGGGTGATGGCGAGGCCAAGGCCGCTGCCGCCGAACCGACGGGTGATCGAGCTATCGGCCTGGGTGAATTTCTGGAACAGCCGCGCCTGGGTCTCCTGGCTCATGCCGATCCCGGTATCGGCGACGGCGATCCGGACCGCTCCGTCCGCCGCAGCCGCCGCGGTCAGCTCGACGCTGCCCTGTTCGGTGAACTTCACGGCATTGCCCAGCAGGTTGAGCAGTACCTGGCGCAGCCGGAACGGGTCGCCCATCACCTCGCGGTCGACGTCGGGGGCGAGGCTGCAGTGCAACGCCAGGCCCTTCTCGGCCGCGCGCGGCTTCAGCAGGCAGATCGCCGCCTCCAGCGTCTCGGTCAGGTTGAACGGGATCGCCTCCAGCTCGACCCTGCCGGCTTCCAGGCGCGAGATATCCAGCACGTCGTCGATCAGCCCGAGCAGCGCCTGGGCGGAGATGCGGATCGCATGGACGCATTCGCGTTGCGCATCGGTGAGTTCGGTGCGCATCAGCACCTCGTTCATGCCGATGACGCCGTTCATCGGCGTGCGGATCTCATGCGACATGTTGGCGAGGAATTCGGATTTCGCGCGGTTGGCCTGTTCAGCCTGGGCGCGCGCCGCCTCGGCCCGCGCTTCGGCCTGCTTGTGGGCGGTGATGTCGGAATAGGTGCGCACGATGCCGCCGCCCGGCAGCGGCGTGCTGCGGATCTCCAGCACCGTGCCGTTGGGGCGAACGCGGTCGTAGACATGCGGGTGCTCGAGCACCTGCGCATTGCGCAACTGCTCGTGCATGCGGGGGTCGGTCGGGCCGAACTCCCCCGTCTGCCACTGGTAATCCACGATATCCATGAAGCGCGGGCGGCTGGCGACGAGCGAGGGCGGCAGGTCCAGCATCGCCGCGGCACGGGCATTGCACACCGGGACGGTGCCATCGGCGGCCACCATCATGATGCCCTGGCCCATCGCCTCCAGCGTGGTCTCCAGCAGGCGGGACTTCTCGGCGCTGTCGCTTTCGCTGCGGCGCAGCGCTTCGGCGGTGGCCTGCAGCTCGGCCGCCTGGCTCGCGAGCTGCGCACTGCTGGCCTCCAGCGCGGCGTTGCGCTGCGCCAGCGCGGCTTCCGACCGGGCGAGGCGGCGGACCTGCGCCTCCAGCAGGCGGAACAGCAGCACCAGCGCGAACACGGTCACGCAGGACCCGATCCCCATCAGGAGCGCTTCGCGGCGCCAGGCTATGAGACTGGCGTCCTCGGAGATGCTGACGTCGAGCACGAGGTCGAAGCCGCTCAGCCGGTGGACCGAGACGATGCGCCGGCCGGGTGAGAGGATGCCGGGCGAGATGAACACCCCGCCGCCTTTGGCGACCTTGTCGTACCACGGCATGGACGCGGGCATGCGCGTGCCGACGACCCCTGCCCGCTCCGGCAAATGCAGCAGGATGGTGCCATCGGCCAGCAGCATGGTCACCGCGGAACCTTTCGGCAGCCTGACCGTCCGGATGGCCTCGGCGATGGCCGGCAGCGCGATCGCAGCTGCGACCACACCGCGCGGGGAACCGTCGCGGCCGGTCAGCGGGCGGGCGAGCAGCAGCATCGGCGGGCCGTCCCGGCGGCTGCGGAACGGGCCCCCGACCCATGGCACGGCCGCGGTCGGCGGCGGAATATGGCGCCACACCGCCATGGCCCAGGCCGCATCATCCTGCGGGTCATGGCCGTTGGCGGCACGCAGGGCGCCATCGCGGTCGAGCGCGGCGAGCGCCATGACCTGCGGCAAGCCGGCCGCCACCCGGGCCAGTTCATCGGCCTCCGGCGCGGTGCCGGCCTCGGCCGCCGCGCTCCGGTCGTGCACGCCCTGCAAGGCCCGATCGACCGCCTGCATCTCCCGCAGGGCCCGTTCGGTCAGCACGGCGCCCAGCGTGACCTGCTGGGCGCGGTAGCCGGCGATCGTGCTTTCCCGTGCGTCCCAGATGGCGAGGGCGGCGGCGCTCAGGGCAATGATGGCGAGCGCGGCGCAGGCCAGGCCCAGGCCGTGCGGCGCGCGGCCGGGCGGACCTGCTGTCGGCACGATCGGCGGCGGAGCGGACGACTGCATGGTCATCCGTACCATAAACAAGCAATGAATACGGAAAAGTTACGGTCTTCGGCGTCGCCCGGGCCGGCAAGCCGTCAGCTGCGGCGGTGGGAGCGCCGCGCCGGCTTGCGGTTGAACAGCGACACAGCGGCGCCGGCGCAGATCAGTCCCAGTCCGGCAGGCACCAGCCAGGCCGGCCGCACCAGCACCGGGACCGCGACGGACCGCCACAGCCAGCCCGCGATGTGGCCCTCGATCCCGACGCGCATGGCATCCATCACGTCGTGGTCGAGCATGAAGATCAATTGGCCGAGCGGCAGCGATGGCGGGCCGAGCGTCGCGAGGGCGACGGCTCCGACCAGCAGGGCGGCGGCCAGGACAGCGAAGATGCGTTGGGCGATCACATGTACAGCTTCTCGGTCTTCAGGTTCGTATACAGCCCCGCGACGAATGGCGCATAGCCATTAAAGAGTTGTGTGGCCACACGATCGTCGGAACCGAGCAGGCGTTCGCTCGCCTGGCTCCAGCGGGGATGCGGCACGGTGGGGTTCACATTGGCCCAGAAGCCGTATTCGGACGGCTGGATCTGCTCCCAGAAGGTCTGCGGCCGCTTTTCCGTGAAGCTGATCTTCACCAGCGCCTTGGCGGATTTGAAGCCGTATTTCCATGGCAGCGTGAGCCGGATCGGCCCGCCGTTCTGTGGCGGCAGGTGCTTGCCGTAGAGGCCGGTGGAGATGAAGGCGAGCTCGTTGGCGGCTTCTTCGATGGTGACCGCCTCGATATAGGGGAACGGGTAGAACGGCGCGTTCAGGCCGGGCATCGTCTTGTCCTGGGCGGTCTCGAGCACGACGAATTTGGCCGAACCGAGCGGGTCGGCGAGGCGGACGAGCTGATGGAGGGTGAAGCCGGTCCAGGGCACGGTCATCGCCCAGGCTTCCACGCAGCGATGGCGGTAGATGCGTTCCTCGAACTCGACCTGCTTGAACAGGTCGTCGAGGGCGATCTTGCGGGGCTGCTTGACCAGGCCGGCGATTTCGAGCGTCCAGGGGGATTGCGGCAGGGCCTGGGCGGCGCGCCACAGGTTCTTGCTCTCGGAGAACTCGTAGTAGTTGTTGTAGGTGGTGGCGTCCTTCTCGTCGGTCAGCGCGCGGCCGGCGTCGAAGGCAAGGTTGCGCTTGGCGGGGCTGCCGTCGGCGGTCTGCGCGCGGGCACCCAGGGCGGGCAGCAGGCCGAGGGCGGCGGCGCCGGCCAGCACGCTGCGGCGGCGCATGACCGCGGCTTCCGGCGTAACCTGGCTTGCCGGGATTTCCCAGCCACGGCGCAGAATGACAGGCATCGCGAACTCCTTCTCTTGCCCGGTCCCGGGTTATTGCCCGGCCCCAGGTGCACGGGTGGGTCGCCCCAACAGGGGTCGCATTGTCTGACACCGCAGGATACGCGAAATTACGCCCGTCCGATCGCCTGGACGAAATTTTTCTGAAGGACGTGTCCGATGCACCTGGCTCGATTCCCGCGCGTGCGGCTGTTCCCGGCGCCTACGCCCCTGGAGCGGCTGGACAATTTCAGCCGCGCGCTGGGCGGGCCGGAGATCTGGATCAAGCGCGACGACTGCACGGTGGTGGCGACCGGCGGCAACAAGGTGCGCAAGCTGGAGTGGCTGGTGGGGGAGGCCGTGGCGCAGGGCGCGACCCACCTGGTGACCCAGGGCGCGGTGCAGTCCAACCACGTGCGCCAGACCGCGGCGGTCGCGCGCAAGTTCGGCATGAAATGCACCGCGCTGCTGGAGCACCGGGTGGAGACCAACGACCCTGACTACCTGGCAAGCGGCAACGTGCTGCTGGACCGGCTGTTCGGCTGCGCGATCGAATACCGCCCGCCCGGGCTGGACATGAACGCCGAGGCCGAGGCGTTCGGGGAGAAGCTGCGGGCGGCAGGGGAGCGCGCCTACGTCATCCCCGGTGGCGGCTCAAACACCGTGGGCGCGCTGGGCTACGTGTCCTGCGCGCAGGAGCTGATCCAGCAGGCCGACGAGATGGGGCTGGTGATCGACCGGCTGGTGACCGCCACCGGCAGTGCCGGCACCCAGGCCGGCCTTGTGGTCGGGATGATCGGGATCAACGCGCAGGTGCCGGTGCTGGGGATCGGCGTGCGGCTGCCAAAGGACAAGCAGGAGGCGAACGTGCATCGCCTCGCCGAAGCGACCGCAGCCAAGCTCGGGCTGGCGGGCGGTATCCCGCGCGCGGCGGTGGTGGCGAACTGCGACTATGTCGGGCCGGGGTACGGCCAGCCGACCGCGGGGATGCGCGAGGCGGTGGAGATGCTGGCCCAGGCGGAGGGGATCCTGCTGGACCCGGTCTACTCCGGCAAGGCGATGGCAGGGATGATCGACCTGATCCGCAAGGGCGAGATCCGCAAGGGCGAGCGGGTGGTGTTCCTGCACACCGGCGGCGCGGTGGGACTGTTCGGGTATCGGGGGTTCTTCGAGCGGGTGGGGTGATATTCGGGCTGCCCATACGGCGGCCATCCTTGCCGCCGCATGCAACGGGACTGTATTCGGATTGTGCGGCCTCCCGCTGAGGGGGCCTCACATTCTCTCAACGCTACTGTTAAGCAACAGTCCTTATGACTTCTTATTGCCGGACGATCGTGATTGATAAAAACTCAGCCGGCGATAGAATCATTTTGCTGGCGGCTGGATCTTCTTGCCGAAATCGGATCGCATTGGGAATCAGGCTGCGCTGACCGCAGCGCTCGCAGCCATCTGAGAAGCCGAACCAACACCAGCAATCACCGCGGCAAGTGACGCGCGATCCGCTGCAGCCGTTATCATACGGGCAGTGGCAATCACACCCAGCTCCTGAGCCGCAATCCGGGCAAAGTCAGCGAACTGCGTTTCCGCTCCGACCATCTCGGCCTCCCGGTACGCGAAGCCCTCGTCCGTCACAAGGTATCCGACCTTCACGCGTTCCACGCTCACCGTCACTGCCGCACCGCTGGGATAGAACAGCGGCAGGTGGATGTGACTGGCACCCTCGGCATGGCTGGCCGACACAAGCTGCCGCACCGCGGCGTCTACGGCGTCCTGCACGCTCAGATCGTCTTGCGACAGGGACATTGTCAAAGCAGCCTTGGCAACCACGGGGGCATTTCAATCATTGTCATATGGTCGATCCTGAAGACGAATCCAGCGAAATCAAACAACGCGTCAAGCGTATCGACAAATGCCGGAAGATCGACCGCGAATGGCAGGTTCCCAGCGCGCATCGCAGACGCCTGCGGCAGCCAATTCAATGCGAACGTATGCAGATGCGAGTCCGGCAGGAACCGCCCCGCATGCGCCGCCGGTCCTCGCAGGGGATTCTTGTGCCCCCGGTTCGCCGGTCGCCAGTCGATCCGGCTCAATGGGATCCGCGTGCGCGCGCCCGGCACCCCGACTTCGACCTGCAGCATCACCGCGCAATCGGGCCGGTCCTGGTAACAGCCGCCCGGCCAGCGCCAGCCCCGCGACCGTCCGACCTTCGACCAGCAGCGGCACGACAAATCCCATATAGCCGTCCTCGGGGTCGGCCGCCGCCCACGCCACCTCGCGGACAGGGGCCTTCTGGGCTGCGAACAAGGACGGAAACGACTGCATCGCCCCCCAGGCTACGGAGCGGCCCTCTACAATCCGCTAAAATCCCCGGACCTCCCACCCCGCCCGCACATCCTGGTATACCCTCTCCCAGGATGATCCAGACCGAAGAACAACGCCGCCTGCTGGGTGCCTTCCTCCGCACCCACCGCGAACGCGTCGCCCCCACCCCGGCCATCGCCGCGGCCGGATCGCCCCGCCGCCGCACGCCCGGCCTGCGCCGCGAGGAGGTCGCGCAGCTCTGCGGCCTCAGCCCCACCTGGTATAGCTGGATCGAGCAAGGCCGCGACGTCTCGGTCTCCCCCGCCGCCCTGGCCCGCCTCGCCGACGCGCTGCATCTCAGCGGCGCCGAACGCGCCTATCTGTTCGACCTCGCCCGCAAGCGCGACCCCGCCGCCCCGGCGCCCGAGGACGCCGACGAACTGCCCCCCGCCCTCGCCCAGGCGGTGCAGGCCATCGACGTGCCCGCCTATGTGCTCGACCGGCTCTGGCAGGCGCGCGCCTGGAACGACGCGGCGCTTCACCTGTTCGCCGGCTGGATCGGCGGGGCGGAGCGCAACCTGCTGCGCTACGTCTTCCGCGATCCCACCGCGCGGCAGTTCATCGACGACTGGGACCACCGCGCCCGCCGGCTGGTGGCGGAATTCCGCGCCGACACCGGCCGCCTGCCCGACGACCCGGCGCTGGCGGCGCTGGTCGCCGCCCTGCAGGCCCAGTCGCCGCTGTTCGCCCGGTTCTGGCAGGACCAGGACGTGCAGGAACGCGAGGGCGGCCTGCGCGGCTTCAATCATCCCGCCGACGGACGCCTGACATTCGAGCAGCTCACCCTCCGGCCCGCCTCCCGCCCCGACTGCAAGCTCGTCATGCTGCTGGGGCCCGTCGCCGGTGAGTGACAGGACGCGCACCGCAACGGCATAAGCCGCACGCATGCAACGTTCCTCCCCCGCGCGTCTGGTCGACACGGCGATCCTGGTGCTGGGGGCGCAGCGCTCCGGCACAAGCTGGCTGGGCAAGATCCTCGACAGCCACCCGGACGTGCTCTACCGCCACGAGCCGGACGAGCTCCAACCCCGCGTGACCGGCAGCGACGCCGCGTCGGTGCGCACCGCGGTGCAGGCCTGGATCGCCGAACGCCACCCCCGCAGTGCGGCCAAGCGGCCGTTCTTCCGCAAATCCTGGCAGGGTAACGCAGCCTTCGCGTTGCGCGGGGCGGTGGTCTACGGGCTGGCGGCAGCCGAACGCCTGCCGGGGATCGGACGCGCGTTCCAGGCGGCGACGGTGCCGGATTTCGGCGACATCGGACGGGCGCGCATCGCGATCAAGTCGATCAGCGGCTGCGACCTCGCCGGCGACTTCGCCCGCGCGCTGCCGGACAGCCGGACGCTGCTGATCCTGCGCCACCCGTGCGGCCAGGTCGCCTCGGTGATGCGCGGCAACCAGGCGCGCCGCTTCGCCCTGCGCGAAGCCGGCACCGACATGCCGTTCGACGAGGCGCAGGCGGTGGCCTTCGCCGCCCGCCACGGTGTGACCGACGCCGCGTTCCAGGCGCTGCCGGACGCCGCGAAATACGCCTGGAGCTGGCGCGCATTCAACGAGACGGCGTTCGCCGCGCTCGACGGCCTGCCGAACGCGCTTGTGGTGGTCTACGAGGACCTGTGCGCCCGTCCCGAACCCGCATCCCGCGCGCTGCTGACCTTTGCCGGCCTGGACTGGACGCCGCAGACCGCGGCCTTCCTGGCCCGCAGCACAAGCCACGCCGGCGCCACCGGCTACTACGCCGTGCTGCGGGTGTCATCCGAGGCCGCCGAAGCCTGGCGCACCCGCATGCAAGCCGCGGATCAGGCGGCGGTGCGCGCCGTGGTCGCGGGCTCTCCACTGCTGCGCTTCTGGCCCGATCCGGCAAGCGTGGCCCGGACCTGAACCGGCCGGCAACGCTGCGGCCGTTGCGCCCGGTTCAGCCCGCTCCCGCCACCGAAAACGACACCTTCGGCGGCGTCCGCAGCGTCTGCAGGATCACGCAGTAGCGTTCCGTCGTCTGGATCAGCCGCTCCAGCCTGGCCGGGTCGGCGTCGCTGTCGACCTCGAACCGCAGCGCGATCTCGGTCAGCCCCACCGGCACGCTGCGATCGACGCCCAGCGTTCCGCGCGCATCCCAGATGCCCTCGGCCACGATGCGCCCACCGCTGATCGTGACGCCCATCGCGGTGGCCACCGCGCTCAGCGTCACGCCCGCGCAGGCGACCAGCGCCTCCAGCAGCATGTCGGCGGAGCAGGCCTGTTCCCCCGACCCGCCGCCGGCCTGGTGCAGCCCCGCGGTGACCTCGCCATGCCAGGCGCGGACGGTGCACGCGATCTCGCCAGGCTCCAGGATGCCCTCTGCGCGGGAGGCGACGCGGGCAGTCGCCGGATCGTCGCGGTAGCGCTGCTTCAGCGGCGCCTGCACGGCGCGCAGTTGGTCGGCGTTCATCGAGTTCCCTCCATCCGGCGCGGGCATCAGGCCGCGTCCATCGAGGCTACCGCCGAACGCTGCCGACGTCACAGGGCGCTACCCTGAAACCCGCTCGGAGGCGTTGCCCCCGAGACCCCCACCAGGGACCTGGTCCCTGGACCCATTCTGTTGGTGTTCATCCGGGGACGGGGTGGGACCGGGGGGCAGCGCCCCCTGCGCTTTGACAAGCCCGCCGCGGTGGCTAGCCTGGAGCACGTGGCGGACCCGACGGGGCTGCTGCAGCCTGACCCCTCGGAGAATCCCCGCCAATGTCCGCAACCGAACGCCTCGCCAGCCTCGGCCTCACCCTGCCGCCCTCGCCCGCCCCGCTTGGCAACTACGTGCCGTTCCGTCTCGCCGGCAACCTGCTGTTCCTCTCGGGCGTCGGGCCACGCCATCCGGACGGCTCGCTCACCACCGGCAAGGTCGGCACCGACGTCACGCTGGAACAAGGCTACGAAGCCGCGAAGATGTGCGGGCTCAACCTGCTGGTGAACATCATCACCGCCGTCGGTTCGCTCGATCGGGTCGATACGGTGCTGAAGGTGCTGGGCATGGTGAATGCCACCCCGGATTTCGGCGACCACCCGAAAATCATCGATGGCTGCACGGATCTCTTCGTCGCCGTGTTCGGCGAGAATGGCCGCCCCGCCCGTTCGGCCGTGGGCATGGAGAGCCTGCCGCGGAACATCTCCGTCGAGGTCGAGGCGATTGTGCTTGTCAAATAGTTGCCGGACCGGCCACACGTTGCTGTGAGTGTGATCTGGGCCACCGCCTCGCGCTCGAATCTGGCACCAACTGCGGCATCCGATACTCCCGAATTACCGGGGGGCGCTGCAAGGAGGTCTTAGCCATGCTCGACCTGGCACATCGTGCAATGACCAATTCGGCCTTTTCCGATCCCACCATCCTGATGGACCGATTGGCCAAATTCGCCGACGAAATGGAAACGCTCGGACTGCCCTGGGCGGCGGCCCACGTTCGGAACGTCGCAGCCATGGCCACGGCCGAACGCAATCTGGCAGACGGCCTCAGATCATAAGCGTCGCATCGACGCCCGCTTTGTGTCGGGCGACCTGTCCCGCACCGGGCACGCGACCATCCGGCCGGCGCCGTTCGGCCCGGCCGGATGGCGCGGCGCCGCCCGGTCGTTTCAGAGTTCGGCAGTCTTGAAATCCGCCGGCACCACGATCTCCAGCAATTCGCAGTCGGCGGAATAGTCCAACACGGTGTGCGGGATGCCGGGCGGCTGCACCCAGCAACTGCCTTGCGACATCATCTGCTCGCCGTGGCCCTCGAACTCGTTCTTCACCCAGCCTTTCAGGACGTAGACGAGCTGCAGGTCGACCGTGTGGATGTGGCGCTTGCGCACCTCGTCGGTGCAGGGCGGCACCAGCCGGATGACATGCGCCTGGCACAAGCCTGCGGTGGCGATGGCAATGCCAAGGTCGCGGTATTGCGCGTAAGGCCGCAGGCCCTCGGTCTTGAAGTCCGCCTCCTTCAGGTGGCTGACCGTGAAACGCTGCGGTGCGGCCCGTGTCGGCTGTTTGCGAACCGCGGCTGCCTTGCGCTTGGGCGCGGCCGCAGGGCGTGTCCGGCGCACTGCGGGCTTGGCGGCTCTGCGCCGCGGCGGGGCTGCCTTCCGCTGCACGGACGCAGCAGGGACCGCCTTCTTCTTCGGCGGTGCCTTGGCGGTTGCGGGCTTGGCGGCGGCGGGCTTGGCGGTCGATTTCGCTGCCGCCTTGCGCGGTGCCGTCCGGCCGGCGGCTTTCTTGCCGGCAGATTTGCGTTTGCTCACGGCTTTGGCCATGGCGTTTCCCCTCGTTCTTGGCGTTGCAGGCAGTATCGGCGCGATGTCGTACCGGGTTCAAGGGGCAGCCACCAGGCTGACCGCCGACGGACTGCCGACCTGCACCACCACGCCCCGCGGCATGAGCCGCCCGCTGGCCGGATCGAGGCTGAACGCCGTGATATCGTCGCTGTCCTGGTTCGCCGCGTAGAGCGACGCACCGGCCGGATCGAGCGTAAAGAACCGCGGCTTGACCCCGCCGGTCGGCGTCGTGGCGACATGGCGCAAATGACCGGTGCTCGCGTCGATGGCGAACTGCACGATGCTGTCCTCGCCACGATTGGAGACATAGAGGAACCGCCCGTCGGGCGACGCCGCGATCTCCGCCGTCGTGTTCCGCCCGGCGAACCCGAACGGGATCGTGCTGGTTACCTGGACTTCGTCGATCTGCCCGCTGTCGGCGTGCCAGCGGAACACGGTCACGGTCGAATCCAGCTCGTTGTTGACGTAGAGGATCGGTCGTTTCGGGTGAAACGTCGCGTGCCGTGGTGCGGCGCCCGCACGCGATGCGACGGATCCTTGGGCAGTCGGCGTGATCCGGCCGGCGTCGCAGCGGAACACGAAGGTCCGGTCGAAGCCCTTGTCCGGCACGATGACGAACTGCCCGTGCGGATCGAAGATCACCGCGTGCGGATGGGACGATGACTGCTGCGCGCGATCCGGCCCAGGCGTGCCGGCCAGCGTGTGCGACTGGCTGACCGGCAGCAGGCTGCCGTCCTCGCCCAGCGGCATCACCGCGACCGTACCGGAGCCGTAATTGCCGATCACGAGGTGGCGCTCCGCCGGATCGAGCGCTGCATCGACCGGGTTGCTGCCGCCGCAATCCTGCTGGTTCAGCAGCGTCAACGCGCCGCTGGCGGGGTCGCGCATGAAGGCACTGATCAGGGTGCGGGCGCCATGCACGGCATAGAGCCGGGATGCGTCGCGCCGCAGCGTGAACAGTGACGGATTCTCCAATCCGCCGATGTGCTGCCGGTGCGTCCAGGCGCCGGTCGCAGGATCGATGCGATACACGTTGATGCCGTTGCCGCGCCCGTCGCGGTCGGGCGTGGTGTAGCCACCGACATAGGCGAACATGCTGCTTCCTCCGGCTGTTTCCTCGCCGGCAGCCTAGGACCGGTGCGATCGCCGGTCACGTCGCGGCGACGACGAGGTCCAGGATGATGCGGCGGATGGCCGGCGCCTCGCCGATGCTGCCGCAATCGAGCAGCGGTGGGCCGCCTGTGCCGCGGTGTGCCCGTTCGGCCGCGATCAGGGCGGGAAGGTCGTCGCGCACGTGGCCGCCCTCGCCGGCGAAGAAGCCGACCACGGCGAGCGGCACACCGCGGAAGCGTGCGATGGCCGCGGCGGCGAATGGCGGCTCTTCGAGGAATGCCGCTGCGACGTGGCGGAAGCGGCCGGTCGTTGCCAGACGCGCGACATGGCCGTGCAGGGCAGTTACGCGTCCGGGGGAGCGGGCCGATCCGTGACCCACGACGAGGAGCGCCGGACGATCCGCTCCGCCAGTGTCGTGCGCGTCGACGTCGCCCCTGCTGGTCTCAACACGCGTGCCATCCGCCGACCCGCCTGTCGCTGCGGAGGGCCCAGCAATGGGTGACAACGATTGCGGGGATGATAACGGTCGCGGAGACAACAACGGTTGGAGGGATGACAACAGGACGGGGCATGACGGTTGGAGCGAAGCCTCGATCGTACGGAGCACCCGATCCTCGATCACGGCGGCCATGCCTGCATGCGTGCCGACCGGTGCCGCGTAACGCAGCACCCGCCCATTCCGTTGCGTGACCGGTCCATCCAGCCCAAGCGCGCGGGGGACGGCGGTTTGAGTGAACCAGCCGGCTTCCATGAAGAACGGAACGACGTGCACGATCGGCGCAGGCAGCCCTGCCAGAACCAGCGCCGCTTCGGGCGTGCCGTTCAACAGGCCGACCGCGACCGCCGCGAAAACGCCCTCGGCACGCAACGCAGCGGCATGCGCCTCCACGACCCGCGCGGCGTCCGCGTAACGCGCCGACCCATGCGCCACCAGCAGCAATGCGTGCTCCCGAAACAAGACATCTCCCGCGCAGAGCGTCCCCGCAAGGTCGGCCAACCGCTCGAAACGTCAAGCCCGCGCTTGCGTTCTTCAGCCCCCCGGGAGTACCGCCAACCGCATGACCCGCACCGCCGCCTCCGAGGCCGCCTTTGCCCGCTTCGTCGCCATCCTTGGACGTGGCCCGGGCCGCTCCCGCGCCCTCACCCGCGAGGAAGCGCAGGAGGCGTTCGGCCTCGTGCTGACCGGGCAGGCCGACCCGCACCAGGTCGGTGCCTTCCTCATGCTGCTGCGCTTCCGGGGCGAGGACCCGGACGAGATCACCGGCATGGTGGAAGCCACGCGCCGCATCGCCGAGCTGGGCAACGCCGGCCTGGACGTTGCCCTCGACTGGCCATCCTATGGTGCCGGCCGGACCCGCGGTGCGCCCTGGTTCCTGCTCGCGGCCCTGGCGCTGGCCCGCGCCGGCATCAGCGTCCTGATGCATGGCAGCAACGAATTCTCCGGCGGCATCCCGGTGCCGGCCGGCCTGCGGGCGGTCGGCCTGGCCCCCAGCACGACGATGGCGGAGGTGGCCACGGCCCTGCGCACGGCGCGCTTCGCCTATTTCCCGCTCGCCCGCATGGCCCCGGCGATCGACCAGTTGCTGGGCCTGCGGCGGCTGTTCGGCTTGCGCTCGCCGGTCAACACCGCGGCCCGCCTGCTCAACCCCGGCGATGCGCCGGCCGGCGTGGATGGCGTGTTCCACCCGCCCTACATCGCGGTTCATCTCGGAGTCGCGGAACGCATGGGCCGCCCGAGGCTGCTGGTCCTGAAGGGCGGCGGCGGAGAGGCCGAACGCGTGCCGCTGAAGCCCGTCACGGCGCATCTGTGGGACGCCGCCACCGGTCGCAGCGAGGTCGCCCTGCCGGCCGTCCCGGACCTGGAAGCCCCGACGCCCCAGGCCGACACCCCGGACCTGCTCGCCGCCGTCTGGCGCGGAGACGCCGCCCCTCCGGCCGCGGTCGCCACGGTGCAGGCCACGATCGCGCTGGGGTTGTTGGCGTTGGGTCGCGCGGCGACCGGCGAGCAGGCCGACGAAGCCGCGCGCGCCGTCTGGGCCGCACGCCTTTAGGCTGGGTTTGCGGGGCGCCGCGGCACCAGGTCGCGGTTATTCCCCGGCGGCCTTCTGCCGCTGAGCCTGCCGGTCGATCTCGGCCTGCACCGCGGCCTGGGACTGGCCGGTGAACTCGCTGTGGTGGTCGCGGGCGTAGGCGTAGCTGTCGGTGCGCCATTCGCGCGACGACTGGAAATGCGGGTGGACGTAGCGCGCCATCAGCTCGTAATGCCGCTTCGTCTCCGCCCAGTCGGCCCAGTTCTGCGCCAGTTCCATGATCACGCCGAAGCCACCCGAACCCTTGAGCAGCCGGTCGATGAAGGCGATCGCGTCGTCCGGCGTGCCGATGCAGGCCATGCCGCTGGTCACCATGTACTCGTAGCGGTCCTCGATATCGCCCGGCACGATCGGGAAGGTCGCCACGTCGCGGAAATAGTCGCAGAACCTGTCGAGCCCGTACCGCACGTTCTCGCGCGCCTTCTCGCGCGTCTCGGCGATGTGCATCAAGGTCACCAGCCGCCAGTTCTTCCGGTCCGGCACGTGCCCGTTCAGCTTCGCCTGTTCCGCATAGAGGCCCCAGTTGTTGGCATGATGCGTCATCGCCTCGTCGCTGGTGCCGCCGATCGACAGCATGCCGATGCCGTGCCGCCCGGCCGCCAGCGCCCCCGCCGGCGAGCGCGAGGCCGCCACCGCCATCTCCATCATCGGGCGGGTGTAGGGTGGCAGTTGCAGCCGTGCGTCTTCCAGCTCGAACCAGTCGGATTTGCGGGTGACGGTCTCGCCCTTCATCAGCTCCACGATCACGTCGAGCCCCTCGTTCATCATCCGCCGCTGGTCGGCGGGCTTGATGCCGATCTTCTTCGCGTCATGCACCAGCGAGCCCGGCCCGACGCCCATCATGGCCCGCCCGCGCGTCTGGTAGTCGAGTTGCACCATGCGGTCCGCCAGGATGAACGGATTATGGTACGGCAACGACACGACACCGGTGCCCAGCCGGATGTGGCGGGTGCGTTCGGCCGCGGCGGCGATGAAGACTTCCGGGGAACTGATGATCTCGAAGCCGCCGGAATGGTGCTCGCCGATCCACGCCTCATGGTAGTTCAGCGCATCGAGATGCTGCAGCAGTTCCATGTCCCGCTCGAGCGCCAGGATCGGATTTTCCGACAGGTCGTGGAACGGCGCCAGGAAGATGCCGCTGCGCAGATAGGTCATGGGGTCGCCTTCCTCTGTCGTGACGGATGACCGCCTTTGCCGGTCATCAAGGGCGGCGGCCGGTCAGACGTCAAGCCGGAACCCCGCGCGAGGCAGGGCAATCGCTTGAAGCTGAAGGATCAGGGCGCTGCCCTGAAGCCCG
>JARLIJ010000171.1 GCA_031291795.1 Acetobacteraceae bacterium | reverse complement strand
GGCGCCACCCAGCAGGTTGTGCAGCGGCAGATTGGCGTGCCTGGCGACGATGTCCCATAGCGCGATCTCGATCGCACTCCACGCCGACAGCAGGTCCAGCGAGGTGCGGCGCATCGCGAAGTCCTCGAAGATCACCTGGGCGGTGTGGCGGATGTTGAACGCGCTCCGGCCGATCATGTATTTTGCCATGTCCTGCAGCAGGTGCTCGGTTACGCGCTCCTTGCCGGGGGTGACGTAGGCCTCGCCCCAGCCATGCAGGCCGCTTTCGGTTTCCGCGCGACAGAACAGCAGGTTCTTGGCCGTACCGGGATCGAACAGGAAGGTCTCGATGCGGGCAATCTTCATAGCCGGTCTCCATCCCAGGATTTCCGGGAAGTGTAATACCAACCGCCGAAGAGAATGACACTTCTCCCTCTCCCTCAAGGGGAGAGGGAGGCGTTGCTGCCGCCGCAACCTATGAGTCGGTCTCAACGGCGGTTGGTATAAGACTGCGACGAAGCCTGGACCAGTCTCGCCGCTTTGAGCGGGCACGCATCATAGGCGGCCCCAAAACACGGCATGCGCGCCAGCGTGTTTGAGCAGGCCCGTCAGATCCAGTTGCGCCACTTGAACCAGGCCAGCGGGATGAACGCTGTGATGACGATCAGCGCCAGGCCATAGGGATAGCCCCAGACCCAGTCCAGTTCCGGCATATTCTTGAAGTTCATGCCGTAGATGCCGGCGACCAGGACGGGCGGGACGCCGACCACCGAGGCGATCGTCATCACCTTCATCACGTTGTTCTGCGCGATGTTGATGAAGCCCAGCGTCGCGTCCAACAGGAACTGCAGCTTGTCGTTCAGGTGCGTATCGAAGTCGGTCAGCGAATGCACGTCCATATGCATGATCCGCAGCCGCTCCCTCACCTCCGGGGGCACCCAGGCGACGCTGCTGCGTTCGACATAGGGGATGATCCGGTCGGCCGCGACCTGGGATTCCCGGATCAGCGAGATCGTTTCGCCGATCCGGCCCAGCGTGGCGAGGGTGTCGCGCAGGATCGCGTCCTCATGCTTGTTCGCCCAGGTCGCGTCCTTGCGAAAGATGCGTCCCGAGACGGCTTCCATCTCGCTCCGGACCTGTTCCAACCCGTCGGCGGCACGGTCGATCAACGCTTCCATCAGGCCGGCGAACAGATAGACGCTGCTGCGCCCATGGACGGCGTTCGTGGTCTCACGGTCGGCGTAACGGTCGAAAATCAGATGCGGGGCGAACCGCACGGTCACCAGGCGGTCCTGTGACAGCACGAAGCCACCCGGCACGCCGCGTATGCGGTCGGTGTCACGGGCGATCAGCGGCATGGACAACACGAAGACGTCGTCGACGAAGTTCAGGCGCGAAGATGTCTCGATCTCGGACAGTTCCGCCTCAGTCGGCACGGCTCGCCCGATCGCGCCGGCAACCGCCTGGCGTTCCTGGTCGGTCGGCGCGACCAGATCGATCCACACCGCCTGGTGCAGCGCGTCCGGCGGGACCGGCACCGGAAGCCGCCGCAGCGCGGTTCCGTCACAGACATAGGCATCGAGCAAAGCCGCACCCCGCCAGACGTGAATGGAGGCGCACGATCGTCTCGTGCGCCTCCGGATCGCGGGCGGACCTTACGGGTCAGTTCTTCGTCTTGTCCACCAGCGCGTTCTTGCTGATCCACGGCATCATGGCACGCAGCTTGGCGCCGACTTCCTCGATCGGGTGTTCGGCCAGCCGGCGGCGGGTTGCCTTGAAGCTGGACTGGTTGACCTTGTTCTCCAGCATCCAGTCGCGGGCGAAGCGGCCGGACTGGATGTCGTCCAGCACGCGCTTCATCTCGGCCTTGGTCGCGGCATTGATGATGCGCGGGCCAGAGACGTATTCGCCGTACTCGGCGGTGTTGCTGATCGAGTAGTTCATGTTGGCGATGCCGCCTTCATAGATCAGGTCGACGATCAGCTTCACTTCGTGCAGACACTCGAAATACGCCATTTCGGGCGCGTAACCGGCTTCCACCAGCGTCTCGAACCCGCCCTTGATCAGCTCGACCAGGCCGCCGCACAGCACCACCTGCTCACCGAACAGGTCGGTCTCGCATTCTTCCTTGAAGGTCGTTTCGATCACGCCGGCCCGCCCGCCGCCGATGGCGGAGGCATAGGACAGCGCCACTTCCAGCGCGTTGCCGGACGGGTTCTGCGCTACCGCCACCAGGCAGGGCACGCCGCCGCCACGCTGGTATTCGCTGCGCACGGTGTGGCCGGGCCCCTTCGGCGCGATCATGAACACGTCGATGTCCGGGCGCGGATCGAGCAGGTTGAAATGCACGTTCAGCCCATGCGCGAAGGCCAGCGCGGCGCCCGGCTTCATGTTGGGGCCGATCTTCTCGCGGTACAGGTCGCCCTGGCCCTCATCGGGGGTCAGGATCATCACGACATCGGCCCATTTGGCGCACTCGGCCGGGTCCATGACCTTCAGGCCGGAGGCTTCCGCCTTGGCGATGCCGCTGGAGCCGGCGCGCAGCCCGATGGCGAGCTGCTTGACGCCGCTGTCCTTCAGGTTGAGCGCATGGGCATGGCCCTGGCTGCCGTAGCCGATGATGGCGACGTTCTTGTCCTTGATCAGGTTCACGTCGGCGTCGCGGTCGTAATAGACGCGCATGGGTCAGGTCCTTCTCGATCGTGGGTTAGGGCAACGTAGTCCTCCGCCTTTCCTTGAGAAGGGGGTTGGGGGAAGGGTCGATGGCACGGACCAGGGCCCCCTCCCCCCAACCCCCTCCCTCAAGGGGAGGGGGAGAAACGGGGGCGGGTCACATCACGCGGGTACCGCGGGCGATGGCGGCGACACCGGTGCGGGAGACCTCGGCCAGGCCGAGACCGTGCATCAGGTCGATGAACGCGTCGAGTTTCTCGGTGGCGCCGGTCAGCTCGAACACGAAGCTGCCGACCGTCGTGTCCACCACACGGGCGCGGAACGTGTCGGCGATGCGCAGCGCCTCGACCCGCATTTCGCCGGTGCCGATCACCTTGATCAGCGCCATCTCGCGCGCGACATGCGGGCCTTCCTGGGTCAGGTCGGCAACCCGGTGCACCGGCACCAGGCGATCGAGCTGCGCCTTGATCTGCTCGATCACCATCGACGTGCCGGAGGTGACGATGTTGATGCGCGACTGCTTGCCGTCGCGCTCGACCGGGGCGACGGTCAGGCTGTCGATGTTGTAGCCGCGGCCGGAAAACAGGCCGATGACGCGCGCGAGCACGCCGGCTTCGTTGTCGACCAGCACGGAGATCGTGGCACTGCGCTGGGTCGTATCATGAGAGCTGGGCATTGGGGGGGAAACCCGGTTGGCTGCACAAAAGGAAACGGGCGGAGCCACGCTCCGCCCGCGGCAGAGCGCGGCGAAAAACGTCAAACCAGGGCGAGGCCTTCGTCGGTGACGCCGTGGCCGGACTCCTCATGTTCGGGACCGAGGAGCATCTGGTTGTGGGCCGCGCCGGAGGGGATCATGGGGAAGCAGTTCTCCGCCTGGTCCACGGCGATGTCGGCGATGACCGCGGTCGGGCAGGCCAGCATGGCGTGGATGACGTCGTCGAGCTCATCGACGGTGCGCGCCTGCAGCCCCTTCGCGTGGTACGCGTCGGCCAGCTTGACGAAGTCCGGCAGCGCTTCCGAGTAGGTTTCGGAATAGCGGCTGCCGTGCAGCAGTTCCTGCCACTGGCGCACCATGCCCATATACTGGTTGTTCAGGATGAACACCTTCACCGGCAGGCGGTACTGCGCGAGCGTGCCCATCTCCTGGATATTCATCTGGATCGAGGCCTCGCCGGCGATGTCGATCACCAGCGCATCGGGATGCGCGATCTGCACGCCCATGGCGGCCGGCAGGCCATAGCCCATGGTGCCCAGGCCGCCGGACGTCATCCAGTGGTTCGGCCGCTCGAACTTGAAGTGCTGGGCGGCCCACATCTGGTGCTGCCCGACCTCGGTGGTGATGAACACTTCCCGGTCCAGCGCTTTGGTGATCTCGTAGAGCCGCTGGATCGCGTATTGCGGCTTGATGACCCCGCCGCGACGCATGTCCTGGGTGAAGGTCAGGCACCCCTTGGCCCGCCACGTATCGATATGGCGCCACCAGGTGGCGATCGCCCCGGTCTCGACCGGCGTGGGATCGGCATTCCATTGCTCGATCAGGGCGGCCAGCGCGCGGCCGGCATCGGCCACGATCGGCACCTCCACCGGCACGTTCTTGTTGATCGAGGACCCGTCGATATCGATGTGGATCTTCTGCGAGTCCGGGCTGAACGCGTTCAGCCGGCCGGTCACCCGGTCATCGAAGCGGGCGCCGATCGCCAGCAGCACGTCGCAGCCATGCATCGCAAGATTGGCTTCATACGTGCCGTGCATCCCCAGCATGCCGAGGAAATGCGGGTCGCTGGCCGGGAACGCGCCCAGGCCCATCAGCGTGTTGGTGATCGGGAAGCCCGTCATGCGGACAAACTTCGTCAGCGCGGCGGCGGCCTCGGGGCCCGCGTTGATGACGCCGCCACCGGCGTAGATCATCGGCCGGTGCGCCTGCTTCAGCAGGGCGACCGCGCGGGCGATCTGGCCGTGGTCGGGTTCGGTTTGCGGGCGGTAGGTCGGGTGCATGACCGCGGCCTCGGTATACGGGGCCGGGTTGATGACGACGTCCTTGGGCAGGTCGATCACCACCGGGCCGGGGCGGCCGCTGCGGGCGACGTAGAACGCCTCGTGCACCACGCGTGCCAGGTCTTCCGCACGCTTCACCAGGTAGTTGTGCTTGGTGGCGGGGCGCGTGATCCCGGTGGTGTCGGCTTCCTGGAACGCGTCGTTGCCAATCAGATGGGTCGGCACCTGGCCGGTCAGGCAGACGATCGGGATGCTGTCCATCAGCGCATCCACCAGGCCGGTCACGGCATTGGTCGCGCCAGGGCCGGAGGTCACCAGCACCACGCCGACGCGGCCGGTGCTGCGCGCATAGCCCTCGGCGGCATGCACCGCGGCCTGCTCGTGGCGGACCAGGATGTGGCGGATCGCGTTCTGCTGGAAGATCGCGTCGTAGATCGGCAGGACAGCGCCGCCGGGATAGCCAAAAATGACTTCGACGCCTTGGTCCTTCAGGGCGCGCAAAAGGATTTCAGCACCGGACTGGATCAATTCTGCCGACATGACGCGGCTCCGTTTCCTGCAAGTGGGCGCACCGATAGGCCCGGCGACGGGGGTGCGTCAACCCAAGGTTTCAATAAATGCGAATAATTTCGCGGCATCGCTTTCCGAAAATTGCGCAAGACCCGCGTAACGCGCATGGATCGTATGCATCCGTTCCTCCGGCGCCAGGAAATGGTGCCTGAACCAGGTCGCCTGGCGCTTGGTGTACTGGCCGGTGATCAGTTCGGTGCGCCGGCCGGCCTCGGCCAGGGCGATCTCGCCGCGCAGATGGGCGGACAATTCGGGCACGCCATGGGCGCGCATTGCCGGCAGCGCAGGGTCCAGATGAAGGGCCAGCAATGCCTGGACCTCCTCCATGGCGCCGTCTGCCAGCATGGCGGCGAAGCGTGTGGCGATGGCGGCCCGCAGGGCGTCGCGCGGCGGATCGAGGCGGATGGCGGCGAACCGCCAGGGTGCGGGTGGGCCGCGGCGGCTTTGCCACGCGGCGAGGCCGGCACCGGTGCCGCGCCAGACCTCCCAGGCGCGGGCGATGCGCTGGCTGTCGGCCGGTTCCAGCCGTGCGGCAGTGGCAGGGTCGACCTCGGCCAGACGGGCGTGCAGCGCCGCGGGGCCAAGTTCGGCCAGCAGCCGGCGGGCCTCGGCGCGTGCGTCGGGGCCTGGGTCAGGGATTTCCGCCAGTCCGTCGGTGAGCGAGGCGAAATACATCCCCGTGCCGCCCGTCAGGATCGGCAGGCGGCCGGCGGCTCGGGCGGCGTCCAGCTCGGCCAGGGCAGCTTCGCGCCACCAGGCGACGCTGCCCGCTTCGGCGGCAGGGCGGACACCGTAGAGCCGGTGCGGGACGCGGGCTTCGTCGTCAGCCGAGGGCCGGGCGGTCAGAACGCGCAATTCGGCGTACACCTGCATGGAATCGGCGTTGATGATCGTGCCCCTGAGCCGCTCCGCGAGGTCGATCGCGAGGGCGGATTTCCCGCTCGCGGTGGGGCCGGTGACGATCAGGGCAAACGGACGGGATGCGGACATGGCGGACAGCATAGCAGGCCGGCTCATACCGGCTTGCACCCGTCATGCCCCGCTGCCAGGGTCCGCCGCATCATGAGCCACGTCCTGACGCTGATCGCGGATCGCACCGCCGCCTCCCTCACGCCTGCCATCCTGAACCGCGTACGCAACGCCGTCGGCGGCCAGCCACCGGACGTGCTGTCGCCGGGTGAGGCCGCCGATATCCCCGTCTTCAAGGCCCCCGACCCCGACCTGATCCGCTCGGCCCTCGACGGCGCGCCGATCGACGCCATCACCACCAAGACCCGCGGGCGGCGCAAGGCGCTGCTGCTCGCCGACATGGACAGCACCATCGTGACCGGCGAGACGCTGGACGAACTCGCCGTCTTCGCCGGCATCGGCGCCCAGATCGCCGCCATCACCGCCCGCGCCATGAACGGCGAGCTCGACTTCAAGGACGCCCTGCGCGAGCGGGTCGCCATGTTGAAGGGCCTGAAGCTGGGTGCGCTGGAGCAGGCATGGGCCCAGGTGACCGTCACGCCCGGCGCGCGCGAACTGGTCGCGACGATGCGCGCGCGGGGCGCCCTGACCGCGCTGGTGTCCGGCGGATTCACCTTCTTCACCGGCCGCGTTGCGGAGGCGGTGGGCTTCGAGATCCACCGCTCGAACACGCTGCTGGACGATGGGGAGGCGCTGACGGGCAAGGTGGGCGAGCCGATCCTGGACCGCGGGGCCAAGCTGGAGACGCTGCACGCCCTGGCGGAGCAGCGCGGCGTGAAGCTCGGCGCGACGCTGACGGTGGGCGACGGCGCGAACGATCTCGACATGCTGCGCGCCGCCGGACTGGGCGTGGCGTTCCGCGCCAAGCCGATCGTCGCCGCCGAGGCGCGGGCACGGGTGGACCACGCCGATCTGCGCGCGCTGCTGTTCGCCCAGGGGTATCACGCGGAAGAGTTTGTGTCGGGTTAGGCCACCTGGCGTTCAAATCTTGTCCGAGCGGTCATCCGTGCCTATAAAATCCGAACGGATTCTTAATCGCTGTGGCATAAGCCGGGCCGCGTGACATTCCTGACCGACTTTGCCGACCAGGCCGTGATTCTGCCGTTGGTCCTTGCCGTCTCGATCGCGCTCCTCAGCCAGGGCTGGCGGCGCGGTGCGGTGGTATGGCTGGGGGTCGTTGGCGCGACCTTCGCCGTGATGCTGACGCTGAAGATGACGTTCATGGCCTGCTCGCCGTTCTTCGGGCCGATGGATATCCGAAGCCCCAGCGGTCATGTGGCGGCGGCGACGGTGGTGGCTGGAGGGCTGGCGGCGCTGCTGGTCCGCCGGCCGGGCAGCATCCTGCCGATCGCGATGCTGGCAGCCGTGGTGATCGGGATTTCGCGCCTGGTGCTGGGCGCGCACTCGCTGCCCGAAGTCGCGCTGGGCGCGCTGGTCGGGCTGGCGGGGGCGGCGGCGCTGATGCGGCTGGCCGGTCCGCCGCCGAAGCTGAAGATGGTGCCGCTGATCCTGGCGATCGTGCTGGTGGCCGCGGTGTTCCACGGGCTGCATTTGCCGGCCGAGGCCGCGATCCGGCACGGCGCATCCCGGGCCGCGGACTTCTTCGACGTGTGCCGGCCGCCGCCCGGTGGACTGCCGGCGTAGCACGCCCGTCCGTCAGGCCGTGAGGCGGCGCATGCGCAGATGTTCGGCGCGCCCCCCAGGCGCGACGTGGCCGCACTGAAAGCCGTTGCCGCCTGAGGGGGGATTGCCGTCCCGCCGGCGTCACCGCCGCAGGTTGGTCCGGGCCAGTTCGACGATCGCATCGGCACGCCCGCTGAGGACGGCTTTCAGCATGTAGAGCGAGAATCTTTTGGCCATCTCGGCGTTCACCTTCGGCGGCATGGTGTCCTCTTCAGATCAGGTGCATCGCCTTGGCGAATGCCGCGAGCGCCTCACGGAACGCCGGATGGACGAGCGCGACCCGAATATGCGCCCGCCTGGTCGAGGACAGGCCTTTCGAATTTACCGCTCCGAACGCCGTCACGACATATGCTTACGTCATATGCTTTACGTCGATTGGCGACGGCACCGCCGCGCACAAGATCGACGAGAGCCGGAGTCAACGCCCTGGCGGGGGTGCCGAGGCCAATGCGGCGCCGCGATGCGGAGGGAGGATGCCGCCGCGCTTTTGGTATCGGATTCCAACGAACAGTCCCCAGGACCCTACCGCGGGCCGCCCAGTCGCGTTAAGTCCGACAGGCTGTTAATTGTTTGTTATCATTAGAGCACGTTCCGGCTGACTGGAAACCTGCCATTGTCAGAGATCGTCATGGCCGGGCTTGTCCCGGCCATCTGTACCAGCACCGTGCCGCGATTGATGGCCAGGACAAGCCGGCCATGACGGCATGGGTTTTCCAGTCACCGTGAAACCGCTCTAGCCTGTGCATCCCCTGCGTCGACTGCAAAGGGCAGCGAACTTCGGGGCAGGACATTAGCGGCCGCGCGACTCGGCCTCGAGCTGCGCCTCGACATAGGCCCGCAGGACGGCGTTCACCCGTCCCTGGTAGCCGATGCCCTCGCGGCTGAACCACTCGAACACGACCTCGTCCACCCGCAAGCGCAGCGCGACGCGCTTCTGCGGCCAGGTGACGCGCAGCTTCAGCCAGTTGCGCTGGCTGCGTATCCCCGGCTGATCCGGCGGCGGGTCCATGGCCGCCAGCCCCTCGGCTGCGGCTGCGAGCTCCGTGTCGCTCAATTCGGACAACAGGCGCCCGTTCCAGCGCAATGCATCCTGGGCTTCGAGCCGCTCCGGGCTGAGGTCGATGGCGGGCAACTCCGGCGGCGCCGCAGCATCCGTTCGGCCACCCTGGTCCGTCGGCGAGCCTGCCGGGCTGTCCGCTGGCGGGGCCGCTGACGGGTCTGCGGCGGTGGGTACGGGCGCGCCCGCCGATGCGTCCGTGGGTGGGCATGCCGCGGGGGCGAGGTGCGACGGCGACTGGGCGGGAAGGGCTGGGGCTGGGGGCGATGGAGCCATTCTGCGCGGATCCGGTGGGTGTTCGCGCCGCATGGTATGCACAGATAATGAACATAAAGTGAACAAACCAGGTGGAGCGTATTCAGCCAGAGCTGGAAACCCGTTCTAGGCAACCACTCCCCGCCCTGGCGCAGGCCAGACCCACCGCTCCACCGCCATCCCGCGCAAGGTCACGCTGCCATCCAGTACCGCCCCCAACCCGGCCGCCACCCGCTTCGACCGTTCATTGCCGCTGTGGATGAAGCTCGCCAGCGTCGATGCCCCGATCTGTTCGAACGCCCAGTCGCGCACCGCCCCGGCCGCCTCGGACGCGAGTCCCTGCCCCCAATGGGGGCGGTCCAGCGAGTAGGCGATCTCCGGCTCCGGCCAGTCGGCCGGATGCAGCACCCCGGCAAAGCCAAGGAAGCGGCCGTCCTGCGGCGCAGCCAAGGCGAACACACCGTAGCCGCGCAGCGGCCATTGCCCGAGCAGGAGTTGCATGGCGGTCCAGGCCTGGGTGCGGTCGAGGGTATGGCCGCCGCGGAATTGGCGCACCGCGGGATCGGCCTCCATGGCCGCGAACGGCTCGATGTCGGTGGCGCGGAACGCCCGCAGCAAGAGGCGCCGGGTGCGCAGGGTCGGGATCTCCAAGGTCGTGCTCATGGGTTTCCCATCGTGGCGCATCCCGGGTGCCGCTGCGGCGCGCAAGCTTGCGTAAGGCGGCGCAACCGCAGTTATCACGATACCGTGATCTTCTGAGGTTCGCGAGGTGGTAGAGGCAGTTGCTGACCTCAGTTGGGGTGGCGACTGGTACAGCTCCGGGTGTTGCAGCCGGCCCGGAAGCAGCGCCGGCCGGCCCATCCGGGGCCACCCCGCGCGTTTGCTCAGACGCCGCGCTCCTGTCCCAGTCTGGTTTGGTCGGGATTGGCCTGGCAAAAGCAAGTTTCACGGCGCCGCGCGGCCCTGCGCGCAGGCTCCCGACGATCACGGTTGCGGGAGCGATGTGGACTTGCGGGACACTTCCACCTCTGGCATTGCCCCCCGAGTCGGGCTGCGCGGCGGCGGCGCCGGTTTGCCGCGGCTGTGGCGAGCCCCTGACTGCGGCTGTTGCGGGAGCGCCGCTCCCATGTTGCCATAAAGTCACAGTAGGGGCCTAACTCTCGGCAGCCCCTCGTTTTCCCCGGTCGATAGCGCTATGGTTTTTGCAGCGAAGGGGGGCCGGGCTGGCGCCGGCTGACTTGTCCCCCCCGCGTTTGATCATAAGGCAAGGGAGTACCCCAAATGACTTTCCGCAATGCGCTTCTGGCAGCCACTCTGCTGGCGCTGCCGCTCGCGGCGAAGGCGCAGCCCGTGACAGGTCTGTACGTGGGCGCCGGAGCCGGCGTCAACATTCTGATGGACGAGGACGTCTCGAACAGCGGCGCCAGCGCAAAGTCGCATGTCGGCCCGGCTGGCGTGGTCAGCCTCGGCTGGGGCTTCGGCAACGGCCTGCGCGCCGAGGTCGAGGGTAACTATCGCTACAATCCGTTCAGCGGCGTGAGCGGTGCCCCCGCTGTCACCAACTTCGGTGGCAACGAGCAGAAGTTCGGCGGCATGGTGAACGTGCTGTATGACTTCAACGGCTTCGTTCCCTACGTCACCCCGTATGTTGGCGCTGGCGTCGGCTACGAGTGGGCGATGGACCAGAACCTGCATTACACCGCGTTCGGCCAAAACTTCAGCGGCGCCACCAAGACCGAAGGCGCGTTCGCCTACCAGGCGATCGTCGGCGCGGCCCTGCCGATTGCTGCAGCGCCTGGCCTGGCGCTGACCGCCGAATACCGCTTCCTCGGCATGACCGGCGATCGCACGTACGGCACGACCGGCGGCAACCTCAAGTTCAACGAGGAATACAACCACTCCGTCCTGCTCGGCGTGCGCTACAACTTCGGTCAGGCACCGGCCCCGATCGCCGCCCCGATCGCCGCCCCGGCCCCGGCCGTGGCACCCGCCCGCAGCTACCTCGTGTTCTTCGATTGGGACAAGGCGACCCTCACCGATCGCGCTCGCCAGATCATCAGCGAAGCGGCGGCGAACTCGACGAAGGTCCAGTACACGAAGATCGAAGTGAACGGCTACACCGACACGTCGGGCACGCCGAAGTACAACCAGGGTCTGTCGGTGCGTCGCGCCCAGGCCGTGGCCGCGGAACTGGTGAAGGACGGCGTGCCGAAGGCCGCCATCAGCATCCAGGGCTTCGGCGACACGCACCTGCTGGTTCCGACCGGCGCGGGCGTCCGCGAGCCGCAGAACCGCCGCGTCGAGATCATCATCCGCTGATCGCGACTCGTTCAGGACTTGCTACGGATCGGGGCGCCGCAAGGCGCCCCGTTTCGCGTTCCTGCACCGGCGCAAACCGCGACCGCCACGCCGCCACCGGCCGCAGGCACCGCCACACGCACGCCGATCCCGGAATAACGAAGCCTGCCCGGCGGACTCGTTACACACGGACATATCGGTATTACAACCGCGTGTCGGCCAATTCTGGACAAGCCGCTATTTGTTTTGAATTCGCCTCGGTTCCAGGTTTGCCGGGCGGCCACGCATTCTCTTGCGGTGTCGCTGAAAAGTCGCAGGATTCCAACAAGTCGGCGGCGATTCCGAACATAACGAAACAACGCGCCGTGAGTCAGGTCTTGGTGACTTGCGAGACGGCGGCCGACGCACATTATCCGCCCCGGGCCGTCGAGCCAGGCAGTTGCTCCGGACAGCCCGGACCATAAACAGGAGACGACGCATGCGTTATCGGGGCGCCTTGCTGGCCACAGCCTTGCTGGCCATCCCTCTGCTGGCCATCCCGGGGGTCGCAAAGGCCCAGCCCATCCAAGGCCTGTATATCGGTGCCGGCGTCGGGGCGACGCTGCCCCAGGATCCACGCATCTCGGCCGGTTCGGTGTTCGGCGGTCAAAGCCACCTCAACGAGAACCTCGGCTTCATTGGCCTGGGCAGCATCGGCTACGGCCTGGGCAACGGCGCCCGGTTCGAGATCGAGGGCGATTTCGGCCGCAACGGCATCAACGAACTGGGCGGCACGCGCTTCCCGACCAAAGCGGACGGCACCGTCCAAACCTACGGCGTGATGGCCAACGCGCTGTTCGACATGGATATCGGGGTACCCTACCTGTACCCCTATATCGGCGTCGGCGCCGGCTACCAGTGGACCAACCTGAACAACACCAGTTTCACTGGCAACGGGTTCCGCTTCGGCACCAACGATACCTCCGGCGCGTTCGCCGGCCAGGCGATCATCGGCGCCTCGCTGCCGATCCCGAACATGCCCGGCCTGTCCGCGACCGTGGACTACCGGTTCATGGACATCCTGGGCGGCCAGAAGTTCCACGGGGTCGAGAACGTAGGCAGCACCGGCTCTTTCGAGTCGATCCAGATGCACAACCAGTTCAACCACAGCATCATCTTCGGCGTCCGCTACGCGTTCAATACACCGGCCCCGGCGCAGGCAGCGCCCACGCCGGTTGCAGCCCCAGCCCCGGCCCCCGCGCGCTCCTACCTGGTGTTTTTCGACTGGGACAAGGCCAACCTGACCGACCGCGCCCGCCAGATCATCAGGGAGGCGGCCGACAATTCGACCCACGTGCAGTACACGCGGCTTGAGGTGAACGGCTACACCGACACCTCCGGCACGCCGCAATACAACCAGGGCCTGTCGGTGCGTCGTGCCCAGGCCGTGGCAGGCGAGCTGGTGCGTGACGGCGTGCCGCGCAACGCCATCGCCATCCAGGGCTTCGGCGACACCCACCTGCTGGTGCCGACCGGCGCCGGCGTGCGGGAGCCGCAGAACCGCCGCGTCGAGATCATCATCCACTAAGTCAGCCTGCCGGGGGAGGTCGCCAGCCTTCCCCAACCGGCGCCCGGAGCCACCGCAACGCGCGGATGGCGCCGGTCCCCGCCCGGCGCCACATTGGCGTCCATGCAAGAGACACACAGCATCGACCGCGTCCCGGACGAGCATCTCTGGGAGCAGGTCATCACCCGCCAACCCGGCGATTTCCTGTACGCCGTGACGACGATGGGCGTGTTCTGCCGTCCCGGCTGCCGGGCGCCGCGGCGGTTGCCCAACAATGGCCGCTACTCCCGCAGTGTGGCGGAGGCCGAGGCCGCCGGCTTTCGCGCCTGCAAGCGCTGCGATCCGAAAGGCGAGCGCGCCGCCATCGCACAGGCCGTCGTACGGGATGCCTGCGCGCATATCGAGGCGTCCGAGGCGATCCCGTCGCTGGAGACGCTCGCCACCCGCGCCGGCTACTCGCGCTTCCATTTCCTGCGCATGTTCCGCGACCACACCGGCGTGACCCCGCGCAGCTACGCCGAGGGCGTGCGCGCCCGCCGCCTGTCCGCCGCCCTGGCCGGCGGCACGCGGGTGGCGGATGCGGTGGCCGACGCCGGCTACGGCTCCGAAAGCCGCGTCTACGAGAAGACCGCCACCCTGCTCGGCATGACCCCAGGTGCCGCCCGGCGCGGCGGCCAGGGCGAGACGATCCGCACTGCCTTCGCCGACTGCCCGTTCGGCCGGCTGCTGGTCGGTGCCACGGACAAAGGCGTGTGCTTCATCGGTTTTGCGGAACCGGACGACGCGCTGCTGGGCGACCTGCGGCAACGCTTCCCTCGCGCGAAGGTCGTGGCAGACGACACGGCGCTGGCCGAGACGGTGCACGCGGTGCTGGCGTTCCTGCAGGAGCCGAAGCAGGCGCTCGACCTGCCGTTGGACCTGCGCGGCACGGCATTCCAGCAGCGTGTGTGGCGGACGTTGTGCCTGATCCCGCCGGGCGAAACCCGCACCTACGCGCAGCTGGCAGCGATGGTGGGCAATCCGGCGGCGATCCGCGCCGTGGCGCGGTCCTGCGCCGTCAATCCGGTGTCGTTGGCGGTACCGTGCCATCGGGTGATCGGCAGCGACGGAGGGCTGACCGGCTATCGCTGGGGCGTCCCCCGCAAGCGGGCGCTGCTGCAGCGGGAGCGGGCGGCGACGGAGGGGTAAAAGGCGCGCCGTCGGTACGGATCAGCGCCACCGCTTTCAGCGCGGCTGCCGCTTGCCGACCTGCTGGTTGCGGACTTGCCGTGCGCCTTGCGCGCCTCTCACTCCGCTGCCACCGGCACCGCTCGCCGCAGCCAGGCACGCTGTGTCCCCAGCACCATCGCCAGCGACAACAGGGCCGCAGCCATCAGGTACCAGGCCGGCACCATCCGGTTGCCGGTCAGCCCGATCAGCCAGGTCACCGTCAGCGGCGACAACCCGCCGAACACCGTCACGCCAACATTGTAGGCCACCGCCATCCCCGTCGAGCGCACCGATGTCGGGAACAGCCGCGCGATCATCGCCGGCGTCGGGCCGGCCATGAACGCCATCAGCACATTGGCCACAAGCTGGGCGCCCATCAGGTTGGCGCGTGTCGGCGCCTTATTGACGAAGGCGAACAACGGCCACGACATCAGCCCGAACAGCACCAGCGCGGTGAAGAACACCCGGTAGCCGCCAACCCGGTCGGCCAGCCACCCGGCCAGCGGATACAGCACGATGTTCAGCAGCCCGCAGATGCCGATGCCGAACAGCGCGGCGGCCATCGGCAGGTGGAGCTGGTGGGTGACGTAAAGCGGCAGGTAAGTGTTCCACAGATAGGTCGCCGCCGTCCCCGCCACGATCAGCCCCATTGCGGACAGCACTGCCGTCAGATGGTGGCGCAGCACGCCGCGGAATGGCGTGCGGTCTCTCGCATCCGGCGCCAGCTGGCGGAACTCCGGGCTGTCGTCCACCCGGTGGCGGATGTAGAACCCGACTGGGCCGATCAGCGCGCCGGCCAGGAATGGCAGCCGCCAACCCCAGGACTGCACGATCTCGGGTGGCAGTGCTTGATCGATCGCATAGGCTGCGAACGCGGCGCAGGTGACACCCGCTGCCTGGGCGCACATCTGGAACGAGCCGAAGAACAGCTTGCGCTCCGGCGGCACGTATTCCACCAGCATGGCGGTAGCCGAGGCGAACTCGCCGCCCACCGACAGCCCCTGCAGCACCCGCGCGAAGATCACCAGCAGCGGGGCCGCCAGCCCGATGCTGTCATAGGATGGCGTGAGGCCGGTCAGCAGCGTGCCGCCCGCCATCAGCAAGATCAGCATCGCCAGCGCCGGCTTGCGGCCGGCATGGTCGGCATAGATCCCGATCAGCACGCCGCCCAGCGGGCGCACGACGAAGCCGACCGCAAACGTCGCCAGCGTCAGCATCAGCGACACCGACGCCCGTTCCGCCGGGAAGAAGCTGTGCGCGATGCTGGTGGCGAAGAAGCCGTAGATCAGGAAGTCGTACCACTCCATGCCGTTACCGAGGATCGAGGCAACGACCGCGCGGCGCACAACGGCCGGCGGGAGGGGCATGACGGCCACTGAGGGATGGTCGGACATCGCTAACTCCCGCTAAAGGCCGCAAAACCGCAACGCGCGCCGGGAACCACGGTTCCGCATCATTCGGGCTGCGCCTCGCCGGTCCGCAGCAGGCCGCCGGCGACCAACGCCTCCCAGGCCTGGTCGGCAGTATCGGCGAAGCGGAACAGGCTTGTGTCGGTGGGGGCGATCATGTCCTGCTCCAGCAGGAAGTCGAAATCCATGACCCGCCGCCAGTAGGCCGCATCGAACAGAACGACCGGGACTGGCGCCATCTTGCGGGTCTGGGTCAGCGTCAGCAGCTCGAACAGCTCGTCGAGCGTGCCGAAGCCGCCGGGAAACACCACCAGGGCGCGGGCACGCATCGCCAGGTGCATCTTGCGCATCGCGAAATAGTGGAAGCGGAAGCTGAGTTCCGGCGTGGTGTAGGGGTTCGGCCGCTGCTCCACCGGCAGCGTGATGTTGAAGCCGATCGAGGGCGCGCCGGCGTCATGCGCGCCACGGTTGGCGGCCTCCATGATGCCGGGCCCGCCGCCGGTGGCGATGACGTTGTCGCGCCAGCGATGATGCGGGGCGAACGCGCCGCCGCGTTCCGAGACGATGCGCCCGAGGTCGCGTGCCGCCTGGTACCACGCGGCACGCTGCTGGAGTTTGCCGGCCTGGACACGGGCTTCGTCGGTGGCGGCGGCGGCCAGTGCGGCCGCGGCCTGTTCGGGCAGCGGGATTCGCGCGCTGCCGAACACCACCACCGTCGAGCGGATGCCCCAGTCGCGCAGCAGCAACTCCGCCTTGGCGTATTCCAGGGCGAACCGGACAGCGCGCATCTCGTCGCGCAGCAGGAACGCGGTGTCCTCGACTGGCAGGACGTAGCTGTGGGCGCGCATCTGGGGGCTGTCGTCGGTCATACGACTGTCTGTCACAGCTTTGGTCGAACGGCCAACCCCGGGTTCGGTCCGGTGCCGCGATATAATGGTTTCGGAAGCCGGCGCGGGGATGCCATGCTCCTCGCCGGGACAACCGCACCAGCTCAAATGAGCGGCACAGACAGGGGACTTCACATGCTCATTCTTCCACGCCGCGGCGCCCTGCAACTTGGCGCCGCCGCCCTGGTCGCCGGCAGCGCGTCCGCCCCCGCCGCTGCCGGCGACCTTGCCATCGGCATGAGCTTCCCGCTGACCGGGTCGCTCGCCATGCAGGCCGGCATCGCCCGCGATGCGGTGATGTTCGCGATCGACGAGGCCAATGCGAAAGGCGGCATCGGCGGGCGCAAGCTGGGCGCGCTGGTGCTCGACGACGCCTCCACCACCACCGGCCAGTACGATCCGGCGCTGGCTGCCACCAATGCCCGCAAGATGCTGGGCGACCCCTCGGTGATGGCCGCGGTCGGGCCGCTCAACAGCGGGTCGGCCAAGGCGGTGACGCCGCTGCTCAGCCAGGGCGGCATGGCGACGATCAGCGGCAGCGCGACCAATCCGGACCTGACCAACCCGAAGTTCGCCTCGCTGTACCGGCCCGGCGGGGTGCCGGTGTTCTTCCGCACGGTGACGACCGATGCCTACCAGGGGCCGAACCTGGCGAACTACTTCGCCGAGGAATTGAAGGTCACCTCCATCGTCGTGCTCGACGACAGCGGGGCGTACGGCGTGGGGATGGCGGACGCGTTCGCGGCGCAGGCGGCGAAGAAGGGCATGACGGTGCTGATCCGCGACCGGCTCGACCCGATGAACGCGGACTACACGGCGATCCTGACCAAGGCAAAGAGCCTCGGCGTGCAGGGGCTGTATTTCGGCGGCGATCCCGCAGCCGGCACCAAGCTGGCCAAGCAGGCCTTCGACATCCTGCCGAACATTCCGAAGGGCGCCGGCGACGGGGTGCACACGCCGGACATGCTGACCGGCACCGGGATGCCGGCGATCGACGGCTGGTACGCCACCTCGGCCGCGTCGCACGTGCTGGACGAGCCCGGCGTGAAGCCCTGGATCGAGCGCTACAAGGCGAAGACGGGACAAAACCCGGCAGACTACACCATCACCTACTACGATGCGGCCATGGTGATCATCGATGCGCTGGAGCGGGTGGCGAAAGCCGGCAAGCCGGTCACGCGGGCGGCGGTGCGCGATGCGATCCAGGCGACGAAGCTGACCATGCTGCAAGGCGACGTGTCGTTCGACGAGAACGGCGACATGCTGTCCAAGGTCGTCTCGATCTACCAGGTGAAATACGACCCGGCCTTCCCATTGGGCGACGTGGTGCACCAGTTCCGCTACGTCGGTGCGGCGCCGGAGGCGTAGGCCGGACCAGCAGCGCCCCGGCTCGGCGCAGGGTGAACGCGATCTTCGGCTTCATACCCGACCAGGGGCGGAGCCCTGCTCCTTCCGGCTTCAAGCGATTGCCCTGTAGGTGCCGTCCAGGGCATTGGCCGGACTCGCGCCCGCGCGCTACATCCTGGGCATGCCCCATGCTGATTTCGTCCACCTGCGCGTCCACTCGGCCTATTCGCTCAGCGAGGGGGCGATCAAGGCGGACAAGATCGCGGCCCTGGCGCTCGCCGCCGGGATGCCGGCTGCCGCCATCACCGACACCGGCAATCTGTTCGGGGCGTTGGAATTCTCCCAGGCCTGCACCAAGCAGGGCGTGCAGCCCATCATTGGCTGCCAGGTCGGCCTCGCCCGCACCGACAACCCGCGCCTGCCGCCGGACCCGATGGTGCTGCTTGCGCAGACGCCGGAGGGCATGGCGAACCTGCAGATCCTGTCCTCCCGCGGGTTCCTGGACACCGACCCCAGCCTGAAGCCGCAGCTGCCGCTGGAGGCGATCGCAGCCCATGCCGCCGGCCTCTTCCTCCTCACCGGCGGCACCACCGGTCCGCTCGGGCGTCTCCTCGCGGAGGGCCAGAAGCCCGAAGCCGAACGGCTTGCCCGTATGCTGGTGGAGGCGTTTCCGGATCGCATCGCCGTCGAGTTGCACCGCCATGGCCTGGACATCGAGCGGGCCATCGAACCCGGCATGATCGGGCTTGCCGACACGCTGGGCCTGCCGCTGGTCGCCACCAATGACTGCCTGTTCGCCAAGCAGGCGATGCATGAGGCGCACGACGCGCTGCTCTGCATCGCCGAGGGGCGCGTGCTGTCCGACCCCGACCGGCGGCACGTCACGCCGGAGCACTGGTTCAAGCCGGCGGCTGCCATGCGCGCGCTGTTCGCCGACCTGCCGGAGGCTTGCGACAACACGCTGGGCATCGCGCGGCGCTGCGCCGTGATGGCAGAAAGCCGCAAGCCGTTGTTGCCGGTCTGCCCCAAGGTGCGCGAGGGCGCCACCGAGGAGGAGACCGTCCGCGCCATGGCGATCGAGGGCCTGGCGCGTCGCATGGACACAGGCAACGCCGACGCCGAGACCCGCACCCGCTACCGCCAGCGGCTGGACTACGAGCTGGACGTCATCGCCAAGATGGGGTTCTCCGGCTACTTCCTGATCGTTGCCGACTTCATCCAGTGGTCGAAGGCGCATGGCATCCCGGTCGGCCCCGGCCGTGGATCGGGCGCCGGATCGGTGGCGGCCTGGGCGCTGACCATCACCGACCTCGACCCGTTGCGGTTCAACCTGCTGTTCGAGCGCTTCCTGAACCCCGAACGCATATCGATGCCCGACTTCGACATTGATTTCTGCCAGGAAGGACGGGACAAGGTCATCGACTATGTCCGCAACGAATACGGCGGCGACCGGGTGGCGCAGATCATCACTTTCGGAAAGCTGCAGGCGCGGGCCGCGGTGCG
>JARLIJ010000170.1 GCA_031291795.1 Acetobacteraceae bacterium | reverse complement strand
GCACGGTCGGCCGGCCCGGCGGCGAGCAGCAGGGCGGTCAGCACCGGCGCCAGGGCTCCGCCTTGCGCCGTGACCGCGGCCGCGTCCTTGCGGTCGAGCGCACGGGCCAGGGCCGCACGGGCCGATCCCGCGAGGCCGGCATCGTCGAGCAGCGCCGGCACCAGGTTCGGCAGCGTGAGGTCGAAGCTGACCCGGGTGAGGCCGACCGCAGCCAGCGCCTCGGCGGCGACCAGCACGATCTCCGCGTCGGCGGCGGGACTGTCGACCCCGATCAGCTCGATGCCCGCCTGGGCGACCTGCCGGTCGGGCGCGAGCTGGGTGCCGCGCACGCGCAGGCACTGCCCGGCATAGGACAGCCGCAGCGGACGGGCCGCGCCCGCCAGCCGCGTGGTGGCGATGCGGGCAACCTGCGGCGTGGTGTCGGCCCGCAAGCCCATCTTGCGCTGGCTGTCCGGGTCCATCAGCCGGAAGGTCTGGTCGGCGACCGCCGTGCCGGAGCCCACCAGCAGGGTGTCCTCGAACTCCAGCAGCGGCGGCTTCACGCGCTGGTAGCCGTGGGCGGCGAACACGTCCATCAGCGCTTCGACCGCCGAGGCCTCGGTCTCGGCTTCGGGCGGGAGCAGGTCGCGCAGGCCAGCGGGCAGCAAAGCCGGATTGGGGATCAGGTCGTCGGTCATGGCGGTCCGTCAGCTACCAGCAATCGGTGCGCAGAGAAACACCCGCGCCGGAAAGCCTGCCCGGCGTTTACCGAGCGTTAGGCGGTGCGATGGATGATGGCGGCGTTCCGAGGGGCCCAATGCTGTTCCACACGCAGCCGTTCATCCTGGGGTTCCTGCCGCTCTGCCTGGCCGGTTTCTTCCTGCTTGGGCGGATCGCGGGGGCACGCTGGGCGCTGCGCTGGCTGGTGGCGGCCAGCCTGGCGTTCTACGCATGGTGGAACCCGCCGTTCGTGCTGCTGCTGGCCGGCTCGATCGTCGTCAACTATGCGCTGGGCCAGCGCATCCTGGCACTGGCGGAGGCCGGCCGGATGCAGGCCGCCCGACTCTGGCTGACAGTCGGGGTCGGCGCCGACCTGCTGCTGCTGGGGTGGTTCAAATACGCCAACTTCCTGCTGCATACGTTGGCACCCAGTGCCCCTGCCCTGCATGTCTTCCTGCCGCTGGCGATCAGCTTCTTCACCTTCCAGCAGGTCATGTTCCTGGTCGACAGCGTCCGCCGCGACCGCCAGGCCAGTGGCTTCCTGACCTATGCCGCCTTCATCGCGTTCTTCCCCCACCTGATCGCCGGCCCGATCGTGCGGCCCAAGGATATCCTGCCGCAGCTCGCCGCCCCGGACGTTGCGATCCCACGCGGCGCGGCGCTGTCCGCCGGCCTGATGCTGTTCCTGCTGGGCCTGGTGAAGAAGCTGGTGCTGGCCGACACGTTCGGCGGCTTCGCGGATACCGGCTTCGATGCCGCCGCCCATGGCGCAACGCTGACGCTGTTCGAGGCGTGGTACGCCGCGCTGGCCTACGCGCTGCAGATCTATTTCGACTTTTCCGGCTATTCCGACATGGCGATCGGGCTGGCGCGCATGCTGAACGTGCGCTTCCCGCGCAATTTCGACAGCCCCTACCAGGCGCGCAGCATCAGCGATTTCTGGCGGCGCTGGCACATGACGCTCAGCCGGTTCCTGCGCGACTACCTCTACATCCCGCTCGGCGGCAACCGCGCCGGGGAGCGCCGGCGCCTGCTGAACCTGATGCTGACCATGCTGCTGGGCGGGCTGTGGCATGGCGCGGCCTGGAGTTTCGTCCTCTGGGGCGGCCTGCACGGGCTGTACCTGGTGGTGCATTCACAGTGGCGACGGACCGGATGGCAGTTGCCCGCACTGCCGGCCCAGGCGCTGACCCTGCTGGCCGTCATCCTGGCCTGGGTGCCGTTCCGCGCGGATGGGCTGCCCACGGCCTGGCGCATGCTGCGCGGGATGCTGGGGCTGAACGGCGTGGCGCTGCCGGCCATGCTGGTGCAGTTCGCGCCGGCCCTGGGGTGGATCGCCCGGCCGGTGCCGGTGCTACCGTTCCTCGGCGATGCCCGCACCCTGAGCTTTCCCCAGGTGACCGGCTGCCTGCTGCTGGGATGGGTCATCGTGCTGACGATGCCGCATATCCACGCGATGACGGAGCGGGCACAGGGCTGGACGCTGACCGCGGGGTTCGCCTTCGCCGTGCAGGCGCTGTTCTTCGCGCCGCAGGTCGCACCCTTCCTGTATTTCCAGTTCTGACGGCGCCCTGGGATGCGCCGGATCCTGCTCGCCGCCCTCGCCTCCCTGCTGCTGTATGCCGTGACCTTCGCGCTGGTGCTCGACCGGCCGCTGTCCTTCGGGTTCCTGCAGGCGCAGATCGACGCCAGGCTGGCCCGCGGGGCGGCCATCCAGGGGCCGAAGCTGGTGATCCTGGCGGGCTCCAACGGGCCCTATTCGCATCGCTGCGAGGTGATGGAGCCGATCCTGGGCCTGCCCTGCGTCAATGCCGGCGTCGCCGTCGGGATCGGGCTGGACTATCTGTTCGCCCGCTGGCGGCCTGTGCTGCACCCCGGCGACATCGTCTACCTGCCGATGGAGGAGGAGCAGTACGTCCGCCGCCACGCCGCCGCCATGCTCGGGCCGGACGCGGCGATCATGCTGCGGCACGACCGCGCGACCCTGGCCGGACTGCCGCCCGACCGCTGGATCGCCGCGCTGTTCGCCTACGACCTGCGCGGCGCGGTCATGAGCCTGATCGAGACGGCCCTGGTCGCCCGGGGCTTCCACGATCCACGCGCCGCGGCCACCGGCTCCAGCAACGCCTGGGGCGACCATGTCGGCCACACCGTGGCGCTGGCGGCCTCCAGCGTCGCGGTGCTTGCCGCCATCACGCCGCTGCACCCCAGTGCCACGGAGATCCGAACCGGCGACGGCAGTGCGGTGATCGTCGCGTTCATCGGCTGGGCGCGGGTGCACGGGGTGGCGGTGATCGGTGGATTGGGAACCGGGTTTGCCGATACACCGCCGCCACCGGAAACCGTGGCGGCGATCCGCGCCCTGTATCGCGGCAACGGCGCCGGTTTCCTCGCGCTGCCCAATCTCAGCCGCTACCCGCGTTCGGCGTTCTTCGACACGGCGGAGCACCTGAACGAGCCGGCGCAGATCGCCCATTCCCGGCTGATCGCAACGGCCCTGCGGTCGGCGCTACGCCAGGCGCGCTGGTCGCCATGAGGCTGCACGCGCCAGGGCGCGCCGCTCAGTGGGTCCAGTTCTCCATCCGGCCATAGCGGAAATTGTCGGAATAGGCTTTCGGCTTGAAGCGACGGACCACCGGCAGCTCGACCTCATAAGCCAGGTCGTTGCGTTCGGCGTAGGCGACGGCTTCCTCCCGCGTGGCAAAGGTCAGCCGCACCTGGGTCTGGGTGTCGCCGCCCCCGATCCACCCCATCAGCGGGTCCGGCCGGCGCGCAGAGGTGGGAATGAACTCGAGCACCCAGTCGAGCGTCTTGGCCCAACCGGATTGCATGGCATTCTTCGGGGGCTGGTAGATACGCGCCCTCATGGGATGGTCTCTCCGTCGCGGTCCGATCTCTGGCGCAGGCCGCGCCCGAACGCTGCCTTAACCCGAACGCCGCCGAAAGTCATCAGAGCGCGCGATGGGCGTGCAAGGCGGGCCTATGGCTGCTCCGCCAGCACCAGATCGCAATTCCGCCGCCCGGAAAGCAAGCAATCCTCGACCCGCGACTTGGCGGTCAGTTCGCGGACCAGGAACAAGCCAACGATCAGCAGCAGCAGGGTGATCGCCACGGCCGCCAGGCTGGCAGTCTGACGATTGGCCTCCCTTTGCTCCTCGGCTTCTTCGAGCCATCGGCGCTGGTGCAACATGCTATTTTCTCCGCACCGCCTATCATACCGCTTTTGGCAGGTGCGCCTGCAACATGGATAACGCAACCAGACTGTAGCCGTTGCGCCTCTGCCATGCGCCGGCGATAACCCCGTCATGTCCCGCGACGGTATGCGCCATCTTTGCTCCGACCCGACTTTTTCAGCGCTGATCCGCCGGGTTGGACCGCCCAGGCTCGACATCCAGCGCCAGCGCAGCCCGTACGAGGCGTTGATCCGCGCGATTGCGCACCAGCAACTGCACGGCAAGGCCGCCGAGGCGATCCTGGCGCGGTTCGCTGCCTTGTATCCGGGCGGCCTGTTCCCGACACCCGACCAGGTGCTGGCGACCGAGGACGCGGCGCTGCGGCGCTGCGGGTTCTCCGGCAGCAAGATCGCCGCGCTGCGCGATATTTGTGCACGGACGGTGGACGGGACGGTACCAACACGGCGGGCGTCTGCCCGACTGAGCGACGCGGCCCTGATCGAACGGCTGACCGCGATTCGCGGCGTGGGCCGCTGGACGGTGGAAATGCTGCTGATCTTCACCCTGGGACGGCCCGACGTGCTGCCGGTGGACGATTTCGGCGTGCGTGAAGGCTACCGTGTGCTGAACCGGCTCGACGCGCAGCCGAAGCCGCGCGCGCTGGCCGAAATCGGGCTGGCCTGGGCGCCGTTCCGCTCGCTCGCCACCTGGTATCTGTACCGCGCGGTGGAAGAGGCACGGCGGGAAGGTCCGACAAGCCGCTCATAGCGTGCCAGAGTGTTCATTACAGAGTATTCATGACATAGTGTTAAGAATTGGTTGAAGCACTATCACCGGGCGTTTCCGTTGGCTATGTGTGCCGCGTCGCGGGGCGGCTGCCGCCAGCCGTGGCGTCTGTCGGACCCTGGGCATTGGTATCCTCGGCGCCGAGGAATTTCTGTGCGGACGTTGGCGGCCTGCGATGAAGAGACGAGGCTCGGGATTGCTGCATGCCATCGGACGGTGGGGGGCCCAGAGCGAGGCCCACGGCAACCTGCTCGTGCTGCTGATCGTGATCGGGCTGGCGTTGCTTGTCGGCGCGTCGATCCTCGTGCTGGCGCAGATCATGCTGCCGGTCGGGATGAGGCCGCTCTGAGAGCGGACCGAACCAGAGTCCGGAGCGGACACCGACGCACCGGCAGGGCCAGTCGGCGCATAGCGGGGTGTGATTTTCGTGCCCGCGTGCCACGCAGTGCCCGGCGTGAAGGTCTTGTTAAGTGTTTCCGGATATCCCGCGCCTGCCCACGACGCGGCAGGGCGAAGGACAACGTAACCCGGACATGAGGATCGTCACGCATCCCCCAGACAGAGCCGGTTTCCAGGCAGAGGCGGCCGCGATCCTGGCGGCACGCGGACAGCGACGCACGCTTGCCTGCCGCAGGCCATGTTCGCGCCGATAAGCGGCACAACCATGGCCGGGATATCGCCAGGAAAGTCGTCCTGGTCGGGTGCCGACACCTGGTCCACGGCCGCATCTGGCGTGGCAACCGGCGGCTTCGGCTGCAAAGCTGCGCGGGGGAGCGGCCAGGTCGGTCCGGTTGCAGAATATATTACAATCCCGACATGTTTGATGTGCATCAAGGCGCCGGTGGCATACCACAGGGCAAAATTCTGTGGTTAATTGGAATGCGCACCATGAACGCAGCTACCAAACCGGCCGGAGCATCCACGACTGCAGCCTTCGACGCAGGTGGCATGGCCCGGCGGGGCGTGCCTGGTGTGCGAGACCCTCGAGAAAAGCGTCGAGGAGGCACGCGTTGATCAACGTCTGGCTGAACACTGGTGATGCCGCCCTCGGGCACGTCGCCCCAGACGATAGGACTGGTAAGCCGAACCCCGATCGTGAATTGTGGTGAAGCAACAGGGTCTACGGAGTGACGTCCGCTGTTCCCGTTGCATAGCCGTGCGATCTACAAGTTGTTGATCTAGGAGAGTACTAACGATGACCAAGGCACTAGATGGCATCCGAATCATCGACTTCACGCATGTTCAGGCTGGTCCCGCCTGCACGCAGTTGTTGGCATGGTACGGTGCGGACGTTATCAAGGTGGAGCGTCCGGGCTCGGGCGACATCACCCGCAACCAGCTGCGCGATATTCCGGGTGTTGACGCCCTGTACTTCACGCAGCTCAACAGCAACAAGCGCTCGCTGACCCTCGACACCAAGAAGCAAGAGGGAAAGGAGATTCTTGAGAAGCTGATCAAGACCTCCGACGTGATGGTCGAGAACTTCGGACCTGGCGCACTGGATCGCATGGGCTTCACCTGGGCGCGTATCCAGGAACTGAACCCGAAGATGATCCTGGCTTCGGTGAAGGGGTTCAGCGAGGGCAACGCCTTCGAGGACCTGAAGGTCTATGAGAACGTCGCGCAATGCGCCGGCGGTGCGGCGTCCACCACGGGCTTCTGGGACGGCCCGCCGACGGTGAGCGGTGCGGCTCTCGGCGATAGCAACACCGGCATGCACCTGGCCATCGGCATCCTGACCGCGCTGCGCATGCGCGACCAGACCGGCCGCGGCCAGAAGGTCTCCTGCGCGATGCAGGACGCCGTGCTCAATCTCTGCCGCGTCAAGCTGCGTGACCAGCTGCGCCTCGACCGCACCGGCATCCTGGAGGAATACCCGCAGTATCCGATCCGGGAAGACGGCAAGTACGGCAAGTTCACCGACGCCGTGCCGCGTGGCGGCAATGCCGGCGGCGGCGGGCAGCCGGGCTGGGTGCTGAAGTGCAAGGGCTGGGAGACTGATCCCAACGCTTACATCTACTTCACGATCCAGGGCCAGAACTGGGCCAACACCGCCAAGGCGATTGGCAAGCCCGAGTGGGTTGAAGACCCGGCCTACGCCACCGCCGCGGCGCGCCAGGACAAGATCTTCGACATCTTCGGCTATATCGAGAGCTGGCTGGCAGACAAGACGAAGTTCGAAGCAGTTGATATCCTGCGCAAGTACGACATTCCTTGCGCGCCGGTGATGTCCATGAAGGACATCGAGAACGACCCGTCGCTGCGTGCAAGCGGGTCCATCGTCGAAGTCGAGCACAAGGCCCGTGGCAAGTACCTCACCGTCGGCAGCCCAATCAAGTTCTCGGAGCTGACGGTCGAGATCACCGGCTCGCCGCTGCTCGGCGAACACTCCGACGAGGTGCTGGCTTCGCTGGGCTACGACGCCCAGCAGGTTGCGCGCCTGCATCAGGAGAAAGTCGTCTAAAGGGCTGTAAGCAGGCCCTGATCTACGACATGGCCGCTGTCCGACGGAGATGAAATCCGAAATGCCTCCGTCGGCAGCGTGCCCAGGCCAATGATTGGCAGGCCTGCCCAGGCCGGACAGTAAGAGGATTACCGCAATGAGTACGACAGCGCCGGCAAGTACGGCACAGCCAAGCAGTGGAAGATGGCGGCATCTGCTCCTGTGCGTCGCCTGCATGATCCTGATCGCCAATCTGCAGTACGGATGGTCGGTCTTCGTCCAACCGATGCAGCAGGCACATGGATGGGCGGTTACCAATATTCAGATTGCCTTCACGATCTTCGTCGCATTGGAAACCTGGGCGACACCGCTTAATGCGTGGATTGCCGACATGATCGGGCCGCGCTTCGGGCCCCGCTCCGTGATGGGCGTCGGCGGTCTCCTCATCGCACTCGGCTGGATCATCGATTCGCAGACCACCTCGCTGACGGGGCTGTATATCGGCGGAACGTTGACCGGCCTCGGGGCTGGCGGCGTGTACTGCGTATCGGTCGGAACGGCCGTTAAATGGTTCCCGGATCGCCGTGGCCTGGCGAGTGGCCTGGTCGCCGCTGGCTTCGGCGCCGGTGCCGCGCTGACCATTATCCCCATCAAGATGGTTATTGCCGCCAACGGCTACGAGGCGGCGTTCTTCTGGTTCGGGCTGATCCAGGGCGGTGGCGTGCTGGTCCTGTCCCAGTTCGTTCGCCATCCCAATCCGGGCGAAGCCCCGGTCGTTACCTCCAATAAGAAAGTCCAGCAATCAACCCATAGCTACAACTCTAAGCAAGTGCTCAGCAGCTGGGTATTCTGGGTTCTCTACGTATGCGACGTGCTGATGTGCGCCGGTGGTCTGGTGGTCACCGCGAATTTGGCTGCGATCGCCGGCTCGCACCAGATCTCCAACGTGGTGATCTTCGTGGGCGCATCGACGCTGTCCTTGGCGCTTGTCTTCTCGAACGTCATGAACGGTGTAGCGCGGCCGCTTTTCGGTTGGATATCCGACCAGATTGGTCTTCCCAGGACCATGGTCGCCGGCTTCGGCCTCGGTGCTATAGCCTACTACCTTCTGTATCTCTTGGGTGCGAACCCGTGGGCATTCGTCCTCGGCACCGGGTTGGTCTTCTTTTGCTGGGGAAACATCTTCAGTCTGTTCCCTGCAATGTGCACGAACCTCTTCGGGTCTAAGTTCGCCACCACCAATGCTTCGCTTCTCTATACGGCCAAAGGTGCCGCGGCGCTTCTGGTTCCGCTTGCATCCATCGTGACCAGGATAACCGGCAGCTGGGACAGCGTCCTGTTGGTGGCCACTGTCATCAATATCGTCGCTGTCTTCGTCGTGTGGTTCATCCTCCGGCCGGCGGCTATTCGCTTCCATACCGCCGACCATGCCGACTCGCCTATGGCTAAGGCAGCCTAGACAGCCCACACTGTTCATCCAACACCCGGGGGCGGCGATCAGGCGATTGTCGCCCCCAGGCACGAACAACTGGTTGTCCAAAGCCTGATTTGCTCCAATCGCAGACTGCGCTTTCGGCCTATGCGTGAAATGCGCGACACTTCCTGCAGCCCGAGATGCTCAACGCCGCTTCTATAGGCCGCCATTTCCGTCCAGGCATGGAACGCGTTGACGATCAAGTCACCAAGGCAATTGTAGAACGTCCTGGTCGGGTCCGCGTAGGACAAACTCATCGACATACCCGGTCTTCTCCACGTCAGCGCCCCTCCCTGCCGGGCAGCCTTTGAGAGACCGCTCTAATCGTCATTTTGAAGATACCTTATAAATCAGGAAGCACGACGGTGCAAGCCGGTCGTTCCCCGGAAGACCAGGCACAACACCATGGATGCTCGTGTAAACATCATGCTGTGCGTCCGACGCCGAAGTGACGTCAGTCGTCCCGGCACTCCCTCCCTGCTCCCTTCTTTCGCGATCCAGCACCTCCGGCGCCGGCGTTTGTGACGCCCGATCGGGTCTTACCCGGCACGCGTGGCGCGCCCAAACCGGCTTTGCCAAAGAGCACCGCACGCCTGCACCAGGCAGGCTCGTGTCCCGCGATCCCGTGAGCGCAACGATGTACGCGATAGAACGGAAGGCCGCACGGTCGCGCCAGAAGTAATCGCCACCAGGCGCGCCCCTCCTCCGTCCGTCGCACTTCGCCGACGGCGTGGCGTTCGCATCTTCTGGCTTCAGCAGCTGCATTCTCTTGGAGAACAGCACAAAGGAAGACGGCGCCGCCGATCATCGACCACACCGCGCAGTTCCCCGACCTGGGCCCACATGAACACAACGGCGGAACCCGACGTCAGACCCGAATGCAGAGCAATCCGGTCAGCAAGGGAATTGGATCAGCCAAGCACGGGGCATTGAGCAATACCGCGATCCGGGGCGGCGAGAGAAAACCGCACCACCATCCGGCCGTCCCGTTCGGACGCATGCCCAGAATGGGCTCCCTGAGCCGGCCCCCTGACTCGGGACAAACAAAAAGCCGCGCGCTGCGAGGGGCCGGCACGACCCGATAACCGGGGGAGTGCCATGTTCGGATCCATCGGTTTTGATCCGAACAACCCCGCGCAAGCGCGCGGCCGAAAGGCAAGGCTAGTGTTTTACGCCTCTCGCTTTAGTGGGCAACGGCCCGCTTCGGGTTGAGGTTCGTGATATGCCCGCTCTCGGTGCCCGCGGTCGGGTCGATCACGACGTTGATCAGAGCCGGCTTGCCCGCTTCGAGTGCCTCGGACACAGCCTTCGTCAGGCTCGGTGTATCGGTCACATGGTAGCCGATGCCGCCGAACGCCTCGATCATCTTGTCGTAGCGCGAGCCCTGCACGAAACCGGTCGGCGAAGGTGCGCTGCCGGGGGCATCGCCGCGATAGATGCCGTTGTTGTTGAAGATCACAGTCACGATCGGCAGCTTGTAGCGGCAGATCGTCTCGATCTCCATGCCGCTGAAGCCGAACGCGCTGTCGCCCTCAATGGCGAGAACCGGCTTGCCACTGGTGACGGCCGCGCCGACGGCATAGCCCATGCCGATGCCCATGATGCCCCACGTGCCGCTGTCGAGACGCTTGCGGGGTTCGAACATGTCGATGATGTTGCGCGTGAAGTCGAGCGTGTTCGCGCCTTCGTTCACGATGTAGACGTCCGGCCGACCCTCAAGCGCATTCCGGATTGCCCGCAGCGCGCTGGAGAAGTTCATCGGGTTCGGATCGGCGTTGAGCCGCGCCGCCATCTTCTCGGTGTTCTTCTGCTTATTCTCACCGATGGCGCTGACCCACTCGGCAGCCGGCTTGATCTGGCCGGGCTTCAGGGCCGCAAGGAACGACGCCATGACGGACTTGATGTCGCCGACGACCGGCGCGGCGATCGGACGGTTGCTGTCCATTTCCGTCGCGGAGATGTCGACCTGCACGAACTTCGTGGCCGGCGACCACTGCTTGCCCTTGCCGTGCGACAGCAGCCAGTTCAGGCGAGCGCCGATCAGCATGACCACATCGGCCTTGCCAATCGCGAACGAACGAGCGGCGGCGGCAGACTGCGCATGGTTGTCGGGCAGCAGACCTTTCGCCATCGACATCGGCAGGAACGGAATGCCCGTCGTCTCAATGAACGTGCGGATGTCCTTGTCTGCCTGGGCGTAAGCGGCGCCCTTGCCGAGGATGATCAGCGGGTTCTTGGCGCTCGCCAGCAGGTCGATTGCACGCTTGATCGACTCGGGGGACGGAATCGAGGCCGGCGCCGGATCGACGACCTTGATCAGCGACTGTGCGCCGACCGCTGCATCGACCGTCGAGCTAAGGGCTTCTGCCGTCAGGTCGAGGTAAACGCCGCCGGGACGCCCGGACACCGCCGCGTGGATCGCGCGCGCGATGCCGACGCCGATATCGGCTGCGTTGTTCACGCGGAACGAGGCCTTGGCGTAAGGCTTCGCAGCGTTCATCTGGTCGAGTTCTTCGTAGTCGCCCTGCTCGAGGTCGACGATCCGCCGGTCGCTCGACCCGCTGATCAGGATCATCGGGAAGCAGTTGG
>JARLIJ010000169.1 GCA_031291795.1 Acetobacteraceae bacterium | reverse complement strand
CTTTGCGGCACGGCGCGCCACTGGCCGTCTATCATTACCTCGTAATGATCGCCCGCCACCCGGGAGTCGGTCCGCCGGCAATCGGCGATCGAGCAGCAGGAAATCCCCGACCCCGGCTGCTGCAGCGAGTTGAACCAGGGCGCCAGCGAGGGGTCGGCGTTGGGCGGCGGAGCAGCCCTCGCCTCGCCTGCGAAGCCCGCGAGCACCGTGAACCCGACCGCTACGCATTCGATCCTAAAGCACGCCCCGGTTGCACGTCCCATATCGTCACTCCATCCGGCGATGCGACATGAAGGGCACCGCCCGCGTCAAGCGAAACGATGCATCGCACGCGGACGTGACGACGCCGGGTCCCGGCAGGCATCCCCACTGCCGGCCGGGTCCCCGGCTGGCAGCAAGGGCCCCCGCCGCCGCCAGTATTTGCGAGAAACGATATCAGCCCGAAGCGGGTCGCCGCCCCTACGCTGCCCGGCCCATCGCGCCTGGCCTCACACCGTGCGGTTGGCGCGGGCGACCACTGCCTCGAACAGCACCTGGCAGCCGGCTTCGGCCTCCTCGGGCTGGATGCTCTCGGCCTCGTTGTGGGACAGCCCGTCCTTGCAGGGCGTGAAGATCATCGCCGTCGGCACGTGCTGCGCCACATAGACCGCGTCGTGGCCGGCGCCGGAGACGATCTCCCGCGCGGTGTAGCCCAATTTGGCCGCCCCCTGGCGCACCAGGTCGACGCAGGACGGGTCGAACGGCTGCGCCGGGATCTTGAACAGCCGGGTCAGTTCCAGCGTCACCCCGCAGCCGGCCGCCAGCGCCGCCGCCTCGGCCGGGAACGCCGCATCCAGTCTGTCGACCTCGGCCCCGTCGGGATGGCGAAACTCGACCGAGAACCGCACCTCGCCGGGGATGACGTTGCGCGAATTGGGGGAAACCAGCAGTTGCCCGACCGTGCCGCGGCCGTCCTCGCCATGCGCCCGCATCATCCGGTCGACCAGGTCGATGATCCGCGCCGCCGCCACCAGCGCATCCTTGCGGGCCGAGGGCGGGGTGGTCCCGGCATGGCTGTCCTGGCCGATGGTGCGGGCGTCGTACCAGACCTGGGCCTGGGCGCCGGTCACGATGCCGATCTGGCGGGCCTCGCGTTCCAGGATCGGGCCCTGCTCGATATGCAGCTCGAAATACGCGTCGGCCGGGAAGGCCTTCGCCGGCAGCGCGCCGCGGTAGCCGATGCCGTCCAGCGCCTTGGCCACCGTCACGCCCTCGGTGTCGGTCAGGTCGTAGGTCTTCGCCAGGTCGTAGATGCCGGACCAGACGCCGGAGCCCATCAGGGAGTGGCCGAAGCGGCTGCCCTCCTCGTCGGTCCAGTTGATCAGCTCCAGCGGGGCCTCGGTGACGATGTTCAGGTCGTTCAGGCTGCGCATCACCTCCAGCCCGGCGATCACGCCCAGCGCGCCGTCGAACTTGCCGCCGGAGGGCTGGCTGTCGAGGTGGCTGCCGAACAGCACTGGCAACCGGCTGTCATCCCGCCCGGCGCGGCGGGCGAACATGTTGCCGATTGCGTCCACCCGGACAGTGAGGCCGAGCGCCTCGCATTCGGCGCGGAACTTGTCGCGGCCGCGGCGGTCGACATCGGTCAGGGTCAGCCGCCGGACGCCGCCCTTGGGGGTCGCGCCGATCTCGGCGAAGCCCATCAGGCTGTCCCACAGCCGCTTGCCATCGATACGCTGGTTGGTCTGGGCGGGCATGAGCGAGACTCCGGATGCAAGCGTGGGGCTGAAAGCGAGGGCGCATCTTGCCCATGGTCCGGCTTCCTGCAAGCCTGCGCCGCATGAGCACCCCCTCCTTGCCGCGCCACACAGACCTCGATCGGGAGGCTGTCTGGCAGGCCCGCGTCGACCTCGCCGCCTGCTTCCGGATGGCCGCCCGCCTCGGGCTGCATGAGGGAGTATGCAACCATCTCTCCGCCATGGTGCCGGGTCGGGACGATCTGTTCCTGGTCAACCCGGATGGCTGGGCGTTCGGGGAAATCACCGCCTCCCGGCTGCTGATCTGCGACTTTCATCGCAACGTCATCGCCGGCGACGGGCAACCCGAGGACACCGCGTTCTACATCCACGGGCGCCTGCACATGCGTGTGCCGCGGGCGCGCGCGGCGTTCCACACCCACATGCCGAATGCCACCGCGTTGACCATGGTGGCGGGCGAGCCGCTGGTCTGGGCCGGCCAGTCCTCCCTGAAATTCTACGGCCGCACCATCGTGGACGAGGACTATGGCGGCCTGGCGCTGGACGAGGCGGAGGGCGACCGCATCGCCGCATCGCTGGGCGACGCCGATGTGGTGTTCATGCGCCACCACGGCGTGCTGGTCGTGGGCCCCTCCATCGCGAAGGCCTGGGACGACCTGTATTACCTGGAACGGGCCTGCGAAGTGCAGCGCCTGGCCGAGGCCACCGGCCGCCGGCTGGTCCCCATCCCGACCGAGATGGCCGCGCGGACGGCCGAACAGATGCGCCACGAGGGCGGCCGCGACTCGCCGGCGCTGCATCTGGAGAGCATCAAGCGCCAGATCGACCGGGACACCCCGGAGTATCGCCAGTGATCCACCCCCGCGCGGCGCTTTTAGTCTGCATGGTTCTGGGAGGATGCGCGTTAATCGACCAGACCACTTTCGCTCCTGCTCCAGAGGCAAAGCCGCCCGCCACCGCCACTGCCCCCGCCGCCGTGCAACCGGCTCGGATCGACCCGCGCACGCCGCTGGCGGTGATCGACTTCGCCAGCGCCAACCCAGACTACCGGGACCTGCTGCACTACGCCGTCGGCGCGGCGGAAGCCCGGGACCGCGGCGTGCAGTTCGACGTGGTCGCCGTCACCCCCAGTCTGGACCAGGCCACCAGCGGCCAGATCCAGGCCGCCGGCGTGATGCGCAGCATGCTCCAGGAGCGGGTGCCGGCCGCCCGTATTCACCTCGGCCTGCAAACCGACCCGGCCCTGACCGCCAACCAGGTGCGCGTCTACGTCCGCTGAGGCGACGCCGTCCGACCGGCGGCCAGCCCGCCATGCGGCAGTCGAAACGGCAATGCCACACCGTTGCTTGCCTTGATTCGAATAATCCCTTCGATTCTGGCGCTTTTCCGGCCCCAGGACTAGGCTCTCGCCAGCCGCGCCGTTGGGTGCGGCGAAAATCAACATGGGGATCACGCTCTATGCTCAGACGATCACTGCTGGCAGCCGCAGGAACGCTAGGCATTGCCCTGACGCTCGCCGCCGCACCGGCCTCCGCACAGATCCATATCGCCACCGTGGGCCCGCTGACCGGCGAATACGCTGCGTTCGGCCAGCAGATGAAAGCCGGCGCCGAACAGGCCGTGGCCGACATCAACAAGGCAGGCGGTGTGCTCGGGCAGCAGCTCGTGCTGGAAGTGGGCGACGACGCCTGCGATCCGAAACAGGCGGTCTCGGTCGCCAACCAGCTCGCCGCCAAGGGTGTGAAGCTCGTCGCCGGCCATTTCTGCTCGGGCAGCTCGATCCCGGCCAGCAAGGTCTACGGCGAAGAGGGCATCCTGCAGATCTCCCCCGCCTCCACCAACCCCGACTACACCGACAAAGGCGGCTGGAACACCTTCCGCGTCTGCGGCCGTGACGACGAGCAGGGCAAGGTTGCCGGCGACTACCTGGCCAAGCATTTCAAGGCCGAGAAGGTCGCGATCCTGAACGACAACTCCGCTTACGGCAAAGGCCTGGCCGACCAGACCAAGAAGGCGTTCACCGCCGCCGGCGGAAAAGTTACGTTGGAAACCGCCTATACCCCCGGCGAAAAAGACTATTCGTCGCTGGTCAGCCGCATGAAGCAGGCCGGCATCTCGGTGATCTATATCGGCGGCTATCATACCGAAGCCGGCCTGATCATCCGCCAGGCCAAGGAACAGGGCATGAAGGCGACGCTGGTCGGCGGCGACGCGCTGGTGACCAACGAGTTCTGGCAGATCTCGGGCGATGCGGGCGCTGGTACGATGATGACGTTCCCGGCCGATCCGCGGAAGCTCAAGACCGCCGCCGCCGTGGTCGCCGAGTTCAAGGCCAACAACATCGACCCCGAGGGCTACGTCCTCTACACCTACGCCGCTGTGCAGATCTGGGCCGAGGCCGCAAACAAGGCCAAGACCACCGATCCGAAGAAGCTGGCCGCGGCCCTGAAGTCCTCCGGTCCGTGGGCGAACGTGCTGGGCACGATGAGCTTCGACAAGAAGGGCGACGTCACCACGTCCGATTACGTGCTGTACGTCTGGAAGAACGGCGCCTACGAACAGATGTAAGACACCGTGCGGCCACTTTCCCCGACGGGAGAGTGGCCGTCCCGGTCCGGCTCTTGGGGCTGCCCGTCCCGGCCGGGGCTCCGAGGAATAGCCGACCCGGCCTAGGTCGCTGCCACCCGGTGGTAGCCGCGGCCGTAATAGATCAGGCCCTCATGGGCATCGCCGGTGCGCACGGCCTCGACCGAGCAGAAGAAGACATCGTGGGTGCCGACTTCCACGATTTGCGTGATCCTGCAATCGAACACCACCACTGCCTGATCGAGCACCGGCGCGCCGGTCGCCAGCGTGTGCCAGATATGGCTGTCGAACCGCTCGTCCACCTTATGGTTGGTCATGCCCGCGAACAGCGGCGACAGCGCTTCCTGGGCAGGGGTCAGGGTGTTGACGCACAGCACCCCGTTTTCCTTCATTGCCGCATAGGAATCGTTCTTGCGGTTGGCGCAGACCAGCAGGGTGGGCGGCGTGTCGGTGACGCTGGTGACAGCCGAGG
>JARLIJ010000168.1 GCA_031291795.1 Acetobacteraceae bacterium | reverse complement strand
GTGCCGCGCATGATGGTGGTGAACATCATCCGCCCGCGCATCGAAGAGACCTTCGAACTGGTGAAGGACCGGCTGGACAGCTCCGGCATGGCACGCGCCTCGGGCAACCGCGTGGTGCTGACCGGGGGCGCCTGCCAGTTGCCGGGCGTGCGCGACCTCGCGGCCCGCATGCTGGGCAAGCAGGTGCGCCTGGCGCGCCCGACCGCGCTGCGCGGACTGCCGGACGTGGCGTCCGGGCCGGCGTTCGCGACGGCGGCCGGCCTGCTGACCTGGGCCGGTGGCGCGGGCCAGACCTTCCACGATGTCGACTTCGAGACGGACCGCCCGGCCGGGTTGTTCCGCCGCATCGTCAATTTCCTGAAGGAGCGCGTGTGATGCCGCACCGATCCATGCCACCCAGATTGGGGCCGGCGGGCCGACTCGCGCATACGCGATCAATTTTTCCGACCGCCGGCATGACCCGTCGCGAATCGAAAGTCCTGGCGTAACTACCGCAGTAATCGCATCCCGCATCCCGGGGAGAGAATCCGCAATGACCCTGAACCTCACCATCCCGCAAACGACGCACACCGACTTCACCCCGCGGATCACCGTGATCGGTGTCGGAGGCGGCGGCACCAATGCCGTCGACAACATGATCGCACTCAACCTGCAGGGCGTGGAGTTCGTCGTCGCCAACACCGACGCGCAGCAGTTGATGCATAGCCGTTCCGACCGCCGCATCCAGCTTGGCCCGCACATCACGCAAGGCCTCGGCGCCGGTGCCAAGCCGGAGATCGGCCGGGCCGCGGCGGAGGAAGCGGCGGACGAGCTGTACCGCCACCTCGACGGCGCGCACATGGTGTTCATCACCGCGGGCATGGGCGGCGGCACCGGCACGGGCGCCGCGCCGGTGATCGCGCGCATGGCCCGCGAGCGCAACATCCTGACCGTCGGCGTCGTGACCAAGCCGTTCGGCTTCGAGGGGGTGCGCCGTGGCCGTGCCGCGGAGCAGGGGATCGAGGAGCTGCAGCAGTACGTCGATACGCTGATCGTCATCCCCAACCAGAACCTGTTCCTGATGGCCAACGAACGCACCACCTGGAAGGATGCGTTCAAGATGGCCGACCAGGTGCTCTACATGGGCGTCCGCGGCGTCACCGACCTGATGATGGTGCATGGCCTGGTGAACCTCGACTTCGCCGACATCCGCACCGTCATGGCGGAGATGGGCAAGGCGATGATGGGCACCGGCGAGGCGGAGGGCGAGAACCGCTCGATCCGCGCGGCCGAGGCTGCGATCAACAACCCGCTGCTGGAAGACACCTCGATGTCCGGCGCGCGCGGCCTGCTGATCAACATCACCGGCGGCGAGGACCTGACGCTGTTCGAGGTCGACCAGGCGGCCAACCGCATCCGCGAGGAAGTCGACGAGGAAGCCAACGTGATCTTCGGTTCCGCGATCGATGAGACGCTGAACGGGCGGATCCGCGTATCGGTCGTGGCCACCGGCATCGATTCGCCGAAGGCCGAAGGTGCCCGTCCGCGACTGGTGGCGGTGGGCGGCGGTGCGATGCCGGCCCCCGCGCCGATCCCGGTTCCGGGCATGGCGGCTGCCGCGGCCCAGGCCGTCGCATCGGCGGCTCCGGCGACCGCGCTGCGCCAGGTGGCAGCGCAAGCGACGCTGCCGCAGCATGTCCTGCATGCTGTGCCGGTTTCGGAACTGACTGCCGTGGCGATGGCGGATGCCGTGGCGGCCACCGCCGGCCAGCCTGCTTCAGCGCCGCCGCCCGTGTCGCACGCGGCTCCCCCGGCGCAAGGCGCGCATGTCATGCCGCTGCGTCAACCGGCCCAGGCGCCTGTGTCGGCACAGCCTCCGGCCTCTCGCGGGTTGTTCGCCGAGGCGCCGCGTCCGACCGCTGCCCCGGCCAATCCAGTGGCAGCGCATCCCTCGACGACGGAGTCGCCGCGTCCGAGCCTGTTCAGTCAGGTGACGGGCGCGTTCCGCCGCCGTCCGACGATGTCGCATATGGCGGCCGAGGCGCCTGTGGCACGCCAGGAGCCGATGGCTGCACCGGTGCGGGTGGAGGCACCGCAGGCCACGTCGCGTCCGGTTGGTGGGGACGAGGTTGGTCTGGACATTCCCGCTTTCCTGCGGCGGCAGACTTCGTAACAAACTGCTACGCAGCAAATGCCGTGGAATCAATGACTTATACGGAAACACTCAGCAACAATGATTGACTCGCCGCGGCGAAGCCAGCCACATAGGGTTGGCTTCGCCGCAGGCAATCCCGCCGGCGTGCTGTCGGAAACCCGGTCAAGATGGACGGATTGCCGCACGCGCTGATCCTGGACGCTCCATTGATGGATCGCGCTCCATCATGGCAGCGGACCCTGAAGGCCTCCATCGACTGCGTCGGCACTGGCGTGCATTCCGGCCGTCGTGCCAGGCTCGCGATCCATCCGGCTCCCGCCGGCCATGGCATCGTCTTTCACCGCAGCGATGCCGGCCAGACCATCCCCGCCCGCTTCGATCATGTCGTCGATACCCGCCTTTGCACCGTCCTCGGCCAGCCGGGCAATCCGGCGCTACGCGTCGGGACCGTAGAGCACGTGATGGCCGCCCTCGCCGGCCAGGGCATCGACAATGCCGTCGTCGAGATTGACGGGCCGGAAGTGCCGATCCTCGATGGCTCCGCGGCACCCTTGGTGTTCCTGCTGGATTGCGCCGGCATCGTTGAGCTTGCCGCCCCGCGTTCGGCGATCGAGATCCTGCGCCCGGTGCGGGTCAGCGATGGCAAGGCATTCGCCGAATTGCGGCCGGACCGGTCCGGTCGTGGCGGGCTGGAGATGGCACTCTCGATCGACTTCGCTGCTGCCGCTATCGGGCGGCAGGCGTTCAGTTTCCACCTTACCCCCGACGGCTTCCGCCATGAGCTGGCACGCGCGCGGACTTTCGCCATGGCGGCCGAGATCGACCAGTTGCGCAGCGCCGGCCTGGCGCGCGGCGGCAGCCTCGACAATGCCCTGGTGGTCGACGGCGACACTGTGCTCAATCCCGGCGGCCTGCGCATGTCAGACGAGTTCGTGCGGCACAAGCTGCTCGACGCCGTCGGCGACCTCGCACTCGCCGGTGCTCCCATCCATGGCCGTTTCGTGGCGCACCGTTCGGGGCATGCCCTGAACAACCAGTTGCTGCGGGCGTTGTTTGCCGATGCCTCTGCGTGGCGCCATGCCAGTCCCGCGCCGCTCGCGGCCGTGGCCGCCTGAGGCGGGAAGAGCCGCCCTTCGCGTGGCGCAAGGGCATGCTATAAGCGCCGCGATGGAACAGATTCGCCCCCTGCTGGCTCGTGTGCTCGTGATGTTGCTGGTGTTGCCGCTTCTGGCGGGATGCGGCGGCTCCAAGGACGAGGAGGACACCAGCAACGTCCAGGTCGCCCCGGTCGAGACGCTGTACAACAACGGCATCGATGCTCTGAATGCCAGGCGGTATTCCGCCGCCACGGACCAGTTCAGTTCGGTTGAGCAGAACTATCCCTATTCCACCTGGGCGGTGAACGCGCAGTTGATGCAGGGATATGCGCAATATTTGCAAAATCACTACACCGACGCGCTGGGCACACTCGACCGCTTCATCCAGCTCCATCCGGCGCATCGCAGCATCGCCTATGCGTATTACCTGCGCGCGCTGTGCTATTACGAGCAGATCGCCGACATCCAGCGGGACCAGAAGGGCACCGAACAGGCGATGGCCGCGCTGCAGGACGTGGTGAACCGCTTCCCCGACAGCACCTATGCCACCGATGCACGCCTGAAGATCGACCTGTGTCGCGATCATCTGGCCGGCAAGGAGATGGAAATCGGCCGCTGGTATGAGAGCCAGCATCTGTATGAGGCGGCGATCGGCCGGTTCCAGCGGGTTGTGGACGATTTCCAGACCACCAACCACGTGCCGGAGGCGCTGCACCGGCTGACCGAGATCTACCTGGTCCTCGGCCTGCGCGACCAGGCGAAGCAGACCGCGGCGGTGCTTGGCTACAACTATCCCGGCAGCGAGTGGTACACCGACAGTTACCGGCAACTGGTGAATGACGGGGTCGCGGACAACGCACCGCCCGGCAGCGGCCCAGGCTTCTTCTCGCGCGCCTGGAATTCCGTCTTCTGACGCGATTGGCGCGGTCCGCCCCATGCTCACCGCGCTTTCGATCCGCGACGTGGTGCTGATCGAGCGGCTCGACCTCTCGTTCGGCCTCGGCCTGACAGTGCTCACCGGCGAGACCGGTGCCGGCAAATCCATCCTGCTCGACAGCCTTGGCCTCGCGCTTGGCGTGCGCGCCGAGTCGGGGCTGGTGGGGGGAGGCGCGGAACAGGCGAGCGTGACGGCCTGCTTTGCTCCGCCCGCCGGTCATCCGGTGCTGGAGGTGCTGACCGAACAGGGGCTCGCGGTCGAGGATGACATCGTGCTGCGCCGGGTGGTGATGAAGGACGGCCGGTCCCGCGCCTTCGTCAACGACCAGCCGGTCAGCGTGGCGCTGCTCCGGCGGGTCGGATCGCTGCTGGTGGAGGTCCAGGGTCAGCACGAACAGATGGGCCTGGCGGAGCCGGCCGCGCAAGGCGCGCTGCTGGATGCGTTCGGGGTGGTGCCGGCGCTGCGTGAGGCGGTGGCCACGGCTTGGCGGGGATGGCGCCAGGCGCTCGCTTCGCTGATCGCCGCCCGTGAGGCAATCGAAGCCGCCCAGCGTGACGAGGAATGGTTGCGTCACGCGGTGGATGAACTGGCGGCCCTGGCGCCGCAGGAGAATGAGGAAGAACGGCTGGCCGCCGAACGCCAGCGGTTGCAGCAGGGCGAACGCCGGGCCGAGGCGATCGCCGCCGCGCTGGCCGAACTGACGCCACGCGATCGGCGCAACGCGGGACCGGCGGCGACGCTGCGGGCAACCTCGCGCGCCCTGGAACGGCTGGTGCCAAGCGGGCAGAGCAATGTCGCGAACCCGGCGGCTCCGGCGCTGGCAGCGCTGGAACGCGCGGAGGAGGCGTTGGCAGAGGCCGAAACGCTGCTGACGCGTCTTGCGAGCGAATCTGAGGCCGATCCCCGCCTGCTGGAACAGGCTGAGGAGCGCCTGTTCGCGCTGCGCGGTGCCGCCCGCAAGCATGCGGTGCCGGTATCCGAACTGCCGATCCTGCTCGATACGCTGGCGGCGCGGCTGGGTGCGCTGGAGACCGGCGCCGCCGAAGCGATTGTGCTGGAGCAGGCGGCGCGTGCGTGGCGGGAACGCTACGTCGCTGCGACGGCGGCCCTGACCGCGGCACGGCGGGCGGCCGCCACGCGGCTGGAGAAGGCGATCGCGCGCGAGCTGCCTCCGCTCCGGCTGGACAAGGCGCATTTCCATGCCGAGGTGTCCGCGCTGCCGGAGAGCGGCTGGGGCGCGGGAGGCACCGATGCGGTGCGCTTCCTGATCGCGACAAATCCCGGCCAGGAGCCCGGACCGTTGGCCCGCATCGCGTCGGGCGGCGAGTTGTCGCGGCTGATGCTGGCACTGAAAGTTGTGTTGTCCTCGGGATCGGCGGTGCCGACGCTGGTGTTCGACGAGGTGGATTCCGGCATGGGTGGCGCCACCGCGGCGGCGGTGGGCGAGCGGCTGGCGCGGGTTGCGGAGGGCGTGCAGGTCCTGGTGGTGACGCACAGCCCGCAGGTGGCGGCGCGCGGGGCGGCGCATCTGCGGGTGGCCAAGGCGGCACGGCGCGATCGGGCGGCGACGCTGGTCGATCCGCTGTCGGGCGCCGCGCGGCGGGAGGAGATCGCGCGGATGCTGGCCGGCGAGACGATCACCGAGGCGGCGCGGGCCGCGGCAGACGAACTGCTGGGGGCGACGGCATGAGCAACGCGACACCCCCCGTCGAGGCATTGACCGAGGCCGAAGCCGCAGAAGAACTGGCGACGCTGGCCGCCGAGATCGCGCATCACGACCGTGCCTATCACCAGTACGATGCCCCCGAGATCAGCGATGCCGACTACGACGCGCTGCGCCGCCGCAACGCTGCGATCGAGGCGCGCTTTCCGGCGCTGATCCGGGCGGACTCGCCGTCTGCGCGGGTGGGCGCCGCGCCCGAGTCCGGGTTCGCGAAGCTGCGCCACCGCGTGCCGATGCTGTCGCTGGACAACGTGTTCGATCCTGCCGACTTCGCGGAGTTCTGTGCCCGCGTGCGCCGGTTCCTCGGACGCACCGATCCGCTGTCGTTCGTGGCGGAGCCGAAGATCGACGGGCTGTCGATCAACCTGACCTATGAGCACGGCCGCTTCCTGCATGGCGCGACGCGCGGCGACGGCATGGAAGGCGAGGACGTCAGCGCCAACCTGCGCACGATGGATGCCGTGCCCCAGCGCCTGCGTGGTCATGCGCCGGCGCTGATCGAGATCCGCGGCGAGGTCTTCATGACCAAGGCGGATTTTCTGGCGCTGAACGAGGCGCAGGCGGCGGCCGGCGGCAAGATTTTCGCCAACCCCCGCAATGCTGCGGCTGGCGGCCTGCGGCAGCTCGATGCGCGCATCACCGCCGGGCGGAACCTGTCGCTGTTCGCTTACGCGCAAGGTGAATCGTCCGAACCCGTGGCCGAGACCCATTGGGAGTACCTGCAACGTTTGCAGGCGTGGGGTTTCACGGTGAACCCGCTGTCGCGCCCTCTGGCGGGCGAGGATGCGGCGGCGGCGTTCCAGGCCGAAATGGCGGCGGATCGCGCGGCCCTCGGCTACGACATCGATGGCGTGGTCTACAAGATCGACGACCTGGCGTTGCAGCGCCGGTTGGGGTTCGTGGGGCGTGCGCCGCGTTGGGCGACCGCCTGGAAGTTCCCCGCCGAACAGGCAACGACCGTGCTGAAAGCCATCGACATCCAGGTCGGCCGCACCGGCGCATTGACGCCGGTGGCGCGGCTGGAACCGGTGAATGTCGGCGGCGTGCTGGTGCAGAACGCGACCCTGCACAATGAGGACGAGATCGCCCGCAAGGACGTGCGCATCGGCGATACGGTGATCCTGCAGCGCGCGGGCGACGTGATCCCGCAGATCGTTTCAGTTGTAACCGAGCGGCGGCCGGCGGACGCGGTGGCGTATGTCTTCCCCGACATCTGCCCGGCCTGCGGCAGCCATGCCGTGCGGCCGCCGGGGGAGGTGGTGCGCCGTTGCACCGGCGGGCTGATCTGTGAGGCGCAGCTGGTCGAGCGGTTGATCCATTTCGTTTCCCGCACGGCGTTCGACATCGACGGCCTGGGCGAGAAGACCATCCAGGAGTTCCACGCCCTGGGCTGGCTGCACAGCCCGGCAGACATCTTTCGCCTGCCCGAGCGCGAGGCGGAGATCGCGACGCGTGAGGGCTGGGGCAAGCTATCGGCGCGCAACCTGGCGCGCGCGATTGAAGCGCGGCGGACCATCCCGCTGGAACGCTTCATCTACGCGCTGGGCATCCGCCGCATCGGCGAGGCGAATGCGCGGCTCCTGGCACGGCACTACGGCAGCTACGTCAACTGGCGCGCGCAGATGATCGCCGCGACCGTGGTGGGATCGGACGAACGCCTCGAACTGGGAAGCATTCTGGGCATCGGGCCGACGATCGCCGAGGAGCTGGCGGATTTCTTTGGCGAGCCGCGCAATCGCGCGACGCTGGACACGCTGACCGCCGAACTGACGGTCGAAGACGCGACGCAGGTGGAGACCGCCGACAGTCCGGTGGCGGGCAAGACCGTGGTGTTCACCGGCACGCTGGAGACAATGACCCGCCCCGAAGCCAAGGCGCGCGCGGAATCGCTCGGTGCCAAGGTGACGGACACCGTGTCGAAGAAGACCGACCTCGTGGTCGTGGGCGCCGACGCCGGTTCGAAGGCGCGGCGGGCGGCCGAACTGGGCGTGCAGACCGTCACCGAGGCCGAGTGGCGAACCCTGGCCGGGATCGACTGAGCGGCGACCTCGCGCGCGCTTGATGCGGCCAGACCGGTCCGCGGGCCATGCTGGCGCATATGTGCATTCTCATGGATCGCCGCCGACCGATACGATCGGGATCGGATGGGCTGGTAGCTCAGCGCCAGAGCACACGCTTGATAAGCGTGAGGTCGGACGGTTCAAATCCTCCCCGGCCCACCAATCGCCTTGCTGCGCGGGCAAGCCGCAGAGATGGCTGCTATACGTGCTGTGCCAACGCCGTAGAATGTTCTCCCTCTCCCCTTGCGGGAGAGGGTCGGGGTGAGGGGTGCGTACCACCGCCGCGGTGCCCGTGGGCCCCCTCTCCCCAACCCTCTCCCGCAAGGGGAGAGGGAGTATTTCTACCGCCCCATCAACGCGAGCACATGCGCGGCGGATGAGTCCGCCAGGGCCCGAAGGTCGTAGCCGCCTTCCAGGAACGACACGATCCGGCCCTCGCAGGTCGCATCGGCGACCGCCATCAGCTTGCGCGTGATCCAGGCAAAATCCTCGGCCGTCAGCATCAGGTCGGCGAGCGGATCGGCCGCGTGTGCGTCGAACCCGGCGGAGATCAGGATGATGTCCGGCTGGAACGCGGTCAGCGCGGGCAGGATCGTGCCTTCATACGCCTGGCGGAACGCATTTGACCCCGAACCGGCAGGCAAAGGCACATTGACGACCTCGGCTTGCAGGCCGGTTTCGTGCGCATAGCCAGTGTTGGGGTAGTGATGCGCCTCGTGGGTCGAGGCGTAGAACATGCCCGGCTCATCCCACAGGATGTGCTGCGAGCCGTTGCCGTGGTGCACGTCGAAATCGACCAGCGCGACCCGGCCGAACCCGGCTTCGTCACGGGCATACAGCGCGCCGATGGCGGCGAAGTTGAAAATGCAGAACCCCATGGCCCGATCGCGTTCGGCATGGTGGCCGCACGGCCGTACCGCACAGAACGCGTTGTCGCCCTGCTTCGCCTTCACCGCGTCGATCGCCGCATTCGTGGCGCCGATGCAGCGCAACTGGCCTTCCCACGAGCCGTGCGACAGCACGGTATCGGGGTCGAGGTGGATGCGCTCGCCCTCGGCCGGCTGCGCGTTCATCACCTGAGCCAGGTAAAGCTCGGAATGCGCCCGCAGAATCTCCTGCGGCGAGGCGCGGGGTGCCTCCAGCCGGACCAGCGGCGCGAATGCCTCGCCCTCGAGCGCGTGCCACACGGCGAGCAGCCGATCGGGGTTTTCCGGATGGCCCGGACCGGTGTCGTGACCGAGGCACAGCTCATGCGTGTAAAGCAGCGTGGTCATCCGGCGGCCTCTCTGGTCGAATTGGGCGCCTCATTATCCCGCATGGCGGTCCGCAGGGCCACCCCGGTGGTTTGATACCAACGGCCGTTGGCACTGACCGTCCCACCGTCATGGCCGGCCTCCGTGCCGGCCATCCGTGAGGCAGGGTGCCACGACAGATGGCCGGGACGCGCCCGGCCATGACGGGGTGGCAGGGACAGCCCATGAGTCGGTCTCAGCGGCGGTTGGTATGAGAGGTCTGCCATCCCGCCACGAAGACGAACCGGCGACGCAGATTACGGGGTGCTCGTGTCCCCCCCGCCGTTCGGCGCGCCATTCCCGGTCATCCTATGGCGACGCGCTGTTCCGCGACCCCGGCCATCTGATGATCCACCAGCCTTGCATACACCCCGCGCCGCGCCAGCAACTCGGCGTGGCGCCCGGCCTCGATGACCCGTCCGGCCTGCAACACCAGGATCAGGTCGGCGGCTCGGATGGTGGACAGCCGGTGCGCGACGACGAGCGTGGTGCGGTCGACCATCAGCGCATCCAGCGCCGTCCGCACCGCCTGCTCGCTGATCGTGTCGAGGTGGGATGTCGCCTCGTCCAGCACCAGCAGCGGCGCGTCCTTCAGGAATGCGCGGGCGATCGCGATGCGCTGGCGCTGGCCGCCGGAAAGCTGCACGCCACGCTCGCCGACGCGGGTGGCGAGGCCGTCCGGCAGGCCCGCCACGAAATCATCGAGCGCGGCACGGGACAGGGCCTGGCGTACCTGGGCCTCGGTTGCGTCGGGACGGGCGAGACGGACATTCGCCTCCAGCGTGTCGTTGAACAGGTAGGTGTCCTGCGCGACCAGGGCGATCCGCGCGCGCAGCCCGTCCAGCGTGAGGGCCCGCAGGTCCACACCGTCCATGCGGATGACGCCGGAATCGGGGTCCCAGAAGCGCAGCAGCAGGTTGGCGATGGTGGTCTTGCCGGCGCCGGACGGCCCGACCAGTGCGACGGTAGCGCCGGCCGGGATCTCGACCGACACGTCCGCGAGCGCCGGACGGCTGCGGCCCGGATAGGTGAAGCGCACATGATCGAACGAGACGGCCGATCCGCCGACGGGCGCCGCCGGAACCAGCGGCCCGTCCTGGATCGCCACCGTCTCGGTGTGCACGACGTGCAGCCGGCGCGTCGAGGCGATGGTGTCGGCGAGTTGCCGTCCGACCTGGGCGATCTCGGACACCGGCAGGAAGGCTGCCACCGAGATCAGCACCAGCAGCGGCAGCAGCGTCGGCCCCAGCATCCCTTGTTGCACCAGCAGCGCACCGACCGCCGCCACGGCCAGCCCGCCGAGGCCGGTTGCGACCTCCAACGCGCCGGTCTGGAACGTCAGGTCGGCGAGCAGCGTCAGGCGCATGGCCTGGTAGTGCCGCACCGCGTCCATGAAGACGCTGCGCCGCCGTCCGGTCGCGCCGAACGCCGCCAGTTCGGAAAGCCCCTGGATGGTCTCGGTGACATAGGCGCCGAGCGTCCCGAGCGCGCCGCGGGCGGAGGAGCCGAGGGCGTCGATGCGTTGGCGGCCCAGGATCGGCGAGGCGCCCGCGTAGATCAGGAACGGTGCAAGGACCAGTGCCAGCGGCCAGGCGAGCCATGCCATGAGCAGCAGGACCGCGGCCGGCACCAGGCCGGCAACCACGGCCGGAGCAATGGTGTGGGCGAAGAAATACTCCACCGTCTCGACGTCCTGGGTTGCCAGGGCCACCAGGTCGCCGGACCGCCGGCGCAGCAGGTAGGCCGGCGCGAGCGCGTCGAGCTTGCGAAACAGGTCGATCCGCATCTCGGCGAGCAGGTTGTAGGCCATCGCATGCGCGATCCAGGATTCCAGCCAATGCAGCAGCGCGGCGAGCGGCGCGGTGGCGAGCAGCGCGACGACCAGCCCCGTCACGGGTCCGCCGTTGCGCACGGCGCCCAGCAGCAGCGCGCCGAACACGCCGACGCCGATGAAGGCGACCACGCGGCCGATGCCGCAGAGCACGGTGATCGCAAGCTGGCCGCGATAAGGCTGCACCACGCGCAGCAGCGTGCGGATGGTCGCGGGCCAGCCGACCGCGGCGGCTTCCTCGGACAGACTGGTCACGACCGCACCGGCGGGCTGCTGTTCTGCATCGGCCGCTATGTCGGGCAGCAGTTCGTTGACGGTGTCGGTCTGGGCGTTCTGCTCCTCGATCTGCGGGGCCATCAGGCGGCGATACGGGCCGTCCTGCGCGATCAGGGTGGCGTGACGGCCGGATTGCACGACGGCTCCGTCCTCCAGCACCAGGATGCGGTCGGCGCCGATCACGCTGGACAGACGGTGCGCCAGGATCAGCGTCGTGCGGCCCTGCATCAGGCGGTCGAGCGCTTGCTGGATCACCGCCTCGTTCTCGGCATCGACCGAAGAGAGCGCCTCGTCCAGCACCAGGATCGGGGCGTCGCGCAGCAGGGCACGGGCGATCGCAATGCGCTGGCGCTGGCCGCCCGACAGGCGCGCGCCACGCTCGCCGATCACGGTCCGGTAGCCGTCGGGCAGGCTGGCGATGAAGCCGTGCGCGTTGGCAGCGGTGGCGGCGGCGATCAGTTCGGCCTCGGTGGCGTCGGGGCGTCCGAGCCGCAAATTGTCCTCGATCGTGCCGTGGAACAGCGTGGTATCCTGGTTCACCACCGCGATCAGGTGGCGGACGGCGTCGGGATCGAGCGTGCGCAGGTCGTGGCCGCCCAGCTTGATGGCGCCGGCCTGCGGGTCGTGCAGCCGCAGCAGCAGCCGCACGATCGAGGATTTCCCCGATCCGCTCGGTCCCACGATGCCGACGCGCTCGCCGGCGGCAATGGTGAAGGACAGGCCGGCATGCGCCGCGCGCCGCCCGCCCGGATAGGCGAAGCGCACGTCCTGGAAGGTCAGCTCGGGCAACAGGGCAGGGGGACGCGCCGGTTGCGCCGGGGCGGCGGGGGCAGTTTCCGGCGTATCCAGCAGCGCAGTGATGCCGGCAGCGGCGGACTCGCCGTTCAGCCCCTGGTGCAGCACGGTCCGCAGGTCGCGCAGCGGGCGGAAGATTTCGGTGCCCGCCATCAACACGATCAGCAGGGCTTCCAGGCTCATCTCGCCATGGCGGACGCGCCAGGCACCCAGCACCAGCGCCGCCGCCGCTCCGAGCGCGGTGCCGAGGTCGGTCAGCCCGCGCGTCGCGACGCTGAGCGACAGCACCCAGAACGTGCTCTGGCTGAGCGCGCGGGCCTTGTCTGCCAGCATGCGGCCGTAGGACGAGCTTTGCCCGAACGCCTTCAGGGTCGGCAGGCCCTGCACGGCATCGAGGAACTCCTCGCCGAACGCCTTGAAGGCGCGCTGGCGGCTGCGGGAGGCCTGGCCGCTGCGGCTGTTGACGAACGCCGGCAGTGCCAGCGTGAACAAGGCCGCGCCGAGCATCACCAGCGCGACCGGCACGTCCCAACAGGCGATGAAGACGAAGATCGCCAGTGGGGCGCATAGCGCGATGGCGACCTGCGGCAGATACTGGCCGAAGAAGGTCTGCAGCTGCTCGACCCCGTCGACCATCGACAGCATCACGCCGCCGGTGCGTTCGGCGCCGAACCAGGCCGGGCCGAGGGCCACGATCTTGTCATAGAGCCGCCCACGCAGGGTCTCCTGCACCACCGTCGCCGTGCGGTGCGCGATCATGGTGCGGGTGTGGTCGAGCCAGGCGCGCAGCACGATCGCTCCGGCAGCGGCGGCCAGGAGCGGCAGCAGGGTAGAGGCGGGCGCGGCCCGGAACACGCCGGCCAGGAACATGCCGAGGAAGGCAAAACGCGCGATGCCGACGCCGAGCGATGCCATGCCGAGGGTGACGGAGAGCGCGATGCGGCCGCGCAGGCCGGCGGTCATCCGCCAGAGTCTGTGGTCGAAATGCACGTGGAATCCCCCGTTTCGCTCGCGACGCATCGTGGCGCCGGTCTTTGGTGCCGCGCAAACGCGGGTTTTTCAACCGCTGTTGAGTTAGATTGGACGGCGATGAACGACCGTATCCCTCCGCTGGCGGCTTTGCGCGCGTTTGCCGCCGTCGCCCGCCATGGCAATTTCGCCCGCGCCGCCGCGGCGCTGCATGTCAGCACGAGCGCGGTCAGCCATCAGGTCCTGGGGCTGGAGGCCTCCCTGGGTGCGAAGCTGTTGACCCGCGCGCGCAACGGCAGCGGCCGGACGGTGGTCACGTCGCAGGGGGAGGCATTGCTGGCCGCGGTCGATGCGGCCTTCGCGCAGCTTGGCGCAGCCTGTGAGCAGGTGCGGACGCAGGCCGCACGCAGCCGCCCGGTGCTGGCGATCTCGGCCAATGGCTCGATTGCCTCGCTGTGGCTGGCGCCCCGGCTGGCTGCGTTCGCCGCGCAGCATCCGTCGGTGCAATGGCAAATGCGGGCGATCGAGGCGACGCCGGACATGATGCGGGAGGGGTTGGACCTGGCCGTGCTGCGTGCCCGCCGCGGGGTGGTGCCCGAGGGCGACCGGTTCCTGTTCTCCGAAACGGTGTTCCCCGTCTGCAGCCCCTCACTCGGGTTGGATGGCGATCCGGCTGCGCTGCTGCGGCACAACCTGCTGCAGGAGGAAGTCGGGTCCAGCCCGGAGAAGGAATGGCCGACCTGGCTCGACCTGCTGGGTCTGGGGCGGCGTGCAAGGGCGAACGTCGTGCATTTCGACACCTTCAACGCAGTGATCGGCGCGGCCATCGCCGGCGCCGGCATCGCCCTGGGACGCACGCCGCTGATCGATCTGGAGCTAGCGAGCGGGCGGCTGGTGCGCCCGTTTGCCGACCGGGCGCTGCCGGGTTCCTGGGATGTGGTGCTACGCCGCCGCCCCGGTGCCGAACGCGACACGCATGTCGGGCAGTTGGAGCGGTTCCTTATGGGGGAGACGGGGAGTGCGTGATGTTTCCAGTTTCAGGTTCAACATCGGCAACAGTGAGCCTAGGCGAGGGCGTCGGCTGGCACCCGGAATACGCCCTTGATGCATTGTGGGTTGCAAACGCAGATTTGGATGTGCGTTTTTTCGAAGAACGTGGCATTGGGATAAATGGCTGGACCTTCGATGAAGGCACCCTTTACGCTGTCAATATGCACCCCACGAGCGTCGTTGATTGCCCGTGCCGTGTTCAATACAGCACAATCGAGATGTTTTCGAAGACCATCTTTATGATTTTCCGGCAGTTTCCTTGATGAGGTTCTTTGTGCGACTGCCGACATGGCTTCCCATGCCAACCGGACTTGCGCCAATCCTGCGGCGGTCGTCAGGTCCAAACATAAGCCAAGATCGATGATTGCCCCTACAACCGCAGGGTTTGTGACTCTGGAAGTGCCACGAGGACGCGCTGACAGCTCTCGCGCGAACTCGAGTCCGCGCCTCGGATTGGCTTTCCAAAAGTATATTCCGTGGCCCAGCCAATCGTACTCGTTGGTGCTTGGGATGAATGCATCGCCGCTCAGGACGCGCTCGGCAATGTCGCGATCACAGCCATGATACCCGAGGATAAACGACGTACTTAGGGTATGCACAACCTACTTGTAATGTTTGGTAAGAGCGCCTTTCGAGTCCTGAATCCCCAGGCGCATCATGGTCTGATTGGCAGCCTTTTCAGATGATGTTGCTTTGCGAACGAACGCATCGGCCGCCCGCTTGAACGCCAACACTTCCTTCGTCGTGTCCGATAGCTTTGCTGTGCCGCCACTGCCGCCGCGCATCTTGAGTCGCCCTGGGTTCACTTTGCGAAGAACCATGGATAGCAATGTCCCATATGACAAGGAAAACTTAACCAAACGCAAACCGTGCGAACTCTGAAATGGGGACCCGCAGACCGTCCAGCGAACCACATTCCCGAGAGTAAGGCGTTGAGAAAACTGAAATATCCCCATCACTCTCGAAGCCTAGGGGCGGCGTTCATGTCCCATGAAGTATTCGCACGAAATGCCCGAAAAATCGGGCTTCCGCTTTTCCAGGAACGCCGCGAACGCGCTCCTGCGCCTCGGGGGAGTGCGGCCGCTGGCGGAACAGCACCAGCTCCTTGGCGATCCGCCTCGCGACAATCCGGTCGCAATGCGCCAGCATCGTGGTGCCGACGCCGATCGCCGGCCCGTTCACCGCCCCGATCAGCGGCTTGCCGGCGACGACAGCACGGTCAGGAAGGCTGATCCGTCGTGTGGCTCATTGCCTGTCGCACGCGCACGGAAATCGCCGATGTCGTTGTCGGAGGTGAAGAAGCTGCCCGTCCCGGTCAGCACCACCACCCGCACCACGGGATCGCGGTCGGCACCGGTCAATGCCTCGACCACCCGTGCGTACATCGCGTTGCTCACCGTGGTCTTCTTCTCGGGGCCGTCGAAGCGGATCTCCAGCGTGCCCTCGCTGCGGGTGGCGGCGACGTTGTCCTGGTTCATGGCGCTTCCTCCGGCGTGTTGCCGGCCGGAACGCTACACCATCAGCAGCGCGGCCTGCTCCACCTGGCGGACGCGGTTGGTCCAGCCGGTGCCGAAATCCGGCCAGGTCGGCAACGCGCGGCAGTACTCCAGCCGGGCCTGCGCCAAGGCGTTGACCAGCGTTTTCGCATCCGCCCGGGACAGCGCGTTGAGCGTGACGGGGCCGACCGATCCGTCATCCTTCACGCCGACCAGCCGCTGGACCGCCTTCACCGCGGTACGGGGGCCGGAATTGACCCCGAAATCGAACACCATCAGGTCGACGCCGGCCGGCATGTCGCCGCAGCGGGCCGGCAGCCAATGGTTGGAGCGGTAGATCTCCACAGCCTCATCGCGAGTCATGGTGCGCACGTCGTCGACCGTGACCGGCGTGCCGCGCGTCGCCTGCAGGGTCGCCAGCGTGATCCCGAAATTCGTGGCCCCGCCCGGATCGTTCGGGTTGTCGCTGAAGCCGCCCTCCTGCGTCAGCGTGACGGCCACGCAGCTGTCGAACCGGTCGGGGGACGGCGCCGCCGGGGCCACCGCCGCCGGGATGGCGCCGGTCGATGCCGTGGCAATCTGCTGCATCGCCTGCAATGCGGTCTGTGCCTGGGCGACGTGGGATTGCTGGGACGTGTTCAGCGTTTGCAGCAACTGGCTGGTCTGGCTGGCGTGGTCGTTCTGGAGTTGCAAGGCGGCGGCATCCTTATCGCGGGAGCTCGACGATGAGCCGAGCCAGAAATTCACGACGGTGGCGAAGGCGGTCCCGAGCACGCCGATGGTGAGGTTGACGATGCTGATCGTGTTCGGATCGGACTGCGGCAGGCCGAAGACCATGAGCATGCCGAGGATGATGAAGAAGCCGCTCGTCACGACGAGCGAGACGACCGGCGCGGCATAGGCGACAGGCGAATGCGCCGCAGTCAGGCTTTGCATCATCGTGCGCGCGCCGGCGGTGTTGTCGACGGCCGCCTTGATCGCATCCAGGTCGTCATGGCGCTGCTGGTCGGCTTCGGCGTTCTGCGCCTTGGTGGCGTCGAGTGCGATCTCGGCCAACCGCTGCTGCAGGGTCGCGGCGATCTGCGGGTCGCTGTCCAGTTTCTGCTTCGCGGCGACCGGGTCGCTGGAGCCGGTGATCTCGGTGACGGCCTGGGCCACCGTGCCGGCGATGGTGCCGGCCTTGTCGCCTGCAACGAGCTTGATCAGTTCCGGCAGGAAGGTGGCGGCGAGTCCGATCAGAGGCAGCATGCAATGGGGGTCCTTGGGAAGCGGCTGACGTGACGGGATAAATTGTCAGTTATTCTAACGTTCCGCGTCAACGACAAACGCCCCCTGACGCCCACCAAGCCCCACCTGGCAGGCGCCCTGCGCGAGACTTCTCAAGGATGGTTGGGCGGAGTCAGGCCCTTGTTCGGACGGCCGTGCCGGTCAGGCCGGCAGGTGGCGCGCGATATAGGGCGGCAGGTTGAACGCGCCGGCGTGGATCTCGGGCGTCCAGTATTGCGTCATTCCCAAAATGCCCGCTGCGGCGGCGCGGGCGCGGATGGTTTCCACCGGCACCGCTGTCAGGGTGGCGTCCTTCGCCGACCAGCCCAGCGTCATGAACCCGCCGACATAGGTCGGCACGGCCGCAACATAGGCTGTCACGTGCGGGAAGAATGCGTGCCGCCGGGTGCTGGTTTCGCGCAATTCGTCGGCCTGCATGAACGGCACGCCGCACTGGTTCACCACCAGACCGCGCGGCGTCAGGATGCGGGCGCAGTTCTCGTAGAACGCGTCGGTGAACAGCACTTCGCCGACACCGATCGGATCGGTCGAATCGACGATGATCGCGTCGAACGCCCCATTCGGTGCGCGCTTCACATAGTCGATGCCGTCGCCGACAATCACCTCGGCGCGCGGATCGTTCCAGGCGCCGCCTGCGATCTTTGGCAGGAATTCCTTGGCGAGGCGGATCACCTCGCCGTCGATCTCGACCATCACGGCATGCGCCACGGTCTTATGCTGCAGCACGCGGCGCAGCACGCCGCCGTCGCCCGCGCCGATGATGAGCACATTGGCGGCCGATCCATGCGCCAGCAGCGGCACATGGGTGAGCATCTCCTGGTAGACGAATTCGTCCGCCTCGGTGATCTGGATGACGCCATCCAGCACCATCACCCGGCCGTGCGTCTCGCTTTCGAACACGACGATGTCCTGGAAGTCGCTCTGCACGCGCGCAAGCTCGCGCTTCACCAGGAAGCGCTGGCCCCACGCGGGATACAGCGTTTCGTTGATCCAGCTATCGGTCGCCATGCGATACCTCCAGGCACAAGAACGGCCCGGGCGAGCTGCCCGGGCCATGCTCGGTGGTCGACGGAGCGGCTAGACGACGCGACCGCGCCGCTGCTCCTCCAGGTTGAACGTGCGCGGCGCGAATGCCGCTTTCAACGCCGGCAGGCTGTCATACGGATCGCAGGCGCCGCACATGAAGATGTCGATCGCCGCGAAATCGCGCTCCGGCCACGTGTGGATGGAGATATGGCTCTCCGCCAGCACCAGCACACCGCTCACGCCGCCGTTGGGCGAGAAGTGATGGAAATGGCCGTGCAGGATCGTCGCGCCGGCGGCTTCCGCCGCTTCGCGCAACGCACGGTCGATATGATCCGGATCTGTCAGATTCGTGGCCCCCCAGAGGTCCACGAGCAGATGCATTCCGGCGAATTTCACGCCGTCTTTCTCAACGAAATAGTCCTTCTGCCCATCGGCTTCGGACTCTGTCTGGTTGCTGCTCGGGAGTTCCGAGACCATCCCCAGTGGGCTGAGTGCGTTCACCGCGTACCCCTTCCTACCAGTAGACGGCCTGTTGGACCGTACATGCGCAGCGCGCCCGTACGGTCCCCTGGGGCCAAGGCCGCGGAACATGGTCAAAGGGGGCCGGGCACGCAAGTGATTTTCTGCCGTACGCGGGACGAAAAATGCATGCCGGTCGCGCGCCAGGGGCACAGCGCGCCGCTGCACTCGGAAGTTTCGTTGCGCGTGAACCGGGCTGCTATTGCATCATGGCGACCCCGTTGGCTGCAACGCCTTCAACCCGGTTGGAATGGAACGGACCAGCCCGGCTTCCTGTCCCGCACGTTTCAGGTCCGCGCTGGCGCGGACGGGTTCCACCGTCAGCAGGCGGAACATATCGGCCAGCGGACCCTCGCCCATCCGCTCCAACTGGTGTGTCCGCAGATCGGCAAGCATGGCGTCGTCGTTCGCGCGCGCCGCGGCGGTCGTGAGCCGCAGCACCGTGCGGCGCTGCCCATCGTCCAGACTGCCCGACTCCGGGATCGTCTTGGTGACATACTCGCGCAAAGCCTGTTCGGCCGCCGGCCAGTCCTGCGCCTTCTCCAGAATGGCCGCACGCGCCTCGTCCGCTGCAGCCGACCCGAGGGTGGCGAGCGCCGCGGTGGCCGCGTTGAGGTTGCCGAGCCGGGCGTTCGCGCTGGCGAACAGCATCGTGCGGCTTTCCGTCAAAGCGTCCGGCAACTCGGACGCCTTGGAGGCATCGAGCGCGGCCAAGGTACCGGCCGCATCGCCTTCGCGCAGCCGCAGCGTGGCGAGGCGCTCTCCGAACGTCGCGCGGCCGGTGTCCGTGGGTGCCGTCCGGATCAACTTGTCGAGCACCGGATCGGCCCGCTTCGGCAGGTCCAACGCCACCAGCCGGTCTGCCAGGCGGACCTGCAACGCCTCGCCCTCCGGGCCGGCAGGCAGCAGGTCGGCATTCTCGTCGATCAACGTGATCAGATCGAGCGGCGCCAGCCGGTCCACGGTGTCGTCCTTCAGCAGCGCGGCAAACATGTCCAGCAGCTTGGCGTGCGACGCCGCCGCGACATCGGGGAAATCCGCCTCGATCGAGCGCCGCAGGGCGAGTGCTGCGGTCCACTCGTTCGCCTGTTGGCGCAGCGTCGCGATCCGGTCCCGCAAATCCAGCTCGACGCCGTCGCCACGCCACGCATAGAGCAGCTTGTCGAGCCGGTCTGCCGCCGCGTGCGCGTCGATTTCGCCGGTGGCCAGGCGCAGTTCCACCGCGCGGACGGCCGCACGGCTGCGGTCGCGCTGGTCGTGTCCTTCGGTCAGCGCATCGTAGGCAGCCAGGGCGCCGGCAATATCGCCCTCGGATTCTTTCTGCAGGGCGCGGGCGAAGGCCAGCACAGGATCGTCCTTGCGCTGCCGGAGCAGCCTTGCCGCGGCGGGCTCCTCGCCGCCCAGGATCATGGTCTCCAGCATGATCGGAAGGATGCGATCGCGGATCGGTGCGGGATAGGTCAGCGCCAGGCGTGCCGTCGAGGCCATGACGGCGGCAGCCCGTGGCGATCCTTGCTGCCGCATGGCACCGCGCACGGCGCGCCACAGCGAGACCTCGTCGTTGCCGGACAGCCGCGGGTCCATCAGCCCGGCGGAGTCGTCCAGGCGTCCGGCCAGCAAGGCCGCGATTCCTGACAGGCCGGCCATTTCCGCCGACAGACCTTCACGCGGCGCCTGTTCGGCAGCGACCTGCAGCATCGCCTGCGCTTCGGCTGCCATGCCGAGGGCCAGCATGCTGCGTGCAGCGGCCACGCGGTACGGTCCGCGCGCCTGGAGGGGAACGGTCGCCGTTTCGTCGAGTTGGTCGATCAGATGCGCCGACTGCGCGCGGGTCGACATCGAGGGGAACAGAAAGCGACGGGTGAGCCCGGCGGCGTCGGCGGCCAGATCCGCCGAGTCGGAGCCGGGCGAGAGCAGCAATCCGTCCGGTTCGCCGGTCAGCACGAAGCCATTGCCGACAATGCGCAGCGTGACCCGATCGGCAAGCGGTTCCGCGACGACGCCTTGCGTCGTGGGAAACAGGGTAAATTCCGCACCGCGCCGTGGCGTCAGCACGCCTTGACCGGTTCGGTGCTGGGTCCCGACGAGCAGCGTTGCCCCGCTATCCGGATCGATGATGGTCACGACCTGTCCGGGCGCATCGGCGGGCAGCATGATCCGGCCATCGGCGTTGGCGGGCACGATCGCCCCCAGGCGCGGGGAGGTCGACAGGACCGCGATCCGCCAACCCTGCGGGGTCGGCAACAGTGAGGCTGCGCGGTTCGGCGGCAGCCGAAATTGCATCAGCGTGGCGGCGGGCAGCAAGCGGATCGAAGCGGAACCGAATACGCTGTCATTGCGCAGGCCGCTGAGGTCGATCGGCCGCCGCTCGTCGAATACGAAGAACGTCGTGGGACCACGCGTGAACATCGCGGCAGCCGTGTTGGGCGCGAACGGCACCAGGATGGCAGTGCCAGGGGTGGCTGCCGGCAGCACGACACGGCGCGGCACGAGGGCCACCGGACCGTCGGGCATCTCCTGGTCCGAAAGGCGCGCGGGGGGGACGGAAGCGATGGAAGGGGACGGCGCGGCCGTCGGGCGCGCCGCACTCAGCGCGGCAGTACCCTCGCCAACCGCCGATTGTTCGTCCGTTGCCTGGGATGGGGGACGTACGCTCGCGGATGACGCCCCAGCGGGGGGCACCGGTTTCGCCAAGGGCAAGGCCGGTGGTGGCGTGGTGACCTCTGGCGCGGCTTTCCGGCCTGCCGGAGGCGGCTTCGACGGCGCAATCTGCGTCGGTTCGGGCTTGCCGTCGGGCGATGCCGGCTTGCCGGGCGTGACTTTGACCGGCGTGCCTTGGGCGGGGGCAGCTTGCGGCGTTGCGGGCCGGACTGCGGTCGGCGCAGGAGCCGGCGTGACCGCCTGTTTTCCCGCGCCCGCGGGGGAGCTTGCGGCCGCCGCGGCAGGTGGCGCCGACGGGGTCGGCTGCGTGGGGGCGGGGTCGTGCACGTCGATCGCCAGGCGGTCGCCGATCCGCAGGCTCTGCAGCGTGGCCCCTTCGGCGACGACCAGTTCGGCCTGGTCCGCCGTGCTGTTCAGCGATACCACGTTGCGTGGGGAAGCGGGCGCTGCCCCCAGCATCACGCCGGGGCCGAAGCGGATCATCACCCGATCCCCGTCGCGGGTCAGTTGCCAGGTCGCACCCGGTGGCAGGTCGAACACCACCCGGCCGAAGTCGTCATGGCTGCCAGCACGGACCGCCACATGGTCGTCAGCATAGGCAGCGGCGGGCAGGCTCAGCAGAACGAGCCCGACCAACAGACGGCGATGGGCGCCAAGGATCACTCGAAGCTGGCCAGCAGCTTGTCGATATCCGACTGGTCCATGGCGTGATGCGGCAGTTGCGGGCCGTTCAGCAGGTCTGCTTCGCTCGCCGGAGCCGCCACCACCGCGCTCTGCGCGCCGGAATGCTCGCCGAATGCGTTGACGATCTGGGCGACTTTTGCCTCGATGGTCTTCAATGTCCCGACGACCTTGGTGATGCGCTGGCCGGTGATGTCCTGGAAGCTGCACGCCTCATAGATCCGGGTGGTGGCGTCCTGCAGCTTTGCCGCGGTCTCCCCGCTCAGGCTGCCGGCGACTTCATCCAGGGTTTCGCAGCTGGTCAGGATGTTGTGTGTCGCCGAGGCCGTGTGCTGCACGATCGCATCCAGTTCGTCGGTCGCGAACGGGATATGGGCGTCGGTGATGTCGTCCACTTTCAGCGCCGCAATCTCCTGCTTGGCGATCGCGATGGTTCGACCCAGCTCTTCCACCTCCGAAAGAAGCGACATTTCCTTCGCAGTCAGATCGCCGCTCATTGTTGTCAGCACAGCACGTACGACCTCCGCCACAAGCTCTGGTTCTGCATCCGGTTGGCGCGCACGGATTGCCGCCAGGCGCTCCGTGAGTTCGGGCGTGAACGGGTCTGCATCGCGGCCATTCCAGCCGGGTGGGTTTTCATGCATGCCCAAGCACCTTTTCGATCTTGTCGCGCAATGTCTCGGCATTGAACGGCTTGACGATGTAGTTCGAGACACCGGCCTGTTTGGCGGCGACGACGTTCTCGGTCTTGCTTTCGGCCGTGATCATGATGAACGGCATGCCCTTGAGCTTGGCGTCCGCGCGCACCTCCTGCAGCAATTGCAGGCCGGTCATGGGCGCCATGTTCCAGTCGCTGATCACCAGGCCGAAGCTGCCGGAGCGAAGCTTCGAAAGCGCTTCGGCGCCATCGCTGGCTTCCTCGACATTGTGGAACTCGATCTGCTTCAGCAGGTTGCGGATGATCCGAAGCATCGTCTTGTAGTCATCCACGATCAGCACGTTCATAGACTTGTCGATCGACATGGGCGCGGTCCTTTCAGTCGTGTGGGCGTTCGCTCACCCGGGCGGCCTGGGCGCTGGCGGTGCGGCAGGGGGCGACGGGGAGGGCGGCGAAGCGGTCGCGTCGAGCGGCGCGTTGCGTTGGGTACGGCGTTGCGCAAGCTGCGCCGTGATGTCGCGCGCCTTGTCGGGATTCATCGCTGCCAGCACGAGGGCAGCCTTCGAATCCTTCATCCGGTCCAGCACGTTGAGCAGTACCGGCTGGGCGAGGTCGTTGAAGATCGTCGCAGCGTCGCGCGGCTTCATTGTCTCGTAGACTTTCACGAGGCCTTGCCAGCTCGCTTCCTCGCGCTCCGTGCGGCCGGCTTCCAACGATTCGAGTCGTTTCTGCAGCGCCACCAGTTCACCCACCCGGGCGGTCAGCTTCTGCTCGGCTGCAGCCAGCATCGACTCGCGCGCGCTCAAGGCCGTCTCGCGTGCATCCAGTTCCCGTCGACGCTCCCGCAGTTCCAGCAGGACCGCGCGTTCGCTTGGTGGGATCGGTGCTTCGGCGGGCGGCGGCGGGGGGGCACCGGCCGCAGACGACGAAGCCACGCCCCCATGGCCGCCCGCCGCTGGCTTCTCCGCTGGCTTCTCGCCGGCCTGGCTCGCGTCCGCCGCCTGGGCAGATGCCACAACAAGGGCCGTCGGCTGCTCCACCGGCAAGGCGGCGCGCACCAATCCGACCGACTTGACGGCCAGCAGCGCCGCCATCACGGCGATGGTCAGAGGCAGCAGCCGCGTCGGCGGTACATGGCGCATCATCATCGGGCCATCCGCAGGGCTTTGAGCAGATCGCGCTCCGCCTGGCTGCGCACGCGCGGCTCCCCCGTTTCAGGTTCCGCCATCGCCGGACGAAGCGGTTCCGGTGCCCCTGGACGTTGTGGATCGGCCATCAACGGGCGGGCCGAACGCACCAGCATGTCCAGCCGATCGGCCGCCCGTTCACTCCGATCCAGCAGGAACGTGAGGTCGTCCTTCAATGCGAGCGCCGCGTCGATCTGGCGCGCGATCTGTCGCCCGGCGCCATCGGTGGCGGTCCGCAGTCGCTCGATGCCCTGTTCCGCCTGGCGGGTACTGGCGTTGAACCCCGCCACCAGCTCCTCCAGTTCGGCGCGGTCGCGCTTCAGCACACCCAGGGCACGCTCCAACCGCACCGCATGGAACAGCGTTGCCACCAGCAGCACGGCCAGGACGAGTTCGAGGATCCACTCCATGGGAACCATTTTGCGCGCGAGCCCGTTAGCAATCTGTCAACACGGCGGTCATGATCGTTCGCTCGGCTGCGCCCGCGGCACGTCCCGTTCGATGCGCACCGCGACCCGACTCTTGCGCCGCCCGACCCGCGCCTCGAACAGCGTCACCGTGCCGCAGCGGATCTGCACCATCGCCCCGGCGGTGGTGTTCAGCACGATCCGAGAGCCCGGCTGTAACGATACGATATCCGACAGCCGCATCGTCTGCTCGTCCAGCACGACGTCGAGCTCCACGTCGGTGTGCCAGAGTTCTTCGGCCAGATGGGTCTCCCAGATCGAATCGCGGCCGAACTTCTCGCCCATGAACTGCTGCAACAGCAGCTCGCGCACCGGCTCCAGCGTCGCATAGGGCAGCAGCAGCTCCAGCCGGCCGCCCCGGTCCTCCATGTCGATACGCAGCCGCGCCAGCACGGCGGCATTGGACAACCGGCTGATCGTGGCAAAGCGGGGGTTCACCTCCAGACGCTCGAAGCGGAACGTGACTGGGCAGAGCGGATCGAAGCTCGCGGACAGGTCGGCCAGCACCACCTGGATCAGCCGCTCCACCAGCGTCCGCTCGATCGTGGTATAGGGCCGCCCCTCGATGCGCATCGCCGCGGTGCCACGCCTGCCGCCCAGCAGCACGTCGACGATCGAGTAGATCATCGCCGAGTCAACAACCATCAGGCCGTAATTGTCCCATTCCTCGGCCTTGAACACAGCCAGCATCGCCGGCAGCGGGATCGAGTTCAGGTAGTCGCCGAACCGCAGCGACAGGATGTTGTCGATGCCGACCTCGACGTTGTCCGAGGTGAAATTGCGCAGGCTGGTCGACATGATCCGCACCAGCCGGTCGAACACGATCTCCAGCATCGGCAGACGCTCGTATGATACGAGCCCCGAGCTGATGATGCGTTGCATACCCGTGCGGGCTTCGCCGCCGGCAGGCCCCTCATCGAAGCCAAGCAGACTGTCGATTTCCGCCTGGTTGAGCACGCGCGCCGGCTGCCCCGTTTCGGCGGGGGCACCATCGGCTTCGGTGTCCGCTCCCCAGGCAGCGGCGAGGTCTTCGTCCGACTGCTGCTCCGAACCGCTCATTGGATCAGCATCTGGATGAACAGCACGTCCACCACCTTGGCCGGCGCGGTGGCGGTGTTGGCGCGCGAGATCAGCTCCTCCCGCAAGCGGTACGTTCCGGCGGCGCCGCGCAGTTCCTCCGGGCGCATCTCGCGCAAATAGGTCTGGAACATGTCCTGCAGCCGGGGCATCGCCGCCTTCACCCGTTCCGCGTCCTCGGGTTTCGCGACCTCCAGGCGCGCCTGCATCTTCAGGTAGCTGGGGCGGTGCGGGTTGCCGTTCAGGTTGGCGATGATTTCCGGCATGTCGACGAACACCGGCGGGGGGGCTTCCTTGGCCGCCTCGGCCTTGTGGTCCTCGTGTTTGCTGAGGCCCAGCATGTTGGGAAGGATGCCGGTGAACCAAAGACCCGCGAACACCGCGGCCAGCAGCAGCGGCACGGCAAGCAGGATCAGCTTCCCCTTGCCGGACTTCTTCCCGGCGGAGGCGTCGGCGTCCCCGGTGGGCGCTGCGGCGGCGGGCTTCGAACTCATGGCCCCCAGGCTGACAGGGAGCCGTTAAGGAAGGCTTTCTCTGCCGGGCACGATCTGGGCTGCCGGGCAGATCATGCCGGGTTCCCCGGGCGCCCAACGACGGCGGGCTGCGGCCGAACGCGCTGGCACGGCGCTTGCGCCTGTCAGGTCGCGGCCTTCTGGTCGCCGCCTTCCGGAGCCCAGCCCATGGACATTTCGACCAGCGTCGCCGCCTCCCGCCTGATCGCCCAGCAACGCGCGATGGACGTCGCCGCCTCCAACCTGGCGAACGCCAACACCCCCGGATACAAAACCGAGCGGACGCTGTTCAGCGACTGGATCAGCCGGCAGACCGGTGCGGATACCCCGCCGGGCGGCAACACCGTCTCCTACACCCAGGATCGCGCAACCTGGCGGGACTACCAGTCCGGCACGCTGACCCACACCGGCAACCCGTTCGACCTGGCACTGGCCGGCGACGGCTACTTCACCGTGAACACGCCGCGCGGCCCGCGGCTGACGCGCGACGGCCGGTTCGGCCTGATGCCGAACGGCACGCTGGCCGACAGCGCCGGCAACGCCCTGCTCGACAACAACGGGCAGCCGATCCAGTTCGCGCCCACCGACACGCGCATCTCGGTTGCCGGCGACGGCACGATCTCCAGCGAGAACGGCCAGCTCGCCAAGGTCGGCGTGGTGCAGGTCGCCAACCCGATGCAGCTCACGGCCGAGGGCGGCACCCAGTTCGCCGCCAGCGGCGCCACCACCCAGGCGGTCAGCCCTGGGATCGTGCAGGGCGCGGTCGAGGACTCCAACGTCCAGCCCGTGCTCGAAATGACGAACATGATGACCAGCCTGCGGGAATTCCAGTTCGTCTCGCAATACGTCCAGGCGGAGGCAGATCGCCAGCAGAGCATGATCGACAAGCTGCTGCCGACATCGGGCTGACCGCACCGCATCCGAATCCATTGAGAGGCAGACATGCGTTCGCTCGACATAGCCGGCACCGGGATGCAGGCGCAGCAGACCAACGTTGAAGTCATTTCCAACAACATCGCCAACATGACCACCACCGGCTTCAAGCGCCGGCGGGCCGAGTTCCAGGATCTGATCTACCAGAACCTGCGCCGGGTCGGCTCCAACAGCTCCGATACCGGCACGCTCGTTCCCTCCGGCGCACAGGTCGGGCTGGGGGTGAAGACCGCCGCGATCTACCGGATCAACGAGCAGGGCAACCTGCAGCAGACGTCGAACACGCTCGACCTGGCGATCCAGGGCAACGGCTATTTCCAGGTGACGCTGCCGACCGGCGAGACCGCCTACACGCGCGACGGCACCTTCGCGCTCGCCGCCGACGGCACGATCGTCACCGCCGACGGCTACACGGTGCAGCCGGGGCTGCAGATCCCCCCGGCCGCCACCGGCGTGACGATCAACCAGTCCGGCCAGGTGCAGGTCACGCTGCAAGGCCAGCTCGCGCCGCAGACGGTGGGCCAGTTGCAGCTTGCGGTATTCCCCAACGAGGCCGGGCTGGAGGCGCAGGGCGACAACCTCTTCCTGCAGACCACGGCGTCCGGCGCGCCGGTTGCGGGCAACCCGGCCACCCAGGGCTTCGGCACCATGATGCAGGGTTTCATCGAGACCTCGAACGTCAACATCGTCAGTGAAATCACCAACCTGATCACCGCCCAGCGGGCCTACGAGATGAACAGCAAGGTGATCACCTCCAGTGACGAAATGTTATCTACACTGACTAACCTCCGGTGATGCCATGCGTGCCTTCATTGCGATTCCCCTGATCCTGGCTTCCGTTTCGGCCGATGCCGCGACGCTGCGGTCGATGACCACGCTGCATGGCCCGCAGGTCTACCTGCGCGACCTGTTCGACGACGCCGGCGCCAATGCCGCCCGCGTGCTCGGGCCCGGCCCCGATCCCGGCGGGCGCATCATTGTCGAGGCGGCACAGCTCGATGCCATCGCCCGCCAGTTCAAGGTCGACTGGCGGCCGGCCTCGAAGGCCGACCGGACCTTGCTGGAATGGCCCGGCCGTCCGCTGCCCCGCGCCGATGCGGTGTCTGCGGTGCGTGTTGCCCTGGTCGCGGCCGGCGCCTCGATCGAGTGCGAGGTCGAATTGCCGGGCTTTGCCCCGCCCACCGTGCCGTTCGAGTCCAAGCCGCGTTCGGAGGTCTCGCAGCTTGAATATGACGCGGCGTCCGGCCGGTTCAGCGGCATCCTGAGCGTGCTGGTCGATGGCATGGCGCCGATCAACACGCGGATTGCCGGCCAGGCCGACGACACGATCGAGCTGCCGGTCGCCACCATGCGGCTGCCGACCGGCGCGGTGCTGCGGCCCGAGGACGTGCATTTTGCCCGCATCCATACGAGCCTGGTGCGCGGCCAGGTCGTGCATACGCTGGACCAGGCGGTCGGCATGCAGCTCAGGCGCCAGGTTGCGCCCGGCCAGCCGCTGGCAACTGCCGACCTGGCGCTGCCGACGATGGTGCAGCGTGGTGCCCTGGTGCAGATGGGGCTGCAGAGCCCCGGCCTGTCGCTCGTCGGCCAGGGTATTGCGATGGATTCGGGTGCCACCGGCGAGCGTATCCGGGTGCTTAACCCCACCTCGCATGCCGTGCTGGAAGCCGAGGTGGTCGGGCCTGGCCTGGTGCGCGTCGCGCCCAAGGCCGGCGTTGTGGTGGCCGCCGCGGGTGGCGATCTGGGCGCACGGCAATGAGCACGCGGGGGTCCGTACGGTCGCCGGCCCTGGCAGCGGTAGCCCTGCTTTGCCTGTTGCTGAACGGCTGCGGTTTGCTCGGGCGATTGTCGGATGTCGGCCGGCCGCCGGAAATGACTCCGACCAAGGATCCCACCAAGGAACCGGGCTGGCGGCCGGTGAGCATGCCGATGCCGGGGCGGGAGGCGCCTCCGAACGAAGCCAATTCGCTGTGGCGCCAAGGGTCGCGTGCCTTCTTCAAGGACCAGCGCGCGGCGGCGGTGGGCGACGTCGTGACCATCGTGGTCAGCATGAACGACACCGCGAACATGAAGAACGTCACCTCCGCCGCGCGCACCAGCACGGAGGCGATGGGCATGGCCAACCTGTTCGGGCTGGAGAGCCTGGTGCCGAAGACGATCGCCGATCCGTCCAAGCTGGTGAACACCAGCAGCGGCAACACCAACACCGGCACCGGCCAGATCCAGCGCACCGAGGCGGTGACGCTGCGGCTGGCCGGCGTGGTGACCCAGGTGCTGCCGAACGGCAACCTCGCCGTCGTGGCGCGGCAGGAGTTCCTGGTGAACAGCGAGCTGCGCGTGCTGCAGGTCACCGGCGTGATCCGGCCGCAGGATATCGCGTCCGACAACACCGTGCTGCACGACCGGATGGCCGAAGCGCGGATCGCCTATGGCGGACGGGGCCAGCTGACCGACCTGCAGACCGCGCGGTGGGGCCAGCAGGTGTTCGACATCGTCTCACCGTTCTGACGGAGGGCAGCCGGGGCGGACGCTCCCGGCTGCCTCGCCTCAGGCGATAGCCACGGCCGCGGCCGGGGCCGTCGGGTGCTCCGCGCTGATGCGGCCGCGGCTGAGTGTCAGGGACAGTGCGGCGCCCACCACCAGTAGTCCGGCCGCGATCCGGAACGCCCACTCGAACCCGCCGGTCGCCTGGATCACGTAGCCGGTGACAATGGGCGCGATCAGCCCGCAGGAATTGCCGCCGAACACCACCAGGCTCATCACCCGCGCCGCATCGCGCGGGTTCTCCGCCAGGTCGTTCACCATGGTCAGGTTGAATGCGCTCGCGGTGTTGGCCGCGGTCAGCACCACAGTGATCACCGCCAGCAGCATCACCGTGTCGTGCACCATCGGCGCCGTCAGCATCAGCAGCCCGACCAGCATCATGGCCACCACGAAATAGCGCCGCCCGCCGGAGCGAACGGAAGAAGGCGGCAGCAAATGGTCGCTCACCCAGGCGATCGTCATCCCCAGCACCACCGTCAGCAAATAGGGGATCGAGGTGAACACGCCGGTCGCCATGGTCGACAAATGCAGCGTGGATTGCAGATAGGTCGGCAGCCAGGTCAGGAACAGGTAAGCCGTGTAGACGATCGCCGCCTGGCTCAGCACCAGGCCCCAGATCGTGGAGGTCGACAGCAGGTGCGCCAGCGAGGATTGCGGCGCGCCATGATGCACCTCGTCGTCCTCCAGGTCGCGGCCGTGGCGTTCCGACAGGATCTTGGCCCGCTCGCCGGCGGACAGCCAGGACACGCGTTCCGGCGGGCCGAACCAGATCAGCCAGGCGACCAGCCATAGCAGGCCGATCGCCCCCAGGAAGACGAAGGCGGCGCGCCAGTCGAACAGGCTGACCAGCCAGCCCACCAGCAAGGCACCAAAGGCCGGGCCGGCAACGGATCCGCTGTTGAACAGGGTGGTAACCCGGCCGCGCTCGCCTTCCGGGATCCAGTCCCGGATGACGCGTGCGCCGGCGGGGTAGCTGGTGGCCTCACCGGCGCCCATCGCCAGGCGAGCGGCCAGGATGCTGCCGAAGTTCCAGGTCAGGCCGGTGAACGCGGTGGCGATCGACCACAGCGCCAGGCCGGTGCCCATGATGGTCTTCGCGCCGATCCGGTCGACCACCAGGCCGATCGGGATCAGGCACAGCACATAGCTCCACAGGAATGCGGAGAACAGATAGCCCAGCGCGACGGGCGACAGCCCGAAGGCGGCGGCGATCGGTTTGGCGGCGACGGACAGGGCGACCCGGTCCATGTAGTTGATGATGACGACAGTGAACAGCAGCAGTGCCACCCAGCCCCGGCGGTAGCCCATTCGGCGATTCCTCCCTTCTTACGGCGTCCGTGGACGCGGACGCTCTGCGATGTATGGTCTTTCTCGATTTCGGCGATGACGCGTTTGCGTGAGCCGGCGAGCGGCGCTCAGGTTTCGTTCGCCTTGTCCAGCACCGGCTGGAACGCCGCCGTCGCCTTCTTCAGTTCGGCCGCCGGATCCGAACCGCTCACGATGTTGGTCAGCCCGACGCCGATCGTGTCGCGGAACTCCGTCACCGGCACGATCACCGGCAGCCCGGACCGGGCCATCTTCAGGCTGGCCATGGTCGTGTCGAACCATTCCTTGGGGAAGCTGCTGTTCGCCCGGATGTCGTTGCGGGCGTAGACCGACAGCCTCGCTGGCGTTCCGGCGCCGGTGCGCAACTGTTCGGCCAGCATCTCCTTGCCGGTGATCCATTGCAGCCAGAGCCAGGCCGCCTTCTTGTTCTTCGCGGTGGCCGGGATTCCCATGCCGTCGATGAAGGTGGCGGAATGGCGCGCCTTCGGTCCGGCGGGGACCGGCGCGAAACCGACTGTCTCGACCACTTTCGACTTGGTCTTGTCGAGCAGTGGGGCGGAGAACCCGATGCCGTCCCACCACATGGCGCCACGCCCCTGCATGAAGGTGGTCTGGCACTCGTTCCAGTTGAACCCGACATTCCCCGGCGGGCCGCACGCCTTCATGATCGTCTGGTACCAGTGGGCGGCCTCCACCGCCGCCGGCGTGTCGGTCAGCAGCTTGCGGCCGTCCGCCGTCACCGTCTCCTGGTCCCAGCCAAGCAGGATGTTGTCGTAGAGCACGACGTTGGCGTTCTTCAGGCCGCGGCCGACGAAGCCGTAGACCTGCTTGCCGGGATCGGTGAGCGCGTGCGCCATCGACATCATTTCGTCGTACGTGGCGGGCGGTGCCGTGAAGCCTTTCGCTGCCAGCAACGCCTTGTTGTAGAACAGGATGAACAGGTCCTGGTTGAGCGGCAGGACATTGATCTTCCCATCGTCGCCGGTCGCCACTGCCATCGCGGGCTTGCTGAAGTCGTCCAGGTCGAAATCCGGGTTGGTCAGGCTCTTGTCGGCGATGAAGGGCCGCAGGTCCTCCATCCATTTCGCCTTCTCGATCAGGCGCTTCTGGACATGCATGCCGACATTGACGGCGTCGAAGCCGGGATGGCCGGTCGCCATCTCCATCGCTACCTTGGGGCGCTGCTGCTGTTCCGGGATCTGCTCGAACCCGACGCTGATGCCGGTCAGTTCCTCAAACTTTTTCAGGTTGTTGCGGGCAAGGTCGCCGCGCGGCGAGAGCTGGTAGTTGACCTCGATGCTCTGGCCCTTGCACTGCTTCCAGTCGAACGCGGACTGGGCGTTCGCCCGCTCGACCATGGCCGGGGCCGCCAACACGGCAGCAGACGCCTGCAGCAGGCTTCGACGACGGATCATGCGTTTCCTCTCCATGCGTGGCCCTTGCGGGGCATGGCCCATTGTTTCGGACCTGCGCGGAGCATAGAGGTGGATGCGCGGACTAGGAAGCCGCACGACTCCCCCTCCCGCAAGGGGAGGGGGAGTCGTGCGGTCAGTCGTCGCGGTGGACGCGCTCCATGCGCTCGTGGCGTTCCTGCGCCTCGATCGAAAGGGTGGCGATCGGGCGCGCCTCCAGCC
>JARLIJ010000167.1 GCA_031291795.1 Acetobacteraceae bacterium | reverse complement strand
TCGGTCAGGCTGGCGGGGTTCACCACGTCGTTGCCCTGCACGAAGGTCAGGCCGCGGATGCGGTCGCGCACGGCCGCGGCGCGCTCGAACTCCAGTGCCTCGGCGGCCTGTTCCATCTCGGCGGCCAACTCGTGCTGCACGGTTGCCGACTTGCCGGACAGGAACGCCTTGGCCTGGCCGACCAGCCTGCCATAGTCCTCCGGCGAGATCCGGCCGACGCAGGGGGCGGAGCAGCGCTTGATCTGGAACAGCAGGCAGGGCCGGGTGCGCATGGCAAACACCGTGTCGGCGCAGGAGCGCAGCAGGAACACGCGCTGCATGGCCGTGACCGTCTGATTCACCGCCCAGGCCGAGGCGAACGGGCCCCAATATGACCCTTTCCGCACCTGTGCGCCGCGATGCTTGGCGATCTGCGGGTAGGGATGGTCCTCGGTCAGCATCAGCCACGGATAGGACTTGTCGTCCCGCAGCACGATGTTGAAGCGCGGCTTCAGCCGCTTGATGAAATTGGCTTCGAGCAGCAGCGCCTCGGCCTCGGTATGGGTCGTGACGATCTCCATGGAGACCGTCTCGGACACCATCCGGCGCAACCGCTCCGGCAGCCGCGCAACCTGGGTGTAGGAATGCACCCGCTTCTTCAGGCTGCGGGCCTTGCCGACATAGAGCGCGTCGCCCTTGGCATCGAGCATGCGGTACACGCCGGGATTGGCCGGCATGGTGAGCAGCGCGGCCTCGATCACCTGCACGCCTTTGGGCGGCGGGGTGTCCTCCGACCCTTCCATCACACGCGTGGAGCGGTTGTGCGCGCGGCGCAGACCTGGTGCTGCCGAACCAGCCGGGCGAGGCGCGGATCAATCCCCAACCCTGTGGATAAGTTTGTGGGCATAGTTGCTCGCAAATCCGTGAAACCCGCGGATTCATTGATCTTAGAAAGGATTGCCAAAAGTTTAGGCATAAAATAACCCATTGTTTTTACGACATTTTGTGGAAGTGCCTGTCATCAAACGAAAACATTCGACCAACCCCGGAAGCCATGTGCCGCATCACCTTCATCGGGTGGACAAATTCGCCTGGCGTCTCTCGATTTCGACTCCAGCCGAGGTTGCGTCGGGGAAAACGTCAAGCTTTTCCACACGGATTCGGGCCAAATGAATGCGTGTATCGGTCAGGCACGCCTCGGCGATACGCTCTGCCAACGTCTCAACCAGTCTGACATGGCCGGATGCTACGATTGCGCGCACCTGGTTCGCCACATGGCCATAATCCACCACCCGCGACAGCTCGTCCCGGCCGACCGGTTTGCGGGACAAGGCGAGCGCGCCGTCGTCCTCGACGCCGAGGTCGACGTTGATCCGCACCCGCTGCGGCGCGGAATGCTCATGCGGCAGCACCCCGATGCTGGCGGGCAGGATCATGTCGCGCAGGAACACGTGGCGCAGCGCGCGGGCGCTGCTGGCGATGCGTTGGGTTTCCATGCCTATTCCTCCGGCGGCGAGGCCCCATGGCCGGCCGCCCATTGCAGGTGCTGCCCTCCGTCGAGGGCAATCATTTGGCCCGTCATGGCCGGCAGCGCCAGGATTGCGAGCGTCGCGCGCGCCACTTCGTCCGGTGAGGTGCCATGCCGCAGCGGTACGGACCTGGCCTGGTGGTCGAATTGCGCCTGCGACTGGCGCGGGCTGGGCAGGGCCGGGCCAGGGCCGATGCCGTTCACCCGGATGCGCGGCGCCAGGGCCAGCGCCATGCTGCGGGTCAGCGCCCACAGCCCGGCCTTGGAGACGGTGTAGGACACGAAATGCGGCGTGATCGACCAGACCCGCTGGTCGATCAGGTTGATCACGGCGCCCTCGGCGTCCGGCGGCAGCGCCTGGGCGAAATGCTGCATCAGCACGAACGGCGCGCGCAGGTTCGGCTCCAGGTGCGAGTCCCAGGAGGCGCGGGTGACGTCGTCCCATTCGTCGCGCTCAAAGCTGCTGGCGTTGTTCACCAGCACGCCGATCGGGCCGAGTGCGGCGACGGCACGGGGGAGGAGGGTGGTGGTGGTGGCCTCGTCGGACAGGTTGGCGCTCAGTACGACGGCGCGGCGCCCGAGGGATCGGATGTCCGTGGCGGTGGCCTCGGCCTGGGCGGTGCTGGCGTGGCAGTGCACCGCTATGTCGAAGCCTGCCCCAGCCAGGGCGAGCGCGATGGTGCGGCCGATCCGCTGGGCGGCGCCGGTGACGAGGGCGGCGCGGGGGATGCCGGGGGCAATGGGCAGACCGATGCTCATGGCGCGGTCGTAGCCGCCGTGTCGGGCCGGCGGCAAGGGGCGGGGCTTCCGCCCCGGACCCCGACCAGGGAGCTCTGCTCCCTGGACCCTCGCCAAGGGCGACGGCCCTTGGAACCGATCCGTTGGTGTTCATCCGGGGAGAGGGGGCTACTCGGACCGTGGTTGGTCCGGGTCGCCCCCTCTCCCCGGATGAACACCAACAGAATGGGTCCAGGGGCAGCGCCCCTTGGCGGGTTTCAGGGCAGCGCCCTGATCCTTCCTGCTCCAAGTCAAGCTTGTGGCTTTACCGCGCAAGGGCCGAACCGCTACGCTGCGTGCTGGTTCACCGTCGGATCGCGGAGGGGTTGCATGACGTCCTACGACCAGCACCACCCTCGCGGGCCTGTCCTGGCCCTGCGGCATGTCGCCGTGGGGCCGACCATCAGGACCTGACGCACCGCTTCCGCTCGTCCTCTGGTCTGCTCCCGGCGCGGCCGCCGCACGCCGACGGTTCCTGCCGTCCGGCGCGCGTCCCCGCTTCGGATCAGCGACCGGCCCTGTACCGGTCCGGACCAGTGAGACGTTCCCATGGCCACCATCAGCCTTCGCCAGGTTGGCTTCCTCGCCTCCCGCCCGTTGTTCCATGACCTGACCCTGACCATCGGCGATGCCGACCGGCTGGGTGTGGTCGCCGGCAACGGCGCCGGCAAATCCACGCTGCTGCGCTGCCTCGCCGGGGACGTTGTCCCCACCAGCGGCGACATCACCCGCTCCCGCGGGCTGCGCATCGCGCGGGTGGAGCAGGACCTGCCCGCCACGCTGCGCGACCTGACCCTGGCCGAGGCCGTCCGCCGCGCCATCCCGCCCGCCGACCGGGAGGCCGAGGGCTGGCGGGTCGATCTCGTGCTCGACGAACTGGACGCGCCCGAGGCGCTGCGCGACCGGCCGATCCATGCTCTGAGCGGCGGCTGGCAGCGCCTGGCGCTGATCGCGCGCGCCTGGGTGGGCGAGCCGGACATGCTGCTGCTGGACGAGCCGACCAACCACCTGGACCTGGAGAAGATCCAACGCCTTGAGGCCTGGCTGAACGACCCCGCGCGGCGCATTCCCCTGGTCGTCGCCAGCCATGACCGGCAGTTCCTCGACACGTGCACCAACCGGACGCTGTTCCTGCGCCCCGAGGGATCACGCCTGTATGCGCATCCGTACACCCGAGCGCGCGCGCTGCTGGCGGACGACGACGCCGCCGCCGAGGCGAAGCTGGAGCGCGACCAGCGGGAGGCTGCGCGCTTGCGGCGCAGTGCACAGGAACTCCGCAACATCGGCATCAACAGCCGGAGCGACGCGGCGCAAAAGAAGTCCTCGCAGATGGCGCGCCGCGCCGACCGGCTGGAGCAGACCCTGCGCGCGGTCCCCATCGAGCGGTCGGGGGACATAAAGCTGTCCAACCGCGACACGCATGCGCAGGTGCTTCTGGCGCTGCAGGACGTCCCGGTGCAGGTCCCCGGCGGCGACACGCTGTTCCGCATCGCCAAACTGACGGTGTTCCGAGGCGACCGCATCGTCCTGCTCGGGCGCAACGGTGTGGGCAAGTCGCTGCTGGTGCGGCTGCTGCACCGGGCGATGACCGAACCCGAGGGCGTGGCCGGCGTGCGGGTCAGTCCCTCGGTCGTGGTGGGCTATGTCGGCCAGCAGATGTCGCAACTGCCGGCGGAGGCCTCGCCGCTGGGGTTCATCACCGATCGGTTCCGCCTGGGCGACCAGCGCTGTCGCAGCCTGCTGGCCGGCGCCGGCTTCCCGATCGAACGCCAGACCCAGCCGATCGGCCGCTTCTCGCTCGGCCAGCGCGCGCGGCTTGGCCTGCTCGCGCTGCGGCTGGCGGAGCCGAATTTCTACCTGATGGATGAGCCGACCAACCACGTCGACATCGCCGGCCAGGAGGTGCTGGAGAGCGAGATCGTCGAACGCGGCGCCACCTGCGTGCTGGTGTCGCACGACCGGCACTTTGTCAGCGCCGTGCGCACGCGGGTCCTGCTGATCGAGCGAGGGGCGATCCGGGAGGTGGAGGGGTAACCGTTCGCGCGGCCCGTCGTTGCGGCCCGATCTCGGGCGCTCCGCCGTATGGCAGAGGTGATACGGCGGAGGTCACGTGCACAGGTCACGGCAGGCCTGGCGCCCCGGGCCAGCGCGCCGGGGATGGAGCCGCTATGGGCCGCGGGCCGGCACGCCCCAGATTTCCGCCGCGTATTCGCGGATCGACCGGTCCGACGAAAACCAGCCGACGCCGGCGGTGTTGAGGATCGCCGACTTCCACCAGGCGTCCGGCCGGTTCCAGAGTGCCGCCAGCTCGCGCTGTGCCGCATAGTAAGCGTCGAAATCGGCACACAGCATGAAATAGTCGTGGTAGCGCAGGCTATCGACCAAGCCGCGGTAGCGGTCCCGCTCGTCCGGCGAAAACACGCCTGACTCGACCGCATCCAGCACTTCGGCCAGCAGCGGCGAGCCGGCGATCACATCCCCGGCATCGATGCCGCGGGCGCGGCTGGCGGCCACTTCCTCGGCGGTCAGGCCAAAGATGAAGATGTTCTCCGCCCCGACATGCTCGCGGATCTCGACATTCGCGCCGTCCAGCGTGCCGATGGTCAGCGCGCCGTTCAGGGCGAATTTCATGTTGCCGGTGCCGGACGCTTCCATGCCGGCGGTGGAGATCTGCTCCGACAGGTCGGCCGCCGGGATGATCATCTCGGCCAGGCTGACCGAGTAGTTCGGCAGGAACACCACCTTCAGCGCATTGCGCACGGTGGGATCGCTGTTGATCACGCGCGCCACGTCATGCGCCAGCTTGATGATCAGCTTGGCGGTCTGATAGCTCGCCGCGGCCTTGCCGGCGAAGATCTTCACCCGCGGCGTCCAGTCGTTCATCGGCTGCGCGCGGATCGCGTTGTACAGCGCGATCGTCTCCAGGATGTTGAGCAGCTGGCGCTTGTATTCGTGGAACCGCTTGATGTGCACGTCGAACAGGGCGGCCGGATCGACCCGGATCTCCAGCTCCTTGCGGATCAGGTCGGCGAGCGCGAGCTTGTTGAGGTAGCGCACCGCCGCAAAGCGCTGCTGGAACACGCTGTCGGTGGCGAGCGGACGGAGGCGCGCGAACGCCTCCTCATGGTCCAGGATCTCCGGCCCGACCGTCTCGACCAGCAGTTTGGTCAGCTTCGGGTTCGCCTCGTGCAGCCAGCGGCGGAAGGCGATGCCGTTGGTGACGTTGATGATGCGATCCGGGAACAGGGTGTGCAGGTCGTGGAACACCGTCTCCCGCATCAGGTCGGTGTGCAGCCCGGAGACGCCGTTGACGCGGTGCGAGCCGAGGAAGGCCAGGTGGCTCATGCGCACGCGCCGGCCCTGGTACTCGTCGATCAGCGAGACGGCGGAGAGCAACCGCCCGTCATCGGGGTGTTCCTTGCGGACCTGGCCGAGATGCAGGGCGTTGATCAGGTAGATGATCTGCATGTGGCGCGGCAGCAGGCGCTCCAGCAGCGGCAACGGCCAGCTTTCCAGCGCCTCGGGCAGCAGCGTGTGGTTGGTGTAGCTGAACGTGCGCTGCGTCATCCGCCAGGCATCCTCCCAGGGGATCTGGTGGATATCCAGCAGGATGCGCATCAGTTCGGCGACGCCGATCGCCGGGTGGGTGTCGTTGAGCTGGATCGCGGTCTTGTCGGGCAGCGTGCTGATATGGCCGAACGCCTTGATGTGCCGGCGCACCAGGTCCTGCAGCGAGGCGGAGACGAAGAAATACTCCTGTCGCAGCCGCAGTTCCAACCCGGCGGGCGTGGAGTCGGACGGGTACAGCACCTTTGAGATCGACTCGGCACGGACCTGGGCCGCCAGGGCGCCGGCATGGTCGCCGCGGTTGAACGTGTCGAGCCGCAGCGGATCGATCGGGCGGGCCGACCACAGCCGCAGCGTGTTGACCCGGTAGCCGCGCCAGCCCACGGCGGGCGTGTCGAAGGCTAGCGCCTCGACCTTCTCGGCCGGGTGCCAGACATGGCGCATGGCGGCTTCCGAGATCGGCACCGCCTCGATCGAGCCGCCGAAGCCGATCTCGTAGCAGACTTCCGGCCGCTCGAACTCCCACGGGTTGCCGTGGGTCAGCCAGTCCTCCGGATATTCCTGCTGCCAGCCGTTCTTCATCACCTGGCGGAACAGGCCATGGTCGTAGCGGATGCCATAGCCATGGGCCGGGATGCCCAGGGTGGCCATGCTCTCCATGTAGCAGGCAGCCAGGCGTCCGAGGCCGCCATTGCCAAGCGCGGCGTCCGGCTCCAGCGCGCGGAGCCGGTCGAGATCGATGTCCAGGCCGGCGAGTGCGGCCCGTACCAGGGGGTTCATCCCGAGGTTGTTCAGATTGTCGAACAGCAGGCGGCCGATCAGGAATTCCAGCGACAGGTAGTAGACCCGCTTTTCGCCCTGTTGGTACGCAGCATCGATCCCGGCAAGCCAGCGGTCCACCACACGGTCGCGCACGGCCAGGCAGGTGGCCAGCAGCCAGTCGGCATCGGTCGCGACCGAACGACGCTTGCCCACGGAATAATTGAGCTTTTCGAGGATCGCCGCGCGCATGGTGGCGACGTCTCCCTCCTGTGGTGCAGCCGTTTCGTGGCGTGTCTCAGCCGATACCGCCTGCCCGTCGGACTCAAAATCCACTGCGTTTCACCTGCGCGTCATCAATTCGCGGCACGAAAGCATGTTTGGCATTCATGCTTCAACCGTTGAATTTGCCTAATTATTGAGCATTGTTGTAACGAGTGGCAGTTATATGGTTGCAGTTGCGGCGGTTGTCCACGCCATCTTGGAGAGCTCGATCCGGGATTGGCGTGACGAAGGGCGTGCCGTGCGGGACTGCCGTGGCTCACGCCTGCGGAAGGTCCTCGACATGCGACAGCAGTTCCTCCTCCGCCGTGAGGTGGAGCCCGATCACAGCGTCCAACGCATAAAGCAGCCGCCGCGCCTCGCGCGTCTCGCCGGGCGATGCCCCAGCCTCCGCCAGCCCCTCCACCAGCGCGTCGAGCCGTGCGGCAAGCTGCACGATCTCGTCGTGCATCCGGTTCATCGGGCCGAGCGGGTCGCGTCCGCCCAGGCGGAGAGCGAGGTCGGGGAATACCGCGACCTCTTCGGCCGCCTGGTGCGGCAGCAGCAGCCGGTCCAGATCGTCCTGCAACGAACGCAAATCCGCCACCGGTTGCGTCGCCTGCGGCTCCATCCGGTCGGCCAGATGGCGCATGCGTTCGAGCAGCGCACGAAGCCGGGCGTGCTCCTCGACCACGCGGCCGACAGCCTTCCGATCCGGCAGCGGCGTGGGTGCGGCCTCGCCGGTCAATACCCGCAGCGCATTCAGGATCACCGCCACGTCGATCGCCTCCTGCAACAGGGCGCCGGCGACCGGCGGCAGGTAGCCAAGTGCGGCGACAAGCATGGCGATGCCGGACAGCCCCATGCCGGCGACAATCGACTGCAATGCGATGGTTCGGGCGCGGCGGGCGATCGCCATGGCCTCGGCCACCCGGTCGATGCGGTCGACCAGCAGCACCACATCCGCCGCCTCGGCTGCCGCCGCGGCCCCGCGCGCGCCCATCGCCACGCCGACATCGGCTGCGGCCAGGGCCGGCGCGTCGTTGATCCCGTCGCCGATCATCAGGGTCGGGCCGGCTGCGCGTTCCGCTGCCACCCGCTCGATCTTTCCCGCCGGCGACAGCGCGGCATACACCGCGTCGAACCCGAGCAGGGTGCCGACCGCTTCGGCAGAGGCGGGACGGTCGCCACTGACCATCACCAGGCGTCGCACGCCCGCCGCCCGCAAGGCCCGCAGCGCGCGCGGGGTTTCGGGTCGCACGCGATCGGCCAGCAGCAATGCGCCGGCGACTTGTCCGTCCAGCGCCACCCACGACACCGAGGCCGCGGCGGTGGCGAGCCGGGCAGCCGATCCGGTGACGGGCGGCGGCTGGCCGGCCGCGTCGAACAGCCCGGCACTGCCGACGAGCACGCGGACGCCATCGACCAATCCGGCCAGGCCGCCGCCGGGGACTTCCTCCACGGCGAGCGGCAGCGATAGTGTGAGGCCGGCCCCATGCGCGGCCGCCACGATGGCGCCGGCGACGGCGTGTTGCGAGGCCTGTTCCAGCGAGGCGGCGAACCGCAGGACGGTTCTCGCATCCTGGCCTTCCAGCGGCTCCACGCCGGTGATGCGCGGCGTGCCGCTGGTCAGCGTGCCGGTCTTGTCGAACAGCACGGTGTGGATGCGGGCCAGGCGCTCCAGCACCCCGCCGCCCTTGACGATGATGCCGCGCCGCGCTGCGCGGGAAATGCCGCAGATCAGCGCCACCGGGGCGGCCAGGATCAGCGGGCACGGCGTGGCGACCACCAGCACGGCGAGCGCACGCGGGGCATCCGCGAGCAGCCAGGTCACGGCGCACACCGCCAGCGTCGCGCCCAGGAATCCCAGCGCCCAGCGGTCGGCAAGGCGGACCATTGCGGGCTGTTCGGCTTCCGCGGCCTGCACCAGCCGCACGACGGCGGCGTACGTACTGCGCTCGGCGGTTTGCGTCGCCACCAGGCCGAACGGACCGCCGGCATTGACCACGCCGCTGCGCACCGGCTCGTCGATCGCGCGCGGCACGGGCATCGGTTCGCCGGTCAGGGCCGACTCGTCGAGTGTGGCAGGCTCCTCCAGCGTGCCGTCCACCGGCACGGTTTCGCCCGGCTTGACCAGTAAAATGTCGCCTGGCTGCACCGCCGCGACCGCCACGTCCGCGACGGTGTCGCCGGTGCGGCGGTGGGCCAGCCGGGGCGTGCGACCGAGCAGCGCCGCGAGTTCCTGGCGTGCGCGGGCGTCGGCGAACTCCTCGAGGGCGCCGCCGCTGGCGATCATCACGGCGATGATGATGCTCGCCAGGTGCTCGCCCAGCGCCAATGCGCCGAGGATTGCGAGCAGCGCAATGACGTCCACGCCGAGCGCACCGCGCCACAGGCCGCGCACGACGTCTGCTGCGACCACGACGGCGACCAGGGCAGCGGCTATCATCCAGGGCAGCGGGCCGGCCACGAAGCCGGCGGCCAGCACCACCAGCACCAGCATCAGGAGCACGCGCCGCAGGGCCGACGAGGAGATCATGGCGGAGGCCTTCGGACCGCGTCTTTAAGCGCCGATTCAGCCCGTCATGCAACGCGCATGCAGCGCCGATCCGGACGGATGCACGCCGGAGTCTACGGACAAATATACCCTATCCCGGCCGGCGACCTGAAGCACCCCACCGACTCGGGGAACACGTGCCGCGGCAGCCACAGCACCGCCTCCGGCACGAAGATCGTGAACGCGATGGCCGCAAGGAAAATGACGTAGATCGGCAGGCTCGCCTGCAACGCGCTGGAGAACCGCACGTTCAGGAACTTCGACGCCATCAGCAACGCCAGTCCGTAGGGCGGCGTGATCAGCCCGAACGCCAGCGTGACGATCAGCACCACCCCCATGTGCACCGCGTTGATCGACGCCTGTTCGGTCAGCAGGTTCACCACCGGCATGAAGATGATGATCGCCGGCACCGGCTCGATGAAGTCGCCGACGATGACGAACACCAGCACCAGCAGGAACATCGTCAGATGGGCGTCGTCGCCGGCGACGCCCGCGATCCAGCCGGACACCACGATCGGCCCACGCAGATAGGCCAGCAGCCAGCCGAACGCCGAGGCCGCGGCGATGGTGATCATCGGCAGCGAATAGATCATCCCGGCCAGCACGAAGTCGCGCGGCACTTGCAGCAGATGGGCCGGGTTCAGGCACGGGATCACCACCACCAGGATGTAGGCGATGGCGATCACGCCGGCCTCGGTGGGCGTGAACCAGCCGGTCATGATGCCGCCCAGCAGGATGATCGGGATCATCATCGGCAGTGCCGCCGCACGCCCGGCAACCGCAAGCTGCCCGAACGTCGCGCGCGGGCGGCGGAAGCCGGCAGGGCCGAAGAAGTAGCAATAAATCATCAGCCCGAAGCCGATGAACAGCCCCGGCACGATGCCACCCAGGAACAGCCCGGCGATCGAGACGTTGCCGATCGCGCCGTACACCACCGCCATGATCGACGGCGGCACCAGCGCCGCAATCGTCGAGGCGGCGGCGATCAGGGCGGCGGTGAACTCCGGCCGATAGCCCTCGGCAGCCATCGGTTTCGCCATGGTGCGCGACAGCACCGCGACGTCGGCGGACGACGAGCCCGACATGCCCGAGAAGAACATCGAGAACACCGTGGTGACCTGGGCCAGCCCGCCACGCACATGGCCCACCAGCGCCTGCGACAGTTCCGCGATGCGGATGACGACGTTGGCCGAGGTCATCAGCTCGCCGACCAGCAGGAAGAACGGGATCGCCATCAGCGCTTCCGAGTCGATCCCGTTGAACAGCTGCGCGATCATCGACTGGAACGTGATCGGCGTGAACACGGTGCCGACCAGCACGCCGGCGATCAGCGCGAACGCCACCGGCACGCCGAGGTAGCCAAGCGTCAGGAACAGCCCCGTCATGGCGCCCAGCAGGACGGCGTTGGAGGCGATCATATCCCGGCGTCCCGCGCCACGCCGTCGCCCACCGGCTGGGTGAAGCCCTTGCGCAGGCCGTTGACGATCTGCTCCAGCGAGAACAGCGCCACCAGTGCGCCGCAGGCCGGGATCGCGATGTACAGATACGACATCGGCAGCATCGAAGGCATGCGGAAGCTGCCAAACCCTGTGAGGAAGTTCTGCCAGCCGAACACCACCATGCCGAGGCCGACCGCCAGCACGACGGCGCGGTTGAACACCTCGAAGAACAGCCGCAGCCGGCCGCGCATCTGTTCGGTGATCGCCGACAGGAACAGATGGTCGTTGCGGCGCGTGGCGACCGCGCTGCCGACGAACACGCCGTAGGTGAAGAAGGTCGAGGTCACCTCTTGCAGCCACAGCAGCGGATAACCGGTTTCACGGGTGACGACATCGACGAGGGTGGCGATCGTGAAGCCGGTCAGGCACACGCCGCACAGCATCATCAGGACATATTCCAGCCGGTCGAACGCGCGCCATTTCAGGTTGCGGTCCGACTGCAGGACGATCGGGGCCGGGCTCATGCGTGGGGCTGCGGTTTACTGGATCGACCGGCATATCTGCAGGATCTTCGTCGCGTTTGGACCGAGGTCGGCGGCGATCTTGTCTTGCAACGGTTCGGCGGCCTTGATGAAGCCGGCCTTGTCGACGTCGGTCACGAATTTGACGCCCATCTTCTCCAGTTTGGCCTGCGACTTGTGCTCCAGCTCGATCGCGGCCGTCGGTTCCTTCGTTGCGACCTCGGTGGCCGCCGCCTCCACCCATCCCTTCTGTTCGGGCGTCAGGGAATCCCATAACTTGCCGCTGATCCACAGCAGGTTTGCGTTCGCCTCATGCCCGGTCAGCGACATGATCGGCGCGACCTCATAATGCTTGTTGGTGTCATAGACGTTGACGCCGTTCTCGGCCATGTCGACCACGCCGGTCTGCAGGCTGGTGTAGACGCTGCCGAACGGCATGTGCACGGTCTGTGCGCCATAGGCGGGGAACATCGCGTCCTCGGTCGGCGTGGCCTGCACGCGGATCTTCAGGTTCTTCACGTCGGCAATGCCATGGACCTCCTTCTTGCCGTACAGGTGGCGCAGGCCCAGCGTCAGCACTGTCAGCAAATGCGCGTCCTTCACGGTTTCCGCGAACATGTCGCGCACCGCCGCCACCAGCGCCGGATCGGCGATCGCCTTCACCAGGTGCTGTTCGGAACGGAACAGGTAATGGATCGACAGCACGCCCGACTGCGGTGAGATCGTTGCGGCATTGGCGGAGGCGCTGAAGATGAAGTCGATGTCCCCGGTGCGGATCTTCTGCAGCATCTGCGGTTCCTGGCCGAGCTGCGCGCCGGGGAACTGGTCGATGAGCATGGTGCCGTGGCTGAGTTCGGACAGTTTGGCAGCGAACAGGTCCGCGCCGACGCCGTAGCCGGTGGTGTGCGGCTGGTCGTAGCCGAAACTGTAATGTCTGGCATCGGCGGCCCACGCGAAACCCGATGTCGAAACGGTGCCCAGAGCGAATGCCGCGCCGAACACCATGGACGTGATGCGACCCATGGTCTTCCCCCCTGATTTATTGACTGGCACCCTAGCCCGCCGGCACGCGCGCCGTCTACGACTTATGGTTGCGGTATCAGTTGGTGAGTACGTCTATCAGAAGGAAGGGAATCGAGCGGCATGTCGATCGAGGTGCGGCTGGACAAGCGTGGCGTCGCCACGGTGACGATCGCCAATGCGGCCAGGCTGAACACGCTCAATACACGGGTGATGACGGAGCTGGTCGGGACGGTGGAGGCGCTGGGCCAGAACAACGCGTTGCGCGCGGTGGTGCTGCGCGGCGAGGGCGAGCGGGCCTTCATCGGCGGCGCCGATATCACCGAAATGGCGCAGCTCGATTCGGAGGGCGCCCGCGACTTCATCACGCTGGTGCACCAGAGCTGCGACTGCTTCCGCCGCGTGCCGGTGCCGGTGATCGCGCGGATCAGCGGCTGGGTACTGGGCGCCGGGCTGGAGGTCGCCGCCGCCTGCGACATGCGCGTGGCCAGCACCGAGGCGCGGTTCGGCATGCCGGAAGTGCGGATCGGGGTGCCCTCGGTGGTCGAGGCGGCGCTGCTGCCGCGGCTGATCGGCTGGGGCCGCACGCGCCGGTTGCTGCTGACCGGCGAGACGATCGACGCGACCGCGGCGCTGGCCTGGGGGCTGGTGGAGGATGTCGCCACGCCGGACGCCCTGGATGCGGCAGTGGAGCGAATGCTGGCGGGGATCCTGGACTCCGGTCCGCATGCGATCCGGCTGCAGAAGGCGCTGATCCAGGACTGGGAGGACCTGACGGTCGACGTGGCAGTACAGAATGGCATCGACTGCTTCGCGACCGCCTGGCAGACGGATGAGCCGCGGCGGATGATGCAGGGCTTTCTCGATGCGCAGAAGGCGCGCAAGGCCGGGCGGTGATCCGGCGCCGCTGCTGCCGGACGAAAACCATGACGCACGCTGCTGGAACGCCGGCGCTGCGCAAGATCGAACCGATGGGGGGACCATGATCAGCTACGACCTGAAGGGCAAGACGGCGCTGGTGACCGGCGGCGCGTCGGGCATCGGCTTCGCCACCGCGCGCATGCTGGCGACGTTCGGCGCCACCGTCGCGGTGAATTTCCTGCACGACGACCCGCGCGGGCCGGAGGCGGTCGACAGGCTGGTGGGCGACGGCGGCAAAGCCATCATGGCGCCCGGCAGCGTCGGCGACGCCGCCGAGGTCGAGGCGATGGTGCACAAGGCGGTCGCCGATCTCGGCCGTCTGGATCTGCTGGTGAACAACGCCGGCACGCCGGGGACGCGACGCAAGATCAACCCGCCCGAACTGGACCTGATCACTGAAGAGCTCTGGTCGCAGCTGCTGGCGGTCAATCTGCTGGGCGTGTTCCGCTGTGCGAAGGCCGCGGCGCCTGCGCTGAAGCAGGCCGGGGGGGCGATCGTCAATACGGCGTCGATTGCCGGCCTCGGCCGCGCCGGCTCCAGCCTGGCCTACAGCGCCACCAAGGCAGGCGTGGTCAGCCTGACGCAGAACCTGGCACGCGCGCTGGCGCCCGAGGTCCGCGTGAATGCCATCGCCCCTGGGGCGGTCGACAGTTCCTGGATGGTGGAGTGGACCAATGAGGAGCGCCAGTCCTCGATCGAGCATGCGCTGCTGAAGCGCCGCTGCCAGCCGGAGGACCTCGCCGAGGTCATCGTGTTCCTGGGCTTTGGCGCCGCGATGGTGACCGGGCAGACGGTCACGGTGGATGGCGGGCTGACGCTGTAGCGGCTGGGTTCGATGCAGACCGGGCCAGGAAGCATCGCTTCCTGGCCCGTCGTCGATCAGAAGGTCAGCACGGCGTCGGCACTGAGGGTGAACGCGTCGTTCGTGCCATTGCCGTTACCCTGGTTGAATGGCTTGTTGCTGGTCATCGCATGGTCCCAGCGAATTTCCGGCCGCAGCAGCAGGCCGGTGATCGGGGCGGGGACGTCCGGCTTGTAGGTCACGCCGGCGGTCAGCGAGCCATAGGTGGTGCTGCCGCCGGGTGCCACGAAGATCCCCGACACCGGGGTCAGGCCTTGCTGGAATCGCACCGGATCGTTGTTGCCGGAAAACGATGCCACGAAGAAGTTGTTGTCGTCCCGCCACAGTTCGGCGCGGCCGTTCAGGGTCAGCGTGTCGGTCAGGGTGTAGGACGCGTATTGCGCCGCACCGAAGGCGTTCACCGCGCCCTTGCCGACGCCGTAGTCGTCGCGGACCCAGTTGAACTCGGTCACCAATGTCAGCGCATCGCTGGCCTTGTACGTCAGGATGACGTCGTTGTAGTAGCGCCACTGGCCGTTGGCGTTGATGCCGATCGGGGACAGCACGCGCGACGCCTGCTCCGGCCCGAAATGCGACAATGCCAGGACGGTCAGGTTGCCGCCCATCAGCCCGTTCAGCCCGAAGCCGGCGATGCCGCCGGCCGCGCCGTTCTCATCGCCCAGCGGTCCGAAGGTGGTGTTGGTGCCGGTATCGACGCCGGCATACAGGTCGAGTGTGTCGTTGACATGGACGGTGGCCAGGCCGCCGGTGTGCTTGAACGGCAGGCCGAACTGGAAGATGTAGGAATGCGTGTAGAACGGATTGGTCGACGGGTCGATCGTTTCGTACCCGAGGGGCGTCGAGTATTGGCCGAGCTTCAGGTCGATGCCGCCTTCCGTGAGGTAGGGCAGGTGGGCGAGCACGTTGGCTTCGACCACATCGAGCTGGTAGCGGTCGCCCGGATTGACGTTGTTGAGCTCGCCCAGGAACTGGGTGTAGCGCGCATCCGACCCGTACATGAACTGTACTTTGAAGCCCCACTGCAGGCCGGGGTCCTTCGGGTCGAGCGGCTTGTTGGCGGTCAGCAGCAACTGGTTGAGCTGGGCCTGATTGGCGTGATCGGTGAACAATTGCCCGAAGTTGAGGCCGTTGTTCGGCCGCAGCGGATTGAGGTTGAACCCGGCGTCAATCTGCGCGGACAGGTGGATGCCGTCGATCCAGTAGCCCGGCGGGGGAGCGTCCGCGGCTGCGGGAGCGGCAGCCGGCGTGGCTGCAGCGGGCGGCGTGGCGGCGGGTGCTGCCGGTGTGGCGGTTTGCGCCTGGGCGAGCGCCGGCAGCGCCACCGGGGCGAGGCATGTGGCGGCGGCCAGCCACGCGGCCAGGCTCGGTTGAGTACGTCGCATGCGTGGGGTTTCCATGTTTTCTTGCGGACAAGGGACGGGAGGTGAGGCGCGTTCGAACACCGGGGCATGAACAGACCTTATCCGGCGGCCTGTCCATGCAGTTCGGCATATAAATCGGGAGGCACCCGGCGAGGTGCCTCCCGGGTCGTCAGAAGATCTGCTCGCCGTGCAGGACCAGGTCGAGGCCTTCGCGCTCTTCCTCTTCGCCGACCCGCAGGCCGACCAGTGCCTTGGTGATCATGAGAAGGACGAAGCTCATGACGCCACTGTAAACAAGGGTCGTTGCGACGCCGATCGCCTGGATCTTGAGCTGGTCCAGGCCGCCCGGGCTGCCGTCGGGGCTGGCATCCGTGGCCGACAGCGGGCCGTAGGAGAACACGCCGGTCAGCAGCGCGCCGACGATGCCGCCGACGCAGTGCACGCCGAACACGTCGAGGCTGTCGTCATAGCCAAGCATGTGCTTGAGGCTGGTCGCGGTCCAGAAGCAGATCACGCCGGCGGCGACGCCGATGATGATCGAGGAACCCGGCAGCACGTAGCCCGAGGCCGGGGTGATCGCCACGAGGCCGGCGACGGCACCGGAGATCAGGCCCAGCACCGAGGGTTTGCCCTTGGTCATCCACTCGGCGAACATCCAGCCGAGGGCGGCGGCGGCGGTGGCGATCTGGGTCACGGCCATCGCCATGCCGGCACGGCCGTTGGCACCGACGGCGGACCCAGCGTTGAAGCCGAACCAGCCCACCCACAGCAGGGAGGCGCCGATCACGGCGTAGGACAGGTTGAACGGCGCCATGTTGTCGGAGCCGTAGCCGACGCGCTTGCCAAGCACCAGCGCACAGACCAGGCCGGCGATACCGGCGTTGATGTGCACGACGGTGCCGCCTGCGAAGTCCAGCACGCCCAGGCCGGCGATCCAGCCGGTCGGCGCCCAGACCCAATGGGCGATCGGCGAGTAGACCACCAGCGACCACAGGGTCATGAAGATGACCAGGGCGGAGAACTTCATGCGATCGGCGAAGGCGCCGGTGATCAGCGCCGGCGTGATGATCGCGAAGGTCATCTGGAACATCATGTAGACGGTTTCGGGCACCGTCTGCGGTGCCGCGCCGTCGGTCCCGGCGCCGAGGATGAAGCCGGTATCGACGCCTTTGGCGATATGGTCGGCGATGCCGTGCAGCATGAAGCGCGACATGTCACCCAGGTAGGCGTTGCCGTTGGTGAAGGCGAGGCTGTAGCCGGCAACGGCCCAGACGATCGTTACGAGGCATGTGATGACGAACGACTGCATCAATGTCGCCAGCACGTTTTTCTTGCGCACCATACCGGCATAGAACAGTGCCAGCCCAGGCACGGTCATCAGGAGCACCAGGGCGGTGCTGGTGAGCATCCACGCGGTATCGCCGGTGTCGATCTTCGGGGGGCCGTCGTCGGCGGCAAACGCCGGCATGGCCATCAGCAACGCAGGCAACAATGCGCCCACTCCCCAGCCCAGGCGGGGTCTCATCATCTGTCGTGTTTCCCTGTTTTTTCTGTTACAGCGCTTCAGAATCGACTTCGCCTGTGCGGATCCGCATGGCGCGCTCGATGTCGAGAACAAAGATCTTGCCGTCGCCGATCTTGCCGGTATGGGCCGATTTGGCGATCGCTTCGATCACCTGGTCGGCGAGATCCGCGGGCACGACGACTTCGATCTTGATCTTCGGCAGGAAGCTGACGTGGTACTCCGCCCCGCGGTAGATCTCGGTCTGTCCCTTTTGCCGGCCAAATCCCTTGACTTCCGAAACGGTCAGTCCCTGCACGCCAAGCGGCGTCAGTGCCTCACGCACGTCGTCGAGCTTGAACGGCTTGATGATGGCCATGATGAGTTTCATGTCGGCATTTCCTGGATTGTCCGATCCTGCATTGCCTCTCTCCTTGCCGCCGCATCGGATGTCGCAGCGGGTCGTACGAGTGGCGTTTCAACAATCGTGCCAAAGTGAAGATTACGGGGAGTTGAGGGACTTCCTCGACATATCCCCAGTTGAGTCCGGAAAACTGCACAGAAGTTGAGCGAATTGCTTAACCAGTGCTCGTTCGACCGGTTTCCCGCACTGCCCACATTCGCTGGGCAGCGGAGCTTGGTGCCGCCTGCTGTATTGTATACCTGATACAAAACGCCTGCTACGGCCAAAAAACGAACCGCCCCGTCATCCTTGCGGGCGACGGGGCGGCTGTCGTCAAAGAACCCGCACTGCAGCTGGATCAAACCGAAGGCGTGCCGCGGAACCCAGGCTTTTCAGCCGCGTCCCGCCGGCATCGCCTCCGGCTTGCCCCGAAATCAGACCGAGTAGTACATCTCGAACTCGACCGGGTGCGGGGTGTGCTCAAAGCGGAACACTTCGCTCCACTTCAGCTCGATATAGCTCTCGATCTGGTCGAGGCCGAACACGTCGCCGGCCAGCAGGAACTCATGGTCGGCTTCGAGTGCGCCCAGCGCCTCACGCAGGCTGCCGCACACGGTCGGAATGCCCTTCAGCTCTTCCGGCGGCAGGTCGTACAGGTCCTTGTCCATCGGGTCGCCCGGATGGATCTTGTTCTTGATGCCGTCCAGGCCGGCCATCAGCATGGCGGCGAACGCCAGGTACGGGTTGGCGGCGGCATCGGGGAAGCGGACCTCGACGCGCTTGGCCTTCGGGTTGGTCGCATACGGAATGCGGCACGACGCCGACCGGTTGCGGGCGGAGTAGGCCAGCAGCACCGGTGCCTCGAAGCCCGGGATCAGCCGCTTGTAGCTGTTGGTCGCCGGGTTGGTGAAGGCGTTCAGCGCCTTGGCGTGCTTGATGATGCCGCCGATGTAGTAGAGGCAGGTCTCCGACAGGTCGGCATAGCTGTTGCCGGCGAACAGCGGCTTGCCGTTCTTCCAGATCGACTGGTGGCAGTGCATGCCGGAGCCGTTGTCGCCGTAGATCGGCTTCGGCATGAACGTGGCGGTCTTGCCGTAGCTGTGGGCCACGTTGTGGATGCAGTACTTGTAGATCTGCAGATGGTCGGCCATGCGGGTCAGCGGGCCGAACTTCATGCCCAGCTCGTGCTGGCTCTGCGCCACTTCGTGGTGGTGCTTTTCGACGACCACCCCGATCTCGGCCATGCTGGACAACATCTCGGCGCGCAGGTCGCTCTCGGTGTCGACCGGGGGCACCGGGAAGTAGCCGCCCTTGATAGACGGGCGATGGCCCATGTTGCCTTCCGGATAGTCCTTCACCGAAGACTGCGGGCCTTCGATGCTGTCCAGCTGGTACATGCCGTAGTTGCCGCCGGTGCCGTACCGGACGCTGTCGAAGATGAAGAATTCGGCTTCCGGGCCGAAGAACACCGCGTCGCCGACGCCCGAAGACTTCACGAACGCCTCGGCCTTCTTCGCCGTGCTGCGCGGGTCGCGCGAATAGGCCTGGCCGGTGGACGGCTCGATGATGTCGCAGATGATGATCAGGCTGGGCTTGGCCGAGAACGGGTCCATCACGGCCGTGTCGGGATCCAGCATCAGGATCATGTCCGACTCGTTGATCGCCTTCCAGCCGGCGATCGACGAACCGTCGAACATGATGCCGTCACGGAAGACGTCTTCGTCGATCGTGGAGACGTGCTGCGCCGTATGCTGCCACTTGCCGCGCGGATCGGTGAACCGCAGATCGACATATTCCACGGAGTGCTCGGTGAGCATCTCCATTACCTTCGAGACGCTGGAACTCGTACTCGCAGCGGGCTTCTTCGCCATACCTGTTTTCCCCGTCCTCTGGGCCAGAGCGCCGCGCAAGCGCCGCAAGTTGCAATACAGCAACGGACCTGCGCGGCAGATGAAAGGGTCCCGCACCGCGCGAGGCCCCTGATGAGCCGGCTCCTCCTAGTCGTTTCCGCCGGGCGCCGAAAGCGGTTTCCGTCAGATCGCGTCTTCGCCGCGCTCGCCGGTTCGGATGCGGATTACCTCCTCGATCGAGGAGACGAAGATCTTGCCATCTCCGATCCGGCCGGTGCGGGCGGCGTTGATGATCGCCTCCACGGCGCGCTCCACCACCTGGTCTTCACAGACGACCTCGATCTTCACCTTGGGAAGGAAGTCCACGACATATTCGGCGCCGCGATAGAGTTCGGTGTGCCCCTTCTGGCGCCCGAACCCCTTGGCTTCCACCACGGTGATCCCCTGCAGGCCAACCTCGTGCAGCGCTTCCTTCACCTCATCGAGTTTGAACGGCTTGATGATAGCCTCAATCTTCTTCATGCCGTGTCCAACCCGGTTTGGCCGGGCCTCCCTGGTAACTCAGGCTGCCCGGTGACCCGCGGTTGAAGGCGGATGACAGCGCCACAGGTTTGCACGCGGCGTGCCAAGCTTCAATGCGCCTCCGTGGCAAAGGGCCGTTGCCGCTGGAGGCGGGCCGGCCCCGGCATGCCGCCATGCCGCCGGGCACGTCGTACGCCGGGGTGACGCCGCGCCCGTACATAAAGTGGGTCTATGGGGTCTGTCGTGGGCCGGTGTTCGAGGGGATGAATGGGCCCGGCGGCGATCGCGGCGACGGCGGGATTCGTGCCACGGCGCGGGCTGGCCGCTGCCTCGGAAATCCTCACGCTTTCATGGTGGGGTAGGGGCAGAATGCCTGCTTCATAAGCACAATTTGGTAAAAAATTATACGAATCTGATACTCTTCAGGGTTGCTTTCTCGTGCTTTGCAGGCCGGCCCGTTGGGGATAAGTCTGCTGTTGGTTGCAAGGGGTGTTCGATGCGCGGCGCTAACAGCTATCTCGGTTCGATCGGCACGACGATCTTCACCGTCATGTCCGCGCTCGCGGTCGAGCACCGGTCGATCAACCTCGGCCAGGGCTTCCCCGATACGGAGGGGCCGGCCGACGTGGTGCGCGCCGCCGCCGACGCGCTGCTGGACGGGCGCAACCAGTATCCGCCGATGGCCGGCGTGCCGGAACTGCGCCAGGCCGTCGCCGCGCATGACCGGCGATTCTATGGGCTGGACGTGGACTGGCAGACCGGCGTGACCGTGACCTCGGGCGCCACCGAGGCGATCACCGCGTGCCTGATGGCGGTGCTCGATCCCGGCGACGAGGTGGTGCTGATCGAACCGCTGTACGACACTTATGTTCCGGTCGTGCGCATGCTGGGCGCCATCCCGCGCATCGTCCGGCTGTCGCCGCCGCACTGGGACCTGCCGCGGGAGGCGCTGGCGGCTGCGTTCGGGCCGAAGACCAAGGTGATCCTGTTCAACACGCCGATGAACCCGAGCGGGAAGGTGTTCACGACGGAGGAGCTGGGGTTCATCGCGGAGCTGGTGCGCCGGCACGACACCTACGCGATCTGCGACGAGGTCTATGAGCACCTGACCTTCGACGGCCAGCGCCACGTGCCGCTGATGACGCTGCCGGGGATGTTCGAGCGCTGCATGCGGATCGGCAGCGCGGGCAAGACGTTCTCATTGACCGGGTGGAAGGTGGGCTACGTGACGGCCCCGCCCACCCTGTCGCCGCTGGTCGCCAAGGCGCACCAGAACCTGACCTTCACCACCGCGCCCAACCTGCAGCGGGCGGTGGCGCTGGGGCTGGCCAAGGACGACAGCTACTACGCCGGCTTGGCGAGCAGCCTGGAGGCACGGCGCGACCTGCTCGCCGCCGGCCTCGCCGAGGTCGGGCTGTCGGTGCTGCCGACCCATGGGACCTACTTCATCACCACGGATTTCTCGCCGCTGGGCTTCAACGGGGACGATGTGGCATTTTGCCGCTACATCACCGAGCATGCCGGGGTGACCGGCATCCCGGTCTCGGCGTTCTATGAGGCGCCCGACGCGCCGCGCCAGTTCGCCCGCTTCGCGTTCTGCAAGCGTCCCGAGGTGCTGGCGGAAGCGGTTGCCCGGCTGAAGACGCATTTCCGCGGCCAGGGCGTGGTTCGGACCCAGAGTACGACTGAACCGTTGACGGCAGCGGGCTGATCGGTCAAAACGCCGCCCCTCGGTGGCGGGCATAGCTCAGTTGGTAGAGCGCCAGGTTGTGGTCTTGGATGTCACGGGTTCGAGTCCCGTTGCTCGCCCCACCGAGGATCCCGACAGGCTGGAATGACGTGCGTTGCGCGGGCGAACGGGTCCGTTGCGCGGCAGGCTCCGTTTGAGGAGCGGTGCGGCGGGCGCACATGGCTCCGTTGCGCGTCAGGCGCTGCGTCGCCATAGTCGCGCGATGAAGCGAGAGCCCGACCGCGCATTCTTCCGGCGCTGAAACCGTGCCGGCGTCTGCCACAATGCCTTTGGCCGTGATGCCCGCGGACCGCGATGCCATCGGCGGTGATGCCGCCCGCTGGGGTGCCCGCTGACCGTGGTCCTCGTTCGCCGTGACAACGCCCTTGGCCACGATGCCGCCTGACCCGACCGTCGCCCTGGTGCTGGCCGGCGGCGAGGCGCGCCGCATGGGCGGGGGCGACAAGCCGCTGCTCGATGTCGGTGGCCAGGCCATCCTTGCCCATATCCTGGCCGTTCTGGCGCCGCTGCCGGTCGCGATCAGCGCCAACGGCGATCCGCACCGCTTCGCCGCCACCGGCTGTCCTGTCCTGGGGGACGGCGCGTTCGTGGGGGAAGGGCCGCTTGCCGGCGTGCTGGCCGGCCTCGACTGGGCTGCCGGCCGCGGAGCGCAGACGTTGCTGACGGTGCCCGGCGACACCCCGTTCGTGCCGCCCGACCTGGTGCGCCGGCTCGCCCCGGCGCCGGCCTGCGCGGCCAGCCTCGGGCGGCGCCATCCGCTCGTGGCGCTCTGGCCGGTCGCCTGCCGCGGCGCCTTGCGCGCTTGGCTCGCCTTGCCCGGCCCGCGCGCCGTGACGCGCTTTGCGGAATCGATCGGCATGCGCGCGGTCGATTTCCCCGTGCAGTCCGGGGACCCGTTCCTTAATGTCAATACACCGGAAGAACTGATGGCCGCGCGATCGCGCGTGGCCGGACCGCGTGCCGAACCGAGGGATGCTGGATGACGAAGACAGTCGCGATTGCGGGACTGGGTGCCATCGGCCTGCCCCTGGCGCGCGCTCTGGATGCCGGCGTGGACGGGCTGCGGCTGATCGCGGTTGCGGCGCGCGACCCGGTGAAGGGGCTCGCCAACCTGGCCGGGTTCCGCACTGCGCCGCAGCTCGTGGAGCTGCCCGACCTCGCCGAGGCGGACATCGTGGTCGAGGCCACCCCCGCCGCCGTGTTCGAACGGGTCGCGCTGCCTGCCATCGAGGCCGGCCGCATCCTGGTGCCCGCCTCGGTTGGCGCGCTGCTGCCGCGCATGCACCTGGTGCGCCGCGCCATGCAGACCGGCGCGCGGATCGTCGTCCCGACCGGCGCCCTGTTGGGCTTGGACGCCGTGCGGGCCGCGGCGGAGGGGCCGGTCACCAGCATCAGCCTGGAGACCCGCAAGCCGCCGACCGGCCTGATGGGCGCGCCCTACCTGGAAAAGCACCACATCGACGTAAGCGACCTGACGGCGCCGCTGCGCGTCTTTGCGGGCAACGCCTTCGATGCCGCAGCCGGCTTTCCCGCCAACGTCAATGTTGCCGCAGCCCTGGCGCTGGCCGGGATCGGGCCGGTGCGGACGAAGGTGGAGATCTGGGCGGACCCGTTCGTCACTCGCAACACGCACACGATCCGGGTGGAAGCCGACGCCGCGCGGTTCGTCATGACGATCGAGAACGTCCCCTGCGAGGACAATCCGCGGACCGGCAAGCTGACGAGCCTGTCGCTGCTGGCGTGCCTGCGCGGGCTGGTTTCGACGCTGAAGGTGGGAAGCTGAGGCCGGCGACGATCGCCGCGCGTCCTGTCATGCCCGCCGGAACACCACGCTGAGGTTGTTCGCCGGCATCGCGATCTTCTCCATCATCGGCACGCCAAGGTCGGCGGCGAGAGCCGCGACCTCGGCCAGGTCGCGCACGCCCCAGGCGGGGTCCGTCGCCTGCAGCGTCGCATCGAACGCGGCATTGCTGGGGGCGGTGTGGGCGCCATCCTCGCGGAACGGACCGTAGAGATAGACCAGGCCGCCGGGCGGCAGCACGCGGGCGGCGCCGGCGAACAGGCCCTCGGTAGCGGCCCAGGGCGCGATATGGATCATGTTGATCGCCACGATCGCGTCCGCCTGGATCGCCGGCCAGGCGTCCGGCGCCGTCGCATCCAGCGGCAAAGGCGGCAGCAGGTTCACCAGCCCGGCCGAGGCGCGCCAGGCGGCGATGCTCGACCGCGCCTCCGGGTGTGGATCGGTCGGCTGCCACGTGACCGAAGGGAGCGCGCGGCTGAACCACGCGGCATGCTCGCCGGTGCCGCTGGCGATCTCCAGGATCATGCCCGGCTGCGGCAGGCGCTCACGCAGCACGGCGAGGATCGGGTCGCGGTTGCGCGCAACGGCTGGGGCATGGCGCGCGGCCTCGCCGGGGGATGTGGCGGTCATGCGGTCACGTGCGTGTGCGGCGCCTCGGCCGACCCATGGTGGTGGTGCGGTTCGGTGACCTTCACCGGCACCACGTGCAGGGCTGCATGGCGCACGCCGCGCTGGGTCGTCAGGGTGTCGGCGAACTGGGCCACCTCGCCGGCGGGGCCGCGCAGGACGGCAACCTCCAGGCACGAATCATGGTCCAGATGCACGTGCATGCTGGCCACCGTCAGGTCGTGGCGGTCGTGCTGGGCGTGCGTCAGCCGTTGCGCCAAGGCGCGGGTCTCGTGGTCGTAGACGAAGCTGAGCGTCGCCATGCACGGGGTCGCCGGGCTGGCGGCGGCATCGTGGCTCAGCCGCTCCCGCAGGATGTCGCGGCAGGCTTCCGACCGGCTGGCGTAGCCGCGCTGGGCCATCAGCCCGTCCACCGCGGCCAGCAGGTCGTCGTCGATGGTGATGGTGATGCGCTGCATGGCGGCCCTCCGTGTGGCGATCATAGCCTTTCACACGTGCCGTCCATAGGATATGACGATCCGACGGAAAAGTATGAGGGTTGGCATGACTGGATCGCGGCACGACGGGCGCGGCAGGCTGAGTTTGCTGTTCGCAGCCCTGGTCGCCGCCAATGCCGGGGCCTGGATGTGGGCCTGGACGCTGTTTGCCGACCGGCCCGCCTTGCTGGGCACCGCATTGCTCGCCTGGGTGTTCGGGCTGCGCCATGCGGTGGACGCCGACCATATCGCCGCGATCGACAACGTCGTCCGCAAGCTGATGCAGGAAGGCCGCCGGCCCATCGGCGCCGGCCTGTTCTTCTCGCTCGGGCATTCCACCATCGTGTTCCTGGCCTGCCTGGGCGTTGCCGTCACCGCCTCGGCGCTGGACCTGGACCGGATCAAGCTGGTCGGCGAAACCATCGGCACGGCGGTGTCGGCCACGTTCCTGCTGGTGATCGCGCTCGCCAACCTGGCGATCCTGCGCGGCGTCTGGCGCAGCTTCCGCCACGTGCGCCGCGGCGGTGCCTTGTCGCCCGACGGGGCGGAGCTAGCCGGCGGCGGGCTGCTTGCACGGCTGTTCCGCCCGCTGTTCGGCGTGGTGCGGCGCAGCTGGCAGATGTATCCGCTGGGGTTCCTGTTCGGCCTGGGCTTCGACACCGCGACCGAGGTCGGGCTGCTCGCGATCGCCGCCACCGAGGCCGCGCAGGGGCTCGGGCACTGGCAGATCCTGGTGTTCCCCGCGCTGTTCACCGCCGGCATGGCACTGGTCGATACCGCCGACAGCGTGCTGATGGTCGAGGCGTATGGCTGGGCGTTCGTCCATCCGCTGCGCAAGCTCTGGTACAACCTGACGATCACGGCGGCCTCGGTCGCGGTGGCGCTGCTGATCGGCGGGATCGAGGCGCTGGGGCTGCTGGCCGAGCGGTTCGGGCTGGATGGATCGGTGTGGTCGGCAGTGGCGGCGCTGAACGACGACCTGGCGGATCTGGGGTTCGTGGTGGTGGGGATCTTCGTGCTCGCCTGGGGCTTGTCGGCGGCGATCTACCGGTGGCGGGGCTACGATGCGGTGGCGGGGCGTAGCGGACGGTGAAGCGTGGGCTTAGGTTGGGCGGGCAGGGGGCGATCGGCCCCGCCTGCCCTGTTGCTGTGTCGGTTCGGTCGGTGGATAGTGGATTCGCCCGCGGTTGCGTCACTGTTTGTCGGCAGCATCGCAAAAGAAGGTTTCAAACGCAGATACCAGGCGATGCACGCGGAACACGCTGATGAGGCCTGAGGTTGAACGGTCTTTCGGGGTGGCGCGCACTTTGCCGACCTGCTGACGAGGACGCACTTCTGGTGAAGCTGAGGGCCGTCGCGGACTGAACGACATGCCTCGCATCGAATATAGCAATTCCCTCAAGGCGAGCAGTTCGCGGTGGGGGGGGGGGGGGGGGGGTGCGGGGGGCGCCGCGGCCGCCGCCCCCCCCGCCCCCCCCCCCCCCCCCACCCCCCCCCCCCCCCCCCCCCGGGCCCGGCCGCCGGCGGCGGGGGGCCCGCGCGCGGGCGCGGGGGCGGCCGGGGGGGGGGGGGGGGGGGCCGGGGCCCGCCGCCCGGCGCCCGCCCGCGCCGGCGGCGGCCACGCGC
>JARLIJ010000025.1 GCA_031291795.1 Acetobacteraceae bacterium | reverse complement strand
CGGCCGTCCGCCGCAGGCGCTGGTCGGCGTGGGCTTCAGCACGCAGGGCGAATACAAGTCCTATCCTTACAACTTCCTCGACGGCATCCTCGATCCACGCGTCGCCTTCATGCGCGCGGACATGGAGGACGGCGCCGTGCCCGGCCAGGTCTTCGGGGAGCGTGGCTTGATGGGCGGCGGGGCCGCCGGCCATGAACTCGACCGCGCCGACACGCGCCTTGGCACGCCGGAGCACGCCATCGTTGTCGGCCGCGCGGTGCTGGATGATCCGACCTACCAGCCGGTGAACGAGGAACGCCGCGATCACACCTGGCCGGCGGCGCGGGAGGACATCATCCGCTCCGACCTTACTTTCTTCGAAACCCCCAATGGCGGGGCGGTGTTTTCCGTGGGATCGATGTGCTTCATCGGCGCCCTGCCAGTGGATGGCTACGACAACATCCTGGCAAAGCTGATCACCAACATCGTCCGCCGCTTCGCCGATCCGGCCCCGTTCGATCCTCCGGGGGGCCGGTAGCGGCGGGGCCGGCCGTTCGCTTCAGGTCGGCCGGCTGGCAGCACAGGGTCCGGTGCTGGCCGGAAGGAGACTGTCCGCTTCGGCCAATTGACATGCCGGAGCGGACATTCACATCCGCGGGTCTGGTGGCGGCTCCTCCTCAAGGCAGATGCTCGCTGTTTGAGCTGCTGCCGGTTCTACCGACCACATCGCTGATGAAGAGGAAACGCATCCGTTCCCTTCGCTTTCGCTGTTTTGAATTCACGCATGTCAGCTGCGTCTTGATGCATAGTGGCATATACGCTTTCAACGATTCATGTCGAAAGTTGGCTCTGCTCTGTCGCTCGATAGAGTTGACTGTAGGCGCTGACCAGTTGATCGAGGCTGAATGCCCGATTTCGCCCACTGGGATTGGGTAGAACCCACACCGCGGCGCCACCGAGGGCGGTCGACTGCGATCCCCAGGCGATTTCTCGTCGACCGGACAGTGCGGAATAGGCCGCCTTACCGAGAAAGGCGACGAAGCGCGGCGCATAGCGCGCGATCTTCTGTTCGAAATGCGCGGCGACAGCGATGAATTCCTGTGCCGACAGTTGATCCGCCCGCGCCGTCGGCCGTTCAACCACCGCGGTCAAGCCACATCGGTGCCGCAGGATTGTGTGATCGTTCTCGGGAAGGATTTCCTCGGGCGTGAAGCCGGCGAGATGGACCACGCGCCAGAAGCGATTGCTTCTTCCGGCAAAATGATGCCCCGCGGCGGCCGCAGTCATTCCGGGATTGATCCCGCAGAAGACCACCTCAAGCTGTCCGGCGATGATATCTGGGAGCGCATCGGCCATGGCGTGCCTCACAAATTCAGCAAGAGTCGTGGGAGGTCGTCCGGTGCTCGCCTGGCCCATCGCGAGTCTCGATTGCGTTATCCCGACGGTCTCGACGAAACGCAAGCCCGATTTCTTCAGTTCGGCTCGGATGGCCCCGGAGTTCGATCCAACCGACTTCACGCTGCCGTCGAACCTGCCCGTCAACCTGCCCTTGGAGATCGCCCATAGAAGGCCGGCACCGCGCTGGTGCGTTCCGACCCGCTTTCTCGCCCCGCGCCTGTGTTTCGGAGTGTCGGGGCTGGCAGAACAAGTCCGATTTTCGATCTCGCTGGAGGTCATCCGGCGAATATCGGTATATATTGGTATGCTCGCTTCCGTCAGGGCGACTTGTACCGATGGGGTGCACCGATGACGCGAGGAAAGATCGAGATGGAAGACCGGGAGATTCGAGCGGCTTTGGATCTCCACTGGGCTGCGTCCGACGCGAACGACTTCGAGGTGGAGCATCAGATTTACCGAGAGGACGCAGTGCTCGAGTATCCGCAGTCGGGCGAGCGTATCCGCGGCCGGCGCAATATTCAGGCGTCTCGCTTCGCACAGCCGAACATGAAGCGCTTCACCGTGCGGCGCGTCCTCGGCGCCGGCGACCTCTGGGTCACTGAATTCGTCCTCACTTACGACGGGCAACCGTCCTACACGGTCAGCATCATGGAGTTCGAAGATGGGAAGGTGGCCCGCGAGACCCAATACTTCGGCGATGCGTTTGAGCCGGGGCCTTCACGCGCTCGATGGGTCGAACGGATGCGATGAAATGTGAGCGGCGCGAGGTGACGATCCAACGTTTCCTTGTGCCGAGCTGGATCTTAGGACGGAGGAGTACAAGTATGGCAGCGCCCGACGCTCTTCGCTATGCGAAGATCCCTCTCACCCACGGATCCGGTGCGATTCCCGCCGTCGGGTTTGGTACGCTGATTCCGGATCCCCTCGCGACCAGAAGGGCAACAAAGATCGCATTGGAAGTGGGATTTCGTCACCTCGATTGTTCAGAACGATACAACAACGAGAAGGCGGTCGGCGATGCGCTGCAGGACGTGTTTAACGCGGGGGCGATTCACCGGAAAGATGTGTTCGTCACCACGAAGCTCTGGAATAACAATCATCGTCCCGAGCGGGTCAAACCCGCCTTCGAGGCGAGTCGCCAGCGACTCCAACTCGATCTTGTCGATTGCTATCTCATCCATACCCCCTTTGCCTTTCGACCGGGCGACGAGCAGGACCCGAGGGACGAGCGCGGCCATGTTATCTATGACCCTGGGGTGACATTGGTGGAGACTTGGCAGGCGTTGGAGCGCCTGGTGGACGAGGGCCAGTGCAAGGCAATCGGCTTATCGAATGTCAATTTGGAGAAATTGCAGGAGGTTGTCGAAGCCGCGCGAATCAAGCCGGCGGTGGTAGAGGTAGAATCCCATCCGTACCTGCCGGAAAGCGACCTGCTCGAATATTGCCAGCAGCACGGGATTGTACTGCTTGCATTTGCGGCGTTGGGGCATGGGATGGAGCCCAGATTACTGGATCATCCGGTGATCATCGCCATCGCACAGCGTGTCGGGAAAACCCCCGCCCAAGTCCTACTTGCCTGGGCGGTACAACGCGGCACAGCGTTCTTGACTACCTCAGTCACGCCGGACCGCATCCAGGAGAACTTCGAGCTTTCGACCCTACCTGAAGACGCCATGCGGGAGATCAGGGACAGCATCACGACGAACGTCCGGTTCAACGCCGTGGTGGAGACCGGCGTGCCTGGTTTTATTCCCCGGGCCAGGTGAACTGCACTCAGCGACGTGGGTCGCATTGGCTCCGGCGAGGAAGCACTTGACGGTCGCCGCCGTCCAGTGCGAGGCCGCCGCTCAACGACGATATGCCCCCAGCCACCCTCGCGATGCCGGATGCCTGGGCCGGGATGCCGAAATTAGCAAAGAGGGGCAATGATGGACCTGGAGATTATCGATAGCCGACGGGACACAGGCGGTTCATTGCGACGCCGGCGATCATTACAACCGGCCATGTTGTTCGCCACGGTTCTCCTCCCATCCGATCCCGCCAAGTCCGGCACGGAGAAAGGAACTCCAGGCGAGCAATAGGAAGCTGGAGCAGCCTTGAGGTCATGGCTACGGATGCAAACGAACGACTGCTTTAGGGGGATCATCCCTTGCCGCATGGATGACCGAGATGGGCGCACAGCAGACCCCGGCGCGATCGGCTTTCTACGTCCGCTGTCCACTCAACTCGGTGGTAGGCATGCAGAAGACCAACGTTTTGCTGCACGCCCGGCAGATCGGCCGCGCATTGCCAATGATGCACAGCTTCGCCACGCATCGACTGGTGCATTCATCCACGGCCAGAAAACCCGCCCAACCTCTGTTTCCGCGCAATCGAACTCTCGGTTCCATTGCGGCCCGCCCCCCGATCCGGTCTCGGTCGGGCAGCGACAAGACAGCGCCCAACCGGGCCTTCCGCCGGCCCATCGATCCCCAGTGGACCGCCCCCCGTCAGGCTTCCGCCACCGTCGCCTCCACCGGCAGCCGCAGCGGCACCAGCAGCACCACCGCCGCACCGGCGAGCCCGCCGGCAAGCAGCAGCACATCCAGTGCCGGCAGGGCGGCGACCAGGGGGGCGACCAGCGTCGGCGCGGTCGCCTGCGCCAGCAGCACCGGCATCGCCAGCCAGCCCAGCAGCGTGGCGTAGCCCGTCGGGCCGAACAGCGCCAAGGGCAGCGTGCCGCGGTTGATCGTCAGGATGCCGTTGCTCATGCCGTAGAGCAGCGCGAAGGCGCCGGCCGCCAGCGGCCCGCCCAGCAGCAGCCCCGCCGCGCCCAGCGGGAACAGCAGCGCCGCCACCCGCGCGCGGGTCAGCAGGCCGACGCGGCCGCCGACCGACCACTCGACGATGCGGCCCAGCACCTGGCCGGGGCCGATCATCGCGGCGACGGCGACGGCGGCGGCCTCCCCCAGCCCGACGCCGTGCAGCAGCTTCAGCACATGCACCGCGATCGCCGAGGTCACGAACCAGCGGATCGTGAAGAAGCTGGCGAGGTAGAGCACCGCCATCCGGTCGATCCGCCGCCGCGGACCGCCCGCGCCCGCGCTGCCCGCCCGGCCGGGTCCGGTGCCGGCGGGCACCAGCGCCAGCACCAGCGGCAGGTTCACCGCCAGCATCAGCGCGGCGTAGACCAGCAGCAGTCCGCGCCATCCGAACGGCCCGATCAGGGCGGCGCCCAGCGACCAGAACACGGTGCTGGCAAAGCCGGCGAGCAGGGTGATGCCGGTGATCACCGGCCCCGCGGCGTTTCCAAGCAGCGTGCCGGTGGTGGCGAAGGCGGCGTCGTAGAGGCCCAGGGCCATGCCGGCCCCGATCACCGTCCAGGCCAGGTACCAGACCGCCAGCGAGGGCGCACAGGCCAGCAGGACCTGCCCCGCGGCCATCACCACGACGCTGGTCGCCAGCACCCCGCGCCCGCCGTGGCGGTCGATCCAGCGGCCGACCCGCGGCGCGCACAGCCCGGTCACCAGCAACGCCCAGGAGAATGCGCCGAGGATGGCGAAACCGGAGGCTCCGAGCGTGGCGGCGGCCGGGCCGGCGATCACCGCCGGCAGGTAGAACGTCATGCCCCAGGACAGGGTCTGGTTGATCCCCAGCGCCAGGCCCAGCCGCCGGTCCTGTTCCATCAGCGGTGGGGGCCGGCGGGGGCCGCGTCGCCGTGGCCCAGCGCGCGCTGCAGCAGCACGCTGTCGAGCCAGCGTCCGTGCTTCCAGCCGACCGCCTGCAGCACGCCCACCTGGCGGAACCCGCAGCGCTCATGCAGCTGGATCGAGGCCAGGTTCGCGCTGTCGCCCACCACGGCCACCATCTGGCGCAGGTCCAGCGCCTCGCACGCAGCCACCAGGGCGGTCAGCAAGGCACGCCCGATGCCGCGTCCAAGCAGGTCCGGGCGCAGGTAGATCGAGTTCTCGACCGTGTCGGCATAGGCGGCGCGTGGCCGGTACGGGCCGGCATAGGCGTAGCCGAGGACCGTCTCGCCCTCGGCCGCCACCAGATAGGGCATCGACCGGGCAAGGATCGCGGCGCGCCGGGCGGCCATGTCGGCCTCCGACGGCGGGTCCGTCTCGAACGACGCCATCCCATGCCGCACATGATGCCCATAGATCGCCGCGACCGCCGCCACATCCGCATCCACGCTCGGTCGCACCGTCACCTGCATTCGATCTGCCCCTTCGTTCCGTTGCGCCGAGGACGGCGCCTGACACAAAATCCCTGCGCCGAGGACGGCGCCTGACACAAAACCCCTGCGCCGAGGATGGCGCCTGATACAAAACCCCTGCGCCGAGGATGGCGCTTGACACAGAGCCACAGAAGGAAATTCTTCCGATGCGGCGCATCAGGATAACCTTCTCTTATGGCGTGGCCCACACATCGCCAGCTTCGCACTTTCCTCGCAACGGTGGAAACCGGGGGAATCTCGACGGCGGCGCGGGCGCTGAACCTCACCCAGCCGGCGGCCAGCCAGCAATTGCGCGAGCTGGAACGCTGCCTGGGCGTGCGGCTGCTGGAGCGTGCCGGCGGGCGAACGGCGCCGACCGCGGCGGGGCAGGCGGTGCTTGGGCCGGCCGCCCGCGCGCAGGCGGCCGTGGAGGACGTGATGGCCGCCGCCGCCGCCCATCGCAGCGGGGAGGTCGGGCGGGTGCGCCTGGGTACCGGGGCCACCGCGTGCATCTACCTGCTGCCCCCGGTGCTGGCAGCCGTGCGCCAGCGCATGCCGGGACTGGAGGTCCAGATCGCCACCGGCAACAGCGCGGAGATCTGCCATCAGGTCGAGACCGGCGCGCTGGATGCGGGGCTGGTCACGCTGCCGGCGACCCCCGGCCGGGCGCTGAGCGTGACGGCCTTGCGGGAGGACGCGCTGGTCGCCCTGATCCCGCTGGCACTGGCGCAAGCGGCGGACGCGGTGACGCCGGCGAGTTTGGCGGCGCTGCCGCTGATCCTCTACGAGCCGGGCGGCAGCACGCGGGCGATCATCGACGCCTGGTTCCGCGCTGCGGGGGTGGCGGTGCATCCGACCATGCAATTGGACAGCATCGAGACGATCAAGGTGCTGGTGGGGCAGGGGTTGGGGGCGTCGGTGATGCCGGCGCTGGCGCTGGGCGTGCCGGTGGCCGGCGCCGTCATGCGGACCTTGCAGCCGCCGTTGGCGCGCCGGCTTGGCGTGGTGCTGCGACGCGAGAAGGTGCTGGACCGTGGCTTGCGCGTGGTGTTGGAGGCGCTGGGGGTGTGAGGATCGGGGCGCCGCCCGCCTGTCAGCGGTCCTTGCGCGGCCCCATCAGCGCCCAGCCGGCCCCGAGCGCGATGGCGCCGGAGGCCATGGAGAACAGGACGAGGCCGATCGCGGCCCCCGCCATCCAGGGCGGCGCGGGCCGTGGCGGTGGCGGCGGCCGACCGGGCGGGTCCTTCATCCGTGGCTGCATCCCCGGGGCGATCATGCTGGCGTCCTCATGGGTGTGATGGGGTTACGTGGCGTGCCGTCCGCCGTCGACGAACAGGTTGGTGCCGGTGATATAGCGCCCGGCATCCGAACATAGCATCAACGCCGCGCCGCACAGGTCGTCCGGCCGGCCCAGCCGCCCGACCGGGATACGCGGCAGCAGGGCCGCGCCGGAGTGCAGCATCTGTTCGTGGTTGCGCGCGGTATGGATCGCGCCGGGGGCGAGGTTGTTCACCGTCACGCCCTGGCTGCCGACCTGGCGCGCCAGGTTCAGCACCCAGTTGAGCTGCGCCGCCTTGGTCCCGGCATAGACCAGCATCTCGGGATGCGGGATGTCCTGCTGCACGCTGCCGATCGTCAGCACCCGGCCCCAGCCGCGCTCCGCCATGGCGGGCAGCAGGTCCTGCAGCAGTTCCAGCGTGCTACGAAGGTTGACCGCGATCTGCCGGTCGAAATGCTCGCGGGTGATCTCGGTATATGGCTCGACCAGTTCGATCGAGGCGTTCAGCACCAGGATATCGACGGGCGCCCAGGCGGTGACCGCGGCGGCCAGCGCATGGCCGGCATCGTCCAGCGCAAAATCCTGCCCGAACGACGCAGCCTCGCCGCCGGCATCGACGATGTCCGCCACCACGGCGGCGGCATCCGACGTCTCCTCGGCGGTGCCGGCGTGGTGGACGGCGACGCGGGCGCCCGCGCCGGCCAGGGTGAGCGCGATTGCACGCCCGATCTCCCGCCGTCCGCCGGTGACCAGGGCCGTGCTGCCATCGAGACGAAACAGGCCGAAGGGATCGGGAAGGTCAGTCATGCCGGGGATCCTGTCTGCGATGATGAGGATGTCGAATGCGGCCATTCAACAGCGATTCGCACCGGCCGCAATCTGGACCGGGCGGAGCGGGCGTTCCAGGATGCCGTCGGACAGAAAAAATCACGAGGAGACGATCGCATGGCCCGCGTGCCCTACCTGGAAAAATCCGATCTGGCCGAGGCGGATCAGGACCTGCTGAACCGGCCGATCTGGCTGTTCAAGGCGCTGGTGAATTCGCCCAAGGCGGCGCGTGCGTTCGCCGGGTTGGGTGGTTACATCCGATACGGCAGCAAGCTCGATCCGCGGCTGCGGGAGATGGCGATCCTGCAGGTCGGCTGGCTGACCCGCTCGCCGTACGAGTGGTCGCACCACATCAAGCTGGGGCATGATTTCGGCGTGAGCGACGCGGATGTGCAAGCGCTGATCGACGAGAGCGCGGGGAAGCCAACGGGGCTGGAGGGCCTGGCTCGCACGGTGCTGCAGGCGGCGCGGGAGATGACGGAACATGGCGCGATGACAGAGCCCACCTTCGCCACCCTGCAGGCCGCGCTGGGCAACGAGCAGGTGATCGACCTGACGCTGACGATCGGCTTCTACAATGCGGTGGTGCGCGTGCTTGCCACACTGCAGATCGACGTCGAACCGGAGTATATGCCTTACCTTCAGAAGTTTCCGCTGCCTGCTTGATGTTTGGGGGGGAGAGTGGCGGGTGGCCTTGGTTCTCTGCTTGGGTGGTTCGTGCGGCGCGTCCGGTTAAACTTCAACACAGAGGTGAGGCGAGCCACAAAGCCCACGGAGAAACAGATGGTTTAAAAAATGCTCTGTGGCTCTGTGGCGCGCCGCACCTCT
>JARLIJ010000166.1 GCA_031291795.1 Acetobacteraceae bacterium | reverse complement strand
GGGCGCCGAACGGACGAACGCCATCATCCAGCGGGTGAACGCCCTGGAGGAGGTGAGCAACATGCGCGACTTCATCCGCTCCTCGCTGACAGTCTAGAGTGGTTTCACGGTGACTGGAAAACCCATGCCGCCATGGCCGGGCTTGTCCCGGCCATCAATCGCGGCACGGTGCTGGTACAGATGGCCGGGACAAGCCCGGCCATGACGATCTCTGACAATTCACAGCCGTGCTTGCCCCGGCCCTCTGCCCCAGCACTGGTGCCGTGACAGAGGGCCGGGGCAAGCTTTGGCCATGGCAAAGCGGGAGCCTTTCCAGTCTCTGGAAACCCGCTCTGGCTATTCCGGCGGTCGGGTCTCGCCATCCCGCCATTCCTCATTCTCATCCCCGCGTTCGTCCCGGGGATCAGGCCCGCAAGACCCAGCGCTTCAGGCGTCACAGAAATCAAAGCCTTTGCGCGCAGAATAGCGCGGCGTTGTTCGGCCGAGGGCCATACAACTGTCCAGGTAACGATCCTACAACGGCCTGTCGGCGGCCGCAGTACATGCAAAACCCGCACGTTCTTCGTGCAGAGCCATAGTTCGCACGGCCAGGAAGGGGGCTGATGCTTCCCTCAACCTGTCCGCGAGACTGGCGTTTCCTCCCCAAACCTGGCCCGTACGCTGGCGATCCTGGGCCTAGCAAATAGTTACATGGAACTTCTCGTGGAGTCACTTGGTTTGTTCGTACGCACGGTCGTTCTCGGCGATTTTATTGCGTTGTTCCATTGTGCGTCGCACAATAGTTGCGATGCTGCCTTGCAGCAGAGCGCCTGACCTGCCTCCACTGGCGGCGCCGGCCTTGGAAGGCTAGGGTCCGCCCCCACAACCAGATGGATTTTGTCCCCGATGCGCCTGTCCCGCAGCTTCATTCCCACCATGAAGGAGACGCCCGCCGAGGCGCAGATTACCTCCCATCGGCTTATGCTGCGGGCCGGGATGGTGCGGCAGACCTCCGCCGGCATCTACGCGTGGCTGCCGCTGGGATTGCGGGTGTTGAAGAACATCGAGCGCCTGGTGCGGGAAGAACAGGATGCCGCCGGGGCGCAGGAAGTCCTGATGCCGACCATCCAGCCTGCGGAGCTGTGGAAGGAAAGCGGACGGTACGAGGACTACGGGAAGGAGATGTTGCGGATCAAGGATCGCCACGACCGCGACATGTTGTACGGCCCGACCAATGAGGAGATGATCACCGACCTGTTCCGCCAGTCGGTGAAAAGCTACCGCGAACTGCCGCAGATCCTCTACCACATCCAGTGGAAGTTCCGCGACGAGGTGCGCCCCCGCTTCGGCGTCATGCGCGGGCGCGAGTTCCTGATGAAGGACGCCTATTCCTTCGATATCGACCACGCCGGCGCGGTGCAGAGCTACCGCAAGATGATGCTGGCCTATATGCGCACCTTCCAGCGCATCGGGCTGAAAGCCATCCCGATGGAGGCGGATACCGGCCCGATCGGCGGCGACCTGAGCCACGAATTCATCATCCTGGCGCCGACTGGCGAGAGCCAAGTATACTATGACGCCACCTTTGAAGAGATGGATTATCTCTCCGCCGGCGCCGGCGGCTTCAGCCACGAGAGCGCCGAGGATCTTGAGCGCTTTTTCAAGGCGATGACGACCCAGTACGCCGCCACCGACGAGAAGCACGACGCGACGAAATGGGCCATGATCGACGCCCCCCGCAAACGCGAGGGCCGCGGCATCGAAGTCGGGCACATCTTTTACTTCGGTACCAAGTATACGAAATCCATGGGCGTGCGCATTGCCGGCGCGGACGGCAAGCCGGTGCATCCGGAGATGGGCAGCTACGGCATCGGCGTCTCCCGTCTGGTCGGCGCGGTGATCGAGGCCAGCCACGATGAGGCCGGCATCATCTGGCCGGACAGCATTGCGCCGTTCAAGGCGGTGATCCTGAACCTCAAGCGTGGCGATGCGGCGTGCGACGCGCTGTGCGAGGCGCTTTATGCGAAGTTCGCCGGCACGGCGCTGTACGACGACCGAGAGGACCGGGCCGGTGTGAAATTCGCCGACGCCGACCTGATGGGCCATCCATGGCAGGTCGTGGTCGGCCCGCGCGGGGCGGCGGCGGGCCGGGTCGAGCTGAAACGGCGCGCCACCGGCGAGCGGGTGGAGCTCACCCCCGATGAGGCGCTCGCCCGCATCGGCTGACGGCAACCACGATCGGACCTCCCATGTTCGGCCCCTTCGAACGCATGGTCGCCGGCCGCTATCTGCGCGCCCGCAAGGGCGAGCGGTTTGTCTCGATCATCGCCATCTTCTCGTTGGTCGGCATTGCCCTGGGCGTCGCCACGCTGATCGTGGTGACCTCGGTGATGAGCGGCTTCCAGACGCAACTGGTCAGCCGCTTCCTGGGGGTGAACGGGCATATCAGCATCCAGGCCTATGCCGGCCAGGCGCTCGAGGGCTACCAGGACCTGACGCAGCGCATCCGCGCGATCCCCGGCATGGCGTCGGTGCTGCCGGTGCTGGACGGGCAGGTGCTGCTGTCGACCCCGAACGGCGGCTCGCGCGGCGGCCTGGTGCGCGGCATCAGCCAGGCGGATCTGCGCGGGTTGCATTCGATCAGCGACCACATCCTGGCCGGCAATCTTAACGATTTCACCGGCGATGACGCGCTGGTGGTCGGCGTCGGCCTGGCGCAGTCCTACCGGCTGCGGATCGGCGACTCCCTGACGCTGATTTCGCCCCAGGGCGCGGCCACGGCGTTCGGGACGATCCCCCGGGTGCGGGCCTACAAGGTCGTCGCGGTGTTCGACGCCGGCCTCAGCGAATACAACAATTCCATCGTGTTCCTGCCGCTTCCTGCGGCGCAGGTGTTCTTCCAGAAGCCCGATGCGGTGACCGGGATCGAGATCCGGCTGGACGATCCGGACCGGGTGGAGGCGGTGGCACCGGCGCTGTCGGCGATCCTGGCCGGCAAGCAGGTGTTCGCCCGCGACTGGCGGCATGCCAACGACACGCTGATCAGCGTGCTGCAGGTCCAGAAGGACACCATGTTCATCGTGCTGGGCATGATCGTGCTGGTGGCCGCGTTCAACGTCATTTCCTCGTTGATAATGCTGGTAAAAGACAAGCGCGCCGACATCGCGGTGCTGCGTACGATCGGCGCCTCCAGCGGGTCTGTGCTGCGCATCTTCCTGATGTGCGGCGCGTTCGTCGGCGTTTCCGGCACGCTCGCCGGCACGCTGATCGGCGTGGTGTTCTGCCGCAACATCGTCGCGATCCAGCACGTCGTGGAGAACGTGACCGGCGGCCAGGTCTTTGATTCTTCGGTGTTCATGCTGACAAACCTGCCCGACCAGGTCGACTGGGGCGACGTCGTGCGCGTCGTGGCGCTCGGCTTGGTGCTGTCCCTGCTGGCAACGCTCTACCCAAGCTGGCGCGCGGCGCGGACTGATCCGGTGGAAGCGCTGCGCCATGAGTGACCCGCTGGTGCTGCAGGCCGTGCAGCGGACCTACCGCGGTGAGGCTGGAGAACTGCCGGTGCTGCGCGGCGTCGACCTGACCCTGCGGGCAGGGGAGATCGTCGCACTGGTGGCCCCCTCCGGCGCGGGCAAGTCGACGTTGCTGCATGTGGCAGGCTTGCTTGACCGTCCGGATGGCGGTGCCGTGCTGGTGGAGGGGCGCGATGTCGGCACATTGCCTGACGGGGCACGCACCGCGGTCCGGCGTGATACCATTGGATTCGTTTATCAATTCCATCATCTGCTGGGCGAATTCACGGCCCTGGAAAATGTCGTGCTGCCGCAGTTGATCGCCGGCAAGTCGCGACGGGCTGCGGAAACCCGCGCAAAATCCCTGCTCGACGCCTTCGGGTTGGGACAACGGCTGGAGCATCTGCCAGGCAAGCTGTCCGGGGGCGAGCAGCAGCGGGTCGCGATCGCGCGCGCGTTGGCGAACGCCCCGAAGGTGCTGCTGGCAGACGAGCCGACCGGGAACCTCGACGTGCACACCGCGGGCGTGGTGTTTGAGGAACTGATGGCAATGGTGCGCGGGCAGAACCTCGCGGCGCTGGTCGCCACCCATAATCCGGACCTGGCAGCGCGCATGGACCGCACGGTGACGCTGCGCGACGGCCGGATCGTGGCGGGTTAGGCGAGGGGCGGTTCAGTCAGGGCGATCGCATATGGCGATTTGGGGCAGTCGTGGCGTGGCGGTGCCAGACGGGGTTGGAAGAAAGGAGGAAGACTTTAACACAGATTTAAATGATGAAGGGCACAGATTACACGGAAAGAAGCAAAGAGGCGGCAGAAAATGGCCCTGTTCATCTTTCCGCGTAATCTGTGCCCTTCATCATCTAAATCTGTGTTATACCAACCGCCGCTGAGACCGACACATAGGTTGCGGCGACAGTAACGCCTCCCTCTCCCCTTGAGGGAGAGGGGCGGGG
>JARLIJ010000165.1 GCA_031291795.1 Acetobacteraceae bacterium | reverse complement strand
GTGATCAGGCCGATGCAGCGATAGGCGTCGTCGACCACCAGCAGCTTCTCGATGCGGTGCTTGTGCAGCAGGTCGCGGGCCTGTTGCGGGTGGATGTCGGCGGTGACGGTGACCAGGTCCTCCCGCGTCATCAGCTCATAGACGCGCAGCGACGGGTCGGTGGCGAAGCGGACGTCGCGGTGGGTGATGATGCCAACCAGGCGGTTGGTCTCGCGCTCGACCACCGGGATGCCGCTGATGTGGTGCGTGGCCATCAGCGCCTTGACGTCGGCCAGGGTCTGGTCGGGATGGATGGTGAGCGGGTTCACCACCATGCCCGATTCGAACTTCTTGACGCGGCGCACGTGGCCGGCCTGTTCCTCGGGGCTGAGGTTCTTGTGGATCACGCCCATGCCACCGAGCTGGGCCATGGCGATGGCCATTTCGCCTTCGGTGACGGTGTCCATCGCCGCGGAGATCAGCGGGATGTTCAGCGAGATGGTTCGCGTGAGCCGGGTGCGCGTGTCTGTGGAGGACGGCAGCACCTGGGAGTAGGCCGGCACGACCAGCACGTCGTCGAACGCGAGCGCTTCTTCGACGCGAGCGGTCTGGAGCCGAGTGGATTCGGCCCGGGCGCCAGAGTCTGAGAGCACACCGGAATCTGTAAGCGCATCGGGCGAAATATCGGGAGCCATGGGCGGGGGAGCCTTTCCGCAACCTTGGCGGCTCCACATAGGCGCGTGGCCGCGAGTCCGCAAGCACGAGGATGTGACAGCAGGCAGGGAAGGGCGGGGCTTCCGCCCCCGACCCCGGCCAGGGGGCGGAGCCACCTGGCGGGTTTCAGGGCAGCGCCCTGACCTTCCGGCCGCCGCCGCTTGCTTCTCGCAACAGCGCGGAAGCGTTACAAAGACGGCGGCTTTGACGCCTGACCAAGGGCTCCCGTCCCAGTATGGCTTTGCACGCGACCACGGCGGTCTACCCGGACCTGACGAAGCGCCAGGAGCGCTCCGCGTTCATCTTCGGGGTGATCCTGGTCTACCTGGTCGGCATGCTGGCGCGAGCCTCCGCGTTTCCCAACCCGCTGGTCGGCGTCGCGTTCTCCCTGCTGGTCGATTCCTTCGTGCTGGTGCTGGTGCTGGCCAACCGCCAGCTGGCGCAATGGGTGGAACGGCGCATCCACGGCGCCGCCCTGACGGCCTACCTGCTCGCCAACGCCTCGGTCTCCGCCGGCATCGTGATCCTGTTCACCATCCTGCTCGGCCAGGCCATTCCCGCGCTCGCGACGCCCTGGCAGGCGCATCACGGCGCCCAGTTCGTCTATTTCGCCTACCTCTTCATCGCCTGGTCGGTCGCCGGCCGCTGGCTGGCCGCGCGGCAGGCCGCCAGCAACGACCAACTGCGCGCCGTCACCGCCGAGAACGCCATGATCGTGGCCGAGATGCAGCAGCTGCGCATGCAGCTCGACCCGCATTTCCTGTTCAACGCGCTGAACATGATCGCGGTCGACATCCACGATCGCCCCAGGCGCGCCACCCAGCTGCTGCGCGAACTGAGCCAGTACCTGCGCTATTCGCTGGATACCGCGGACCTGGCGTTCGTGCCGGTGGCGCTGGAGGTCGCCGGCATGCGTGCCTTCCTGCGGGTCCAGCAGATGCGCTTCGGCTCCACGCTCAAGTCCCGCATCGTGGTGGAGGGCTCGATGCGCGGCCGGCGCATCCCGACCTTCCTGATGCAGCCGCTGATCGAGAACGCCACCAAGCACGGCGTGCCAGGGCCGGATGGGGTGCTGTCGGTGACCATCGCCGTCACCGCGGAGCGGGACGCGCTGGCGATTGTCGTACGCAATGACGGCGACCTTACCTCCCGCCAGACCGCCTTGCCGGGCACCTCGACCGGCCTTCCGAACGTCACCAAGCGGTTGCGGCTGCACTATCCGGGCCGTCACGCGATGACGCTGGAGCAGCTTGGGGACCAGGTGGTGACGACGCTGCGCCTGCAGGGCGAGCCATGCTGAAGGGTCGCGACGCCGGCCGGCGCGCCACCCCGCAGGTCGTGCCATGCTGAGGGTCGTGACGGTCGACGACGAGCGTGCCTCGCGGGAGGCGGTGGGACGCCTGATCGCCCGCCATCCCATGCTGCAGCTGGTCGGCCAGGCGACCTCGGCCGCGGCGGGCGTGGCGCTGATTGCGCGGCTCCGCCCCGATGCGGTGTTCCTCGACGTGCAGATGGCGGGGATGGACGGGTTTCGCCTGCTGGCACAGGTGCCGGATCCGCCGATGGTGGTCTTCGTCACGGCGCACGCCGCCTATGCCACGCATGCCTTCGACGTCGAGGCGGTGGACTTCCTGCTCAAGCCGGTCCAGCCGGAGCGGTTCGCGCGCACCGTCCGCCGCCTGCTGAAGCACCGCACCATGCCCGCCACGCCGTCGCCCGAGGCGCCCGAGCGGCCGAGGCTGGAGGCGGGCAGGGCGACCCTGGCGGTGCCGATCCTGCGCGGCACGCGGATCGTGCCGATTGATGATATCCTGGCCATCCAGGCTGATGGCGACGATGCCCGCATGTGCCTGGCGGGCGACGAGGCCTGTCTGGTGCGCCGTTCGATCGGCGGCCTGGTGCCGCTGCTGCCCGCGCCGCCCTTCCTGCGGGTCGACCGCTCGCTGATTCTGCACACCGGCCGGATCGCTGGCGTGGAGGCGATCAACCGCGACCGCACCCGCGTCACCCTCGCCGGCTCCGCCACCCCCCTCTCGCTCGGGCGCACCGGGGCGGCGACGCTGCGGCAATTCCTCCGCCGCGCGTCGTAGCGCCCGGTTCGTCGGCGAACCCGCCCGGTTCGTCGATTGCAGGTTGTTCGAAACGATCTCGGTGGGTAACTGGCCGCAAAAGCCATACCATTGCGGTCATCGTTTGCCGCGTGGATGGGCAGGAGCATCCAGCGACCATGGCATACGATTCCCTGACTCCGGCCATTTCCTGTCATGCCGGGGGGGGCGTGGCTGGGCCATGGGTCTGCCGGCGCCGGGTGACGCTGCCGATCGCGGCCGCCCTCGCGGTCCTGGCCATGGGGGATGCAGCCCTCGCGCAGCAGATCCAGACGAGCAACGGCACGAACGGCGCCAATGCCGGGTCCAGCAACAGCTCGCCAACGAACGGCACCGGCGGCTCGCCGCTGACCTACGACATTTCGACGGCGCTGACCGGCAGCGATGCCGGCTTCCAGACGATCTGGGAAGCGGCGCTCAGCACCGGCGGCAATGGCGGCAACGCCTACCAGAGAAGCACCGACAGCAACGGCAACCCGGTCTACGCCAGCAGCGCGGGCACCGCCGCGCCCGGCGGGAGCATCATGCTGACCAAGACTGCCCCGCTGATCGTCTATAGCGGCACGCAGTACACCCCCGCCAGCAGCGGCGGCGTCCGCATGGTCGTGGGCGAGAGCATGGGCGGCAACGGCGGCAACGGCACCAACGGCGCGGCAGGCGGCAACGCCGGCAGCGTCAGCGTCGCCAACAGCGGCAGCGTGTCCCTGAGCCTGGCCTTTGGCGCCTATCAGATCAACGAGGTCGAGGGCGTCGCCGCGCTCTCCAACGGCGGCAGCGGCACCGCCTCCTACACCAGCAGGATCAATGGCGGCGTGGGCGGCACTGGCGGGGCCGCGACATCGTCGATCGCCCAGGGCGGCGATATCGCGATCACCGTGACCAACCTGGCGTATCCGGCCAGCTCCGTCTTCCAGCAGGCTTTCCCCTCGCCGTCGCTGCCCGGTTTCGGCGTGCAGACCCTCGTGGGGGCCGGGGCGGTCGCGTCGTCCTGGGGCGGCAACGGCGGCAACGGCTATGACGAGTCCTTCGGCGGGGCGGGGGGCGCGGGCAACGCGGCCAGCGTCAGCGTGACGGATGCGAGCATCGCGATCACCGCCGCCTCCAGCGGGGGAAGCGGCACGCGGTCGGGCCTGATCCCGGCCATCCTGGCCGAATCGACCGGCGGTAAGGGCGGCGCCGGCGGGGCCGGGCAGGATCACAGCAATGGCGGGGCCGGCGGCGGCGGGGGACCGGTCTCAGTGACGGTCGGCACCCTCGCCACCGCCAGCCAGTCGATCGCCACCAATGCCGATTCCTCGCCCGCCATCTTCGCGGTCTCGATCAGCGGGGCCGGCGGCGCCGGCACCGACTACAACAAGTTCAACATCTCCGGCGCCGGCGGCGCGGGCGGCGCGGGCGGCGCCGGCGGGGCGGTCGGCGTCACGATCGGCGACAACATCAGCGTCAGCACGCTGCGGCCGGTCTCCTCCGGGGTGCTCGCCTACTCGACCGGCGGCTTCGGCGGCCAGGGCGGGCTGTACGGCGGCGGCACGGTGGGCGACGGCGGCGCCGGCGGCAATGGCGGCAGCGCCGGCAATGTCACCGTCTCGGTCGGCAAGAGCAGCATCGTCACCAACGGCGACAGTTCCTGGGGCATCCTGGCCTATTCCTTCGGCGGCCAGGGCGGAACCGGCGGCTATTCCGGCGATCCGATCTCGGCGACCGGCGGGGACGGCGGCAATGGCGGCAACAGCGGGGCGGTGCTGGTGACGGTGGCGAGCGGCGGATCGGTCGCCACCACCGCCGGCAATTCGCCGGCCATCGTCGCCCAGAGCATCAGCGGCGGGGCCGGCGCGGGCGGCAGCGCCTATTCGCTGTCGGCGCCTCCCGGCGCTCCCGGCAATGGCGGCTCCACCGGTACGGTGACGGTGCAGAACGCCGGTGCGGTCTCGACCGTCGGCGACGGTTCCAGCGGCATCGTCGTCCAGGCGATTTCCGGCAGCGGCGGCGCCGGTGGCAGTTCGCAGGCGGTGTTCTACGGCCAGGGCACCACCGGCGGCACCGCCGGCACGGTCGGCGCCGTGTCCGTCACCAACACCGGCTCCGTCACGACGGGCGGCGGCAACGCCCCCGGCATCCTGGCACAGTCGATCAGCGGCGGCGGCGGCGCCGGCGGCGGGGCAGAGGGCGGCATCGTCTCGCTGGGCGGCTCCTCCGGCCAGGGCGCCAACGCGGGTGTGGTCAGCATCACCAGCAGCGGCCTCGTGCAGACCGCGGGCATCGACAGCCTGGGCATCGAGGCGCAGTCGATCGGCGGCGGCGGCGGCACCGCCGGATCGACCTCCACCGACGGCGTCGGCATCGGCGGCTCCGGCGCCACCGGCGGCACCGGCGGCAGCGTGACCGTGACGGCAAGCGGGACCGTCGCGACCGCGGGCGACGGCGCCACCGCCATCCAGGCGCAGTCGATCGGCGGCGGCGGCGGCAGCGCCGGCGGCAGCGATTCCTTCATCGCCGTCGGCGGATCGGGCACCAGCAGCGGCAATGGCGGTCCGGTGACCGTCTCCAGCACCGCGAGCATCAGCACCGGGGGCAGCGAGTCACGCGGCATCGTCGTGCAATCGATCGGCGGCGGCGGCGGCAGCGCCGGCGATGCCTTGCAGGGCCTGATCAGCCTTGGCGGATCCGGCAGCAGCAGCGGCACCGGCGGCACGATCACGATCAACGCCGGCGGGTCGATCGCCACCGGCGGCGACCTGGCCTACGGCGTCGTCGCGCAATCGATCGGCGGCGGCGGCGGCATCGGCGGCGATACCAGCGGGGCGCTCGCGGTCGGGGGGTCCGCGACCGGTGGGGGCCTCGGCGGCACCGTGACGGTGAATCTCAGCGGCAGCGTGACGACGCAGGGCGACACCGCCCATGGCATCGTCGCGCAATCGATCGGCGGCGGCGGTGGCGCTGCCGGGAGCTCGACCTCCTACAGCACCGTGGTCGGCGTGTCGGTCGGCGGCGACGGCGGTAAGGGCGGCAATGCCGGTTCCTCGGTGATCGCGGCCACCACGGGGACGAACGTGCAGACCTATGGCAGCAACGCCGCCGGCCTGGTCGCCACCTCCATCGGCGGCGGCGGCGGCAGCGGCGGCGCCGGCAACACCATCACCGGCGGCGTCGCCGCCGGCGTGTCCGTCGCCGTCGGCGGCACCGGCGGCGCGGGAGGGGACGGCGGGGCCGCCACGATCACCATGAACAACGCCAAGGTCGCCACCGGCCTCGGCGTGCTCGCTGCCGTCGATCCCGCCACCCTGCCGGATGGCAGCACGACCAGCCCGCTGCCGATCGAAGCCTATGGCGTGGAAGCACTCAGCACCGGCGGCGGCGGCGGCACCGGCGGGGCGTCCATGGCCAAGACTGTGGTGCTGGACCTGCCGATCCCGAAAACCGGCACCTCGATCGCGCTGTCGGGCGCGTTCAGCGTCGGCGGCAGCGGCGGTGCGGGCGGCGCGGGCGGGACGTCCACGGTTGCGCTCAGCAACGGCTCCAGCATCCTGACCTACGGCACGAGCTCGTACGGCGTCTATGCGACGTCGACCGGCGGTGGCGGCGGCGATGGCGGCGATGCCTCGGCGCTTGCGGCCTCGTTCGGCTTCAAGAACATCAGCAAGCTGACCGGCCGGCAGAACTTCAATTTCGACCTCAACGTCTCGGTCGGCGGGACCGGCGGCGCGTCCGGCGACGGCGGGCTGGTCAACGTCGCGGTCGGCGGGACCAGCTCGGCGCCGGATCCGGTCGGCAGCCTGCCGGTCGTCATCCAGACGCTCGGCGACTACGCGAACGGGATCATGGCCCAGTCCACCGGCGGCGGCGGCGGCAATGCCGGCCTCGGCAGCGGCTCGACGCAGAACGGGACCTCCAACGCCACCGCGCTGCGGCTGTCGCTCAACGTCGGTGCTTCGGGCGGCGGCGGCGGCAATGGCGGTGACGTGACCGTCAACGAGTATGCCGGATCGACGATCATGACCGCCGGCGACACGGCCAACGGCATCGATGCAAAGAGCGAAGGCGGCGGCGGCGGCACGTCCACCGGCGGCTCCTACCAGCTCGGGCTGCCCTCGCTGAGCACGCTGCAGGGGGCCGCCGACGTGATCAACGGCGCCGGCGGCATCGACAAATCGGCCTATGGCCGGCTGGTGTCGCAGTTTGGCGGCAGCAGTTCGACCCTGACGATCAAGGCCGGCACGGACGGGGCCGGCGGCGGCAACGGCGGCACGGTGAAGGTCTCGGTTGCCGGCACCGTCGCGACCACCGGCGAAGCCGCGGTCGGCGTCCTGGCCAGCAGTGTCGGCGGCGGCGGCGGCGAGGCCGGGTCGGCCGGGTCCACCGCCTCCTCCGACGACCCGACCGTGATCCAGAACGTCGAGACCGGGAAGAAATTCGTCAACGGCATCCTGGCCTACCCGATCGACGTGTTCAATTTCATCGCCAGCAGCGGCAAGGTCGGGACCGGGTTGCTGACGAACCTGAAGGACTTCTTCCCCTCGCTGAACATCAATCTGTCGTTCGGCGCCACCGGCGGCGGGGCCGGCAATGGCGGGGAGGTCGACGTCACGACCAGCGGCACCGTCACCACGCTGGGCGGCTACGCCCACGACATCGAGGCGACCTCGATCGGCGGCGGCGGCGGGACGGGCGGCGCGGCGGTCGCCGGCGGCTCTTCCGGCATGGGCAACCTGATGAAGATCAACTTCAACCTGGCGCTGGGCGGCAGCGGTGGCGCCGGCGGCACGGGCGGTCCGGTGACCGTGGCGCTGAACGGGGCGACGCTCCGCTCCACCGGCTACGCGGCCTACAACGTGCTCGCCGAGAGCATCGGCGGCGGCGGCGGCAATGCCGGGTCGGCCGAGAGCAACTCCTCCGGCTATTTCTCCCTGGGCGCCAGCGACAGCTTTGGCCCGTCCTCCGGCAATGACGGCGGCAGCGTGACCCTGAAGCAGACGAGCGGCGGGATCTCCCAACTGAGCACCGCGGCCGATGCCGCGCACGCCATCGTCCTGCAGTCGATCGGCGGCGGCGGCGGCCTGTCCGGCCAGGGCTTCACCGTTACGCCGGGCATCCTGATGTTCGACACCGACGTCACGCTGACGGCAGGCGCCACCGCGAGCGCCGGCAATGGCGGCGCGGTCGCGTTCGATGCCGACAACAAGCCCTATCTGGCGATCACCACCACCGGCAACAGCGCCTACGGCATCCTGGCGCAGAGCGTCGGCGGCGGCGGCGGCGTGAACGTCCAGAACCCCGGTACCGTCGGCATATACAAGATGGGCGGTGCCAACACCGTCTACACCAACGGCGGCGCCGTCTCGGTGAACCTGCGGGACGGCAGCAGCATCGCCACCAGCGGCAACGAAAGCACCGCGATCGTCGCCCAGTCGGTCGGCGGCGGTGGCGGCATCGTCGGCTATGCCGCAGGGACCGCCCAGATCTACGAGGCGACGGCGTCCAACGGCGCCGGCAGCGTCACCCTCGGCAATGGCGGCGCCGTCACGGTCAACACCGGCCATTCGACCATCGCCACCACCGGCGCCACGGCCTATGGCATCTTCGCGCAGAGCGTCGGCGCCGGCGGCGGCCTGGAATCCGGCAACGACGGCGCCTCGCTGATTGCCGGCACCACCGGCAAGACCGGGTCGATCGGCATCGGCGGCCTGGTGACCGTCATCCAGGCCGGCGCGCTCAGCGCCACCGGACAGAACGCGATCGGCATCTTCGCGCAGAGCATCGGCCAGAACGGCTCCGGACCGGGCAGCAGCCAGGGCGTGCAGATCACGGTCAACGGGTCGGTGCAAGGCGGTTCCGGGACGCAGGGCTGGGGCATCTGGACCGACACCGACTATGTGACGAACAACGTCACGATCAACGCCGGCGGCAGCGTCGGCGCAGTGTCGGGCCAGGCGATCGTGTCCAAGGGCTGGGGCATCACGAATGTCAGCAACTACGGCACGGTGGCCGGCTCGTACAACCTTCAGAGCGCCAATGCGGCGGCCGGCACCTTCACCAACGAGGCCTCGGCCACGTTGGTGGCGACCGGCACGCTGGGCGGCAACCTGGTGAATGCCGGGCGGATCGCGCCCGCCTCCGGCAACGGGTTCGCGCCGATCACGGTGGCAGGCAACTTCCAGCAGACCGCGACCGGCGTGTTCGCGCCGCATGCGGACTTCACCGGCCGCCGGGCGGACAGCCTGGTGGTGACGGGCGACGCGACGCTGGGGGGGAAGGTCACGCCGGTCATTTCGACGGTGCTGCCGAACGTCGCCATCCCGGTGGTGACGGTCGACGGGACGGTCTCGGGCAGCCTGACCGGCGGGGCGTCGTCGCTGTTCGGCTATGGGGTGAGCCGGTCGGGCAACCAGATGCTGCTGTCAGCGACCTCGGCCAATTTCGCGCCGGCGTCGTTCAACCTGCCGGCGAGCCGCCTCGCCACCGCCGCCGGGCTGAATTCGATCTGGAATGCCGGCGGGACGCCCGCGCTGGGGTCGCTGTTCGCCCTGCTGGGCAACACCGCCGATGTCAGCCCGGCGGCGTATTCGGCGCAACTGCGGCAGCTTTCGCCGGACGCGACGCTCGCGGTCGGTGCGCGCGGCGTGGCCGGGGCGCAGAACTTCGCCAACAACACGCTGAGCTGCCCGACCTTCCAGGGCACCACCGCCATGCTGGTGGAGGGCCAGTGCGGCTGGATGCGCGTCACTGGCCGGACGGCGAACCAGGACAACGGCAACGGCGTCACCAACTACAAGGTCGACACCGTCACCTGGCAGATCGGCGGGCAGTATGAGTTCGCGCCCGGCTGGTTCATCGGCGGCTCGCTGGCCTATGAGGAGAACTGGCTCTCCACCAGCGACAACCAGACCAGCGGCAACGGCCAGAGCGGCTATGGCGCGGTGACCCTGAAGCACCAGACCGGCCCGTGGCTGTTCGCGGCCTCGGCATTCGGTGGGGCAGGCCAGTTCGATACCAGCCGCGACATCGCCCTGCTGGGCACCGGCGAGGTGGCGAAGGGCAACCCGGACACCTCGAATGTCGGCCTGCTGCTGCGGGCGGCCTATACGGTCGGGAGCGAGGGCCTCTATCTCCGGCCCAATCTCAGCCTGAGCGTGATCCATGTCGGCACCGGCGCGTACCATGAGACCGGGGCCGGGGTGCTGGACCTGTCGGTCGACTCCGCCACGCAGACCACCGTCATGGCGACGCCGATGCTGGAACTGGGCGGGCGGATTCCGCTGCCGGGGGACATGGTGCTGCGGCCGTTCGTCTCCGCCGGGCTGAGTCTCCTGAGCACTGACTCCTGGAAGCAGAGCGGCCGGCTGGCCGTCGCGCCGGCAGGCGCGGGGACGTTCACGACCTCGGTTCCGATGGATCCGGTGGAGGGGCGGGTTTCCGCAGGCTTGCAGCTCTACACCAACCGGCAGGTCGACCTGCGGCTGCAATACGACGGCGAGTATTCGGGCACCACGACCGCGCATTCCGGCTCGCTTGTGGCCTCGCTGCCGTTCTGAGGCGGCGCGTCAAGGGCGGCGACCGTTCGGTGCGCCGCCCCGCCCTGGCGTGGCCGTTCGCAGGGCCCTGACCCCTCGACAGTCGGGCGTGTCGAGGGGTCAGGGCTTCCGGCCCACCTCGCATTCCTGGACCGTCCAGCCCGCCGCGCGTTCGCTCAGGCTGACGCCGATTCCCGGGCGGTCCGGCACGATCATCCGGCCGTCCTTGATGACGAGGCGTTCGTTGAACAGGGGTTCAAACCACTCGAAATGTTCGACCCATGGTTCGCGGGGATAGGCGGCGACCAGGTGGACGTGGATCTCCATGACGAAATGCGGCGTGATCTCGAGGCAGTACTGGTCGGCCAGTGCCATGATCTTGAGGAACGGCGTGATGCCGCCGACCCTGGGGGCGTCCGGCTGCAGGAAATCGGCCGCGCCTAGGCGCATCAGCTGGAAATGTTCGGCAACGCTGCAGAGCATTTCGCCGGTCGCGATCGGCGTGGAGATCTGGCGTGCCAGGGCGGCATGCCCTTCGGCATCGTCAGACGCGAGCGGCTCTTCCAGGAAGACGAGGCCGAACTGGTCGAGCGTCTTGCCGATGCGCTTTGCGGTTGGCCTGTCCCATTGCTGATTGACATCGACCATCAACGGAAAGTCGTCGCCGAGGAGTTTGCGGGCTGCGGTCACGCGCCTGATGTCGGCGGCGGCGTCTGGCTGTCCGATCTTCATCTTCAGGCCGCCTATGCCGCTCTCCCGGGCTTTCGCCATGTTGTCGAGCAGTTGTTCGAGTGGCGCCTGAAGGTAGCCACCTGACGTATTGTAGCATCGCAGGGAGTTGCGGTGTTTGCCGAGCAGCCCGGCGAGCGGCAGGCCGGCGCGCTTTGCCTTGAGATCCCAGAGCGCCACATCGAAAGCGGCAATGGCCTGGGGCGCCAGGCCGCTGCGGCCGATCGAGACGCTGGCCCAAAGCAGCTTATCCCACAGCCGCGCGATGTCGTTGGCATTCTGGCCCAGCAGCAGCGGGGCAATCTCTTGGGCATGAGCGAACTGTGCGGGGCCGCCGGTGCGCAATGTGTAGCTGTAGCCGAAACCGGTGTGGCCGCCCGCGGTCTGGATTTCGGCGCAGAGCACCGCCACTTCCGTAAGCGGCGTCTGCCGCCCGGTGAGCACCTTGGCATCGCTGATCGGCGCTGCCAGCGGCAGGGCAATGGAAGCAAGCCGGATCCACGCGATCCGGTCATCGGAAGCATTTGGAATCGCAGTGTTCTTGCCGGTCATGGGGGGGCCTCCTGCGGAAAGGAGTAGACGCCGCCGGATTGGCGCCGACCACTGCGGATCCAGGCCATCTGATCAGCCAATCTGGCCGGTCGTGATGAGACCTTCCGGATGGAAGGGGAAAGCAGGGCATTGCCTGCTTGCTGTGCTATTCCTGATGGAATATCAGAGCATTATGAATTTCTGCGATGGGGTCGACGTTCGGCACCGATCCGGCTGCCTCGCTGGGGAGGCACGCCGGGACGTCCCCCTCCGGTCGAAGTCAGCGGCCCCTTTTGCGGGCGATGTGGGACCTGCTTCGGCACGCGTCGCCCCCGGCGGGCTGGCCGGGGCTAAAAAGTCGAGGACTTCTGCGGGGTTTAGCGAAGCGCTGGCTGGGGGACCTGGATTCGAACCAAGGATGCCCGGGTCAGAGCCGGGAGTTTTACCGCTAAACTATCCCCCAAGGGCAGCGGGCGCGCCGAATAGCACGCCCCCCGTTTGCGAGCAACCGACCTTGCACGATTCCGTGCAAAGCCGTCCTGCCCGCCCCGCTCAGCCCAGGCTGGCAAGCTCCCGCCGCAGCGCCGTGGCTCGGTCGGTCGGCGTGTGCGCGTACAGCACGTCGCGCGTCGTCACCGGCCGGCCATAGAACGCGCGGTCGTCGTCCGGCTGCGGGCGGATGATCGAGCCGTCGATCGTCAGCCCGCCATACAGCCCGGTCGAGGACGACCACAGCACGATATCGGGCAGGGAGGCACCGCCGATCGCGCCTTCCACGCCGGATCCCAGCGTCACCACCGAGATCCCGGCGCTGGCGCCGATCTTGAACTCGTTGGCCAGCAGCCCCTGCACGCCCTTCTGGGTCATGACGAGCATGATCACCTCGGCCTGCTGCAGGCCCGCCTGCAGCCCGAGGGAGGCCGATCCCATGGCGTAGAAGGCCGGGTCACTCCAGCCGCCGGCGCCGCGCACCATCAGCACGCCCTCGCCGCCCTCGCCGCCGACGATGAAGCCGCCCTTGATCAGCTTCGGGAAGACCAGCACCGCGCGGGCCTGGCGGATCAGCGTCCGCGCGTTGCCGAACGCCTTGTCGTGCCGCAGGTCGCCGAGCGTCTTGCGGGCACCCGCGATCACGGTCTGCTGGTCGGTCTGCGCCCACGCGGCGGGTGCCGCGACGAGCATGGGAAGGGCTGCCATGGGAAGAGACAGGGCGACGCCCCGAAGAAAACTCGCTCGTGTCAGCACGGGTTGCTCCTTGCATCCGTAAGGAATGCACCCGGCAGCCGCGCCGCGGGTTTTCCGTGGCGCAAATCGGGCAATATTGTGGCCGGGATCACGATCGGGGGAGAAGCCGCATCACGGATGCGTCCGGGTGCCCCGCCGGCCTCGGCCGGTCACCGCTGGGCGGCGAATATCGCGTCGATGGTCCGCACCAGGCTGTCGTGCCATGCCGGCAGCCGGACGTCGAACACCGCCGCCAGCTTCGCACAATCCAGCCGGGAATCTGCTGGCCGCTTCGCCTTGGTCGGCCAGTCCGCGGTGGCGATCGGTGCGACCTCCGGCACCTTGGCGCCATGGCGAGCGGCTTCGGCAAACACGGCGGTGGCCAGCCCATGCCAGGTGGTGGCACCGCTGCCCGCCGCATGGAACACGCCGCCGTAGGCCGGCTGCCAGTCGGTGGCGGCGATCCGCGCGGCGACCGCCAGGATCGCGTCCGCCAGGTCGGCGGCTGTCGTGGGGCAGCCCTGCTGGTCCGCGACCACGGTGAGCCGGTCGCGGGTCTGCCCGACGGTCAGCATGGTGCGCACGAAATTCTTGCCGACCGGGGCGTAGACCCAGGAGGTGCGCAGGATCACCGCCTGCGCCCCGGATGCCAGCACTGCCTGCTCGCCCGCCAGCTTGCTCGCGCCGTAGACCCCCTGGGGCGACACCGGGTCGGTCTCGACATAGGGCGCGCCCTTGGCGCCGTCGAACACGTAGTCGGTGGAGACATGGATCAGCGGGATCCCGGCCTCCGCGCACAGCCGCGCCAGGGCGGCAGGGCCGTCGCGATTGGCGCGGTAGGCCGCGTCCGCATCGTCCTCGGCCGCATCCACCGCGGTGTAGGCGGCGGCGTTGACCACCAGCCGGGGGGCTGCGGCGCGGACCGTCGCGGCGATGGTCTCCGGCCGGTCGAAGTCCAGTGCCGGGCGCCCGACCCGGCGGACCGCACCGGGGGCGGCCTCCTCCAGCGCGCGGGCCAACTGGCCGGAGCCGCCGGTGACCAGGATGGGTGCCATGGCGATCGGCGCCATCGCCTAGGCGTGGAACCAGGCGGGGCAGTCGGCCAGGCGCGGCAGGACGCGGTCCTTGTCCGACAGGATCGCGGTCGCCGGATCGATCGGCCAGTCGATCCCGATGGTGGGATCGTCCCAGATCACGCCGCGTTCGGCCGCTTTGTCGTAGTCGGCGGTGACCTTATAGATCACCTCGGTGTCCGGCTCGAGCGTGCAGTAGCCATGCAGGAAACCCACGGGGACCCAGATCTGCAGCCAGTTTTCGGCGCTGATCTCGGCGCCCACCCAGCGTCCGAAGGTCGGCGAGCCGTGCCGGACATCGACCGCCACATCCCAGATCGCGCCGCGCGGCACCCGGACCAGCTTGCCCTGGGCGTTCGGCCCGATCTGCAGATGCAACCCGCGCAACACGCCGCGCTCCCCGGACAAGGCGTGGTTGTCCTGCACGAACGGGCCGGGGATGCCGGCCTCGGCGAAACGCTGCTGGTTCCAGGTCTCCGAAAAGAAGCCGCGTGCATCGCCGAACCGGGTCGGCGTCATCACCAGCACCTCGGGTATGTCCAGGCGTTCGACCTTCAACGGTTGTCTCCTTCCGCCAGTTCCATCAGGACCCGGCCCAGTTCGGTCTTGCCCAGGCTGCGGGCATGGTCGCGCAGCGCGTCGGCGCCGATGAAGCCCATGCGGAAGGCGACTTCCTCCGGGCAGCCCACCAGCATGCCGGTGCGGGACTGGATGGTCTGCACGAAGGTCGCGGCCTGTAGCAGGCTGTCCGGCGTGCCGGCATCCAGCCAGGCGCAGCCGCGTGACAGCCGCTCGACGTGCAGCGTGCCCATCTCGAGGTAGACCCGGTTCAGGTCGGTGATCTCCAGCTCCCCGCGCGCCGAGGGGCGGATCTTCGGCGCGATCTCGCTGACGGTGTGATCGTAGAAATACAGCCCGGTGATTGCCCAGTTGGAGGTCGGCGCCGACGGCTTCTCCACCAGTTCCACCGCGCGGCCGGCCGCGTCGAAGGCGACCACGCCGTAGCGTTCCGGATCGCGCACCTGATAGGCGAACACCGTCGCGCCGACCGGCCGGGCGGCGGCGGTGCGCAGCAGGGCGGACAGATTGTCGGCGTGGATCAGGTTGTCGCCCAGCGCGAGCGCGCAGGGCTCGCCGGCGATCCAGTCCCGCGCGATCAGGAAGGCCTGGGCGATGCCCTCCGGCCGGGGCTGCTCCGCATAGGCGAAATTCACCCCGAAGCGCGACCCGTCGCCCAGCAGGCGGCGGAACTGCGGCAGGTCCTCGGGGGTGGAGATCACCATGATCTCGCGGATCCCCGCGAGCATCAGTGTCGACAGGGGGTAGTAGACCATCGGCTTGTCGTAGACCGGCAGCAGCTGCTTCGATGCGGCCAGCGTCATGGGATGCAGGCGTGTGCCCGATCCGCCGGCCAGCAAGATACCCTTCATGATAAGACGCTTTCGTTTGCCTGGGGCGGGAGATTGCCCGCCGACTTGGGTCGTTTGCACGCGGCGCCGGGACCCGGCCCGTGTTGCGGAGCGGTCCATGCACCGCGCGGGCCGACTGGAAGCGGCATCGGCCTGCGCGCTTGCATCAGGCGGCGGTGCCCAGCCGCTGCCCGGCATAGCGGGCCGCCCGCACCGTCTGCCACCAGCCGCGATTGGCGAGATACCAGTCGATGGTGCGGGCCAGACCTGCCTCGAAGTCGTGCGGCGCCTTCCAGTCCAGCGCCGCTTCCGTTCGGCTGGGGTCGATCTCGTAGCGGAAATCATGGCCCGGCCGGTCGGTGACGAAGCGGATCAGCCGCGCCCGTGGGCCGGCCGGATCGGGTATGCGCCGATCCAGGTGGGCGCAGATCGCGTGGACCACCTGCAGGTTGGTGCGCGGCTGGCGGCCGCCGATCGCGTAGGTCTCGCCGGTCGTGCCGTGCTCCAGCACCCGCACCAGGGCCTCGGCATGGTCCTCCACGAACAGCCAGTCGCGCATGTTGGAGCCGTCGCCGTAGACCGGAAGTTCCTTGCCTTCCAAGGCGTTGAGCGTCACCAGCGGGATCAGCTTCTCGGGGAACTGCCACGGGCCGTAGTTGTTGCAGGTGTTGCTGACGATCACCGGCAGCCCGTAGGTGTGGAACCAGGCCCGCACCAGGTGGTCGGACGCCGCCTTGGTCGCGGAATAGGGGCTGCGCGGGTCGTAGGCCGTTGCTTCGGTGAAGGCGGGATCGTCCGCCGCCAGCGCGCCGAACACCTCGTCGGTCGAGACGTGGTGGAAGCGGAACGCGGCCCGCCGCGCCGGTGTCAGGCCGGCATGGTGGCGCCGCGCGGCCTCCAGCAACGTGAAGGTGCCGACGACATTGGTCTGCACGAAGTCGGCCGGCCCGTCGATCGAGCGGTCGACATGGCTCTCGGCGGCCAAGTGCATCACCACGTCGGGGTCATGCGTCTCGAACACCTGCCGCATCGCGGGCGCATCGGTGATATCCGCCCGGACCAGCACATGGCGGGGATGCTGCCGCGCCTCCTCCAGCGCGTCTTCGGAGGCGGCGTAGGTCATCTTGTCCACGTTGACGACCACGTGGCCGGTCTGGCGAAGCAGGTATCGGACTACCGCGGACCCGATGAACCCGCATCCGCCGGTCAGCATAATCTTCATCGCGCGCCAATCCTACTATCGATACGGGCCGGCGAGACCGCGGAATGTTGCCATTTGCACTGCCGGGTCATCTCACCGTCCAAACCTGAACAATCCGCTAATTCTCCGCGAACCCATGCGGTTCGGCGCCGGCGATCCCCGGATCAGTGAACCATCAGCAGCGGGATCGTCGCCGCATGCAGGCAGTACCGGGTGACGCCGCCCAGGATCCACTCCATCACCTGGCTGCGCCGGTACGCGCCCATCACTAGCCCATCAGCGCCGACTTCCGCCACTGCCGAGAGTAACGATTCGCCTTCGCCGCGCCCGTTCGGATCGATGGCGCGAAATGAGACGCGTGCCGCGGGCGCGCCGATCAGGCCGGGATCGGGCCAGGCCGGGGCATCCGGACCGACGGAGATCACCGTCACGCTCTCGGCGCGGCTCAGCCAGGGACGCGCGGTGCGCAGGGCCTGGCGGGTGGACGGGGTGTCGCGCCAGCCAACCGCCAGGTGCCGGCCGAACCCGTCGGTCCAGCCCGTCGGCACCACCAGCACCGGCCGGCCGGGCGAGAACAGCGCGGCGTCCAGCGCGGCACGGTCGGTCAGCGGCGCATGCGCACGCGGCAGGCTCATCATGACCACCAGCGCCGCCGTCGCGCGCGCCGCAACGATCTCGGCCGGCACGCCATCCACCTGCTCCCAGCGGGAGGGCAGGGACGGCGACCGCCAGGCCAGGAAGGCGGCATGGATGGCGGCGGCATCGGTGTCGGCCTTGGCGGCCAGCGCCTGGCGGCGCTCCTCGGGCAGCACTTCCTCGCTGGCCATGAGCGTCGCGGCGGGGTCGCAACGGACGTGCAGTGCTCGCACCTCCGGCTGCGCCAGGGCGCGGGCGGCCGCGGCGGCCACCTGCAGGCAGGGCGCGGCGCCGACCGGATCCTGCAGCACCGCGAGCACCGTGTCGGCCGCCGGTCCCAGTGGCGATTCGGGTGGCGATCCGGGCAGCGATCCCGGGTTGGGCGGGGCATCGGTCATGCGCCGTGTCCCAGCGTCGCGCCGGCCCATACGCCCAGCAGGCACAGCGTGACCGAACCCAGGACATAGCCGCCGGCACGGACCACTTCGCCCGATTGCAGCAATTCCAGCGTCTGCAGGCTGAACGAGGAAAACGTCGTGAAGCCGCCGCACAGCCCGACCAGCACGAACAGCCGGATATCCGCCGGCACGTCCAGCGGCCCGGCGGCGGACGTCAGCACGCCGAACCAGCCGATGACGAACGAGCCGACGATGTTGATCAGCAGCGTCCCCCAGGGGAACGCCGGGCCGGTGAGAGACGCCACCGCCGCGGCCAGCCAGAACCGTGCGACGCTGCCGATCGCGCCGCC
>JARLIJ010000164.1 GCA_031291795.1 Acetobacteraceae bacterium | reverse complement strand
GATGAACGACGCCAACATGCCGGCGCAATTCGCCAAGGGCGTGCCGAACATGTTTCCTCTGACAGCCGCCCGCTCGATGTACGAGCCATACAACAGGCTGAAGTTTGGCCAGTTCGCGTCGTACTACGACCAGATGCGATCAGCGGTGAAGTACTTCGCCGAGAAGCGCGGCCGCAAGGCGTTCTGCGTGATGTATCAGGATTCCGATTTCGGCAAGGACGTGCTCGCCGGCGTCGTTGCGCAGACCGAAGCGATGGGCCTGAAGGTTGCCGGCACCACCGCGCACAAACCGACCGACACCGACTTCAATGCCAATGTCAGCAAACTCAAGGATGCCGGATGTGACGCGATCATGATGGGCACCATCGTGCGCGACAGCAACATCATCATCCAGACCGTGCGCAAGATGGGCTGGAATGTCGATCTGGTCGGCCAGTTCGCGTCGTACGACACGGCAATCGCCAGTCTGCCCGGCGGTGCGACGGACGGCTTCTTCTGCATGACCCCGGCGCTGTATGCATATCCTGACGACCCTCGTCCGGCAGTGCAGGCGTTCGCCAGGAAGTACAAGGCGCGCTTTGGCCGCGACCCGAACTTCCACGGCGAAGTCGGCTTCACCGCTGCGAGCATCGTGGTGCAGGCGCTGACCGTGGCGGGACACGATCTGACGACCGACAGCTTCATCAAAGCGATGGAAGGCATTCACGAGTACAAGGACATCTTTGGTTCCGTCCTGTCCTTCGGTCCCGAACAGCACCATGGGTCCACCAAGTCGTTCCTGACCGTGGTGAAGGATGGTCGCTGGGTGCCGGTGGAGGAAGCCGCGCTCGCTTACTGAGCCTGCAGGCGGGGCGGCTTCGGCCGTCCCGTATCGTCCTGTTCGGGGAGACGTTCACGATGCGCTGGTTCCGTTCCGCCGCCGCTGCGGCATGCCTGATAGCGCCTGCCGCCGCCTGGGCTGCCGCCTGCGACACACCACGCCAGCTGGATGGTTTCAAGACCTGCGCGAATGTCGAGGCGGCGGAGAAGGAAGGCGCGCTGGTGCTGTATTCGCCCGATCCCGAGTCCAATCAGGCAGCCTTGCTCGCTGCTTTCCATGCTGCATTTCCGAAGATCGATGCGACCTATCTGCGCCTGCAGACCGGCGCGCTCTACGCCAAGCTGATGGCGGAGCGTCAGGCCAGGACCTACCAGCCCGACATCCTGGCACTGACCGACATGACCTTCGTGCTGGACTTCGGAAAGCGTGGCGGATGGATGCACTACGTCTCCCCCGAAGTGGACGCGTACAAGCCGGAGAACCGCAGCAATCCGGCAGGGGACTGGATCTGGGGCGGCATCATCGTCGCCGGCATCGCGTACAACCCCACGATGGTGAAGCCCGAGGACGCGCCGAAGTCCTGGCTGGACCTGCTCAATCCGCGCTGGAGGAACGCCATCAACGTCAAGGTTTCGAACTCGGGCCTGCAGCACGAGACCTGGCTGATCATGAAGAAACTGCACGGCGACGAATATTGGACGAAGTTCGCCGATCTGACGCCCCGCGCATTCGATTCGTACGTGCAGCAATATGACCGCACCGTCAGCGGCCAGGACATGGTGATCTCGACGGCACAATATTCGGGCTACCTGCAATTCAAGGCAAAGGGCGCGCCGATCGCCTACGTCAACCCGACCGAGGGCCAGGTGGCCGCGCCCACCGTGGTCGGTGCGGTCGACCATGCGCCGCATCCGGACGCCGCGAAGCTGTTCATGGACTGGTACACCGGCGTGCCCGGCCAGAAGGCCTACATCGCTGCCACCTCACTCTACTCCGCGCGATCCGATGTGCCGCCACCCAAAGGCGGTATCCCGATCACGAGCATCAAGCTGCTCGCGCCGGACGATTGGGATGCGTTCCTGAAAACGCACGCCCAGTTTGTGCGGGAATGGGACCGTATGGTCGGGATGCGTTGAGGCCGCTTAACGCTGCGGGGAAGGAGTGGGCGGCGGGGAAGGCTGGCTCGCGTTGAACCAGGCCAGCGCCTGGGCAGTGTCGGGCAAGGCAGCCCAATTGGCATAGATCGCCGCCGCCACGCCGAGTGCGAGCGATGCGCCGGCGATCAGCCAGATCGGGGGGGCGCTCTGGGGGACAGCCGGACGGATGGTTGGCGGCCGGGTGACCCCAAGCGCGGCACGCACCGTCAGCGGTGTGATGCGGGCATGGCCATGTTCGAAGCCGACGGCGAACACACGGTCCAGCGCCGCGTTGATGCGGCCGGGAATACCCTCGGTGCGCACCACGATCTCGGCCACGGCGGATTGCGCCAGCACCTTGCGGGTCTCGCTGCCGGCCATCCACAGGCGACGCTCGATATAGGCGCGCACTTCCTCGCCGGTCAGTCGGTTGATCCGAAGCCGCACGCCGATGCGCTGGGTGAGGGGGCGGAATTCGCCCTGGCGCAGCAGTGGCCAGACCGGCGGCGCCCCCACGAACACGAGTTGCGGCCCCGACATCCCGCGGCGGCGCAATTGGGTCAGGTAGCGCAGGGCGCCGACAGACAGCGTGTCCGCGTCGTCGATCGCAAGCACGGCGTGGCTGCCGTCCTGGAGCGGCGTGGTCAGGATGGCGTGGGCGCGGGCACTGTCGGCCTGTTCCAGCGTCGCCGGCTCGTCGATGCCGATCACCTGGCTGAGCAGGCGTTTGAGCGAGAGCGGGCCGGGTCTTTTGTTTCCGATGCGCGACACCCGGACACCGCGCCTGGCGACCAGGGCGATCACAGTGTCCAGCAGGCTGGTCTTGCCGATCTGGGCCTCGCCGGTCAGGACGATGTCAGACCGGCCGGCCAGGATCGCGCCCGCAAGCGTTTCCAGGGCGATGCGGTGGGACTCGCCGAGGACAAAACCGCCTTGCGGGGCGTCCGCGGCAAAAGGCGGCCGGCCAAAGCCGTAGAGCTCGAGGTAGCTGCGCGGTTCGGCCAGATCCGGGTCAAGCTGGCCAGCCGGGTCCGACACGTCCCGTTCGCGCACCAGCGTCATCTGGGTCAGCCCGCGCTGCATGGGTGGCTCGTACTCCGTTTTCGGACCCGGCTCCGATCGATCGGGTTCACGGGCCGCACGTTACGACGTCCATCCGCTACGCGGGGGTGCCAGCCGAGTGAGACACGCCGATATGATCTGCCGGCTCAGTTGGTGGGATGGTGGCACGTAGAATGATACAGGCTGCATGCCGCGACTGAGGCGTGCGACCTCGTCGCAGTCTCATGGAGACGTCGAATTTCTCGATACTTGTCGCAGGAATCGGCATGACTGTGGGCAGGGCTGGCGGAGCCTGACACAGAAAGTGCCCTGTTTTGGGCTCTTTCCGTGTCAGCGTACGGGGCGGTTCAGGGCAGTTGCAGGATGCGCCGGCGCCACTGGTTGGTGATGAATTCCTGCATCCGCGTGATCGCCGCCCAGTCCACCTGGATCATCCTCGCCAGGTGGGCCGGCGTGGCGCCAGTGCGGGCAAGGGCGGCCGGGCTGATCTGGGCCGCAGTGTTGACCGGGCCGTAGCACATGCGCTCCGCGACGGCCTTCTGGGCCCCGGCGCTCAGGACATAGGCCAGGAAAATGCGCGCCGCCTCCGGATCGCGCGAGCCTTTCACCTGGTTGATGGTGTTGATCTGGTACACGGTGCCCTCGGCCGGGACGGCGACCGCAAGCCGTCCCCCCGAGTCCTGGGCATGAAGCTGCCCCTGGGCATTCCATCCGGGACCAAGGACGGCGTTGCCGTCGATCAGATAGCTGAAAATGTCGGGCCGCGGGTCCCAGCTCCGCACCTGCGAGGCCATCCCGCCGATCGCTGTCAGGCCCGCGTCGATCGACCGCTGATAGTCACCATCACCGAAAATCGCGTTTGCAATCAACGTCAAAGCCGTCCCTGCGCGATCCGGAGGCGCCGCAATGGCGATCTTGCGATCGAACCCCGCGTCCCACAGGACCGTCCAGGATGTCGGCACCGGCTTCACCTGCAAGGGGGCATAGAGCAGGGCCAGCGGGTTGAACGTCACGGCCGGTCCCGCCACGCCCGTGATGAACGCCCTTGGCGTCAACTCAGCCAGGACGGGCAGTGAGCCGGGGGCGATGATATCCAGCAGCCCCTCATCCGTAGCGATCTTCGCCGTCGCCGAGTCCAGCATGCAGACGTCGATCTCGGCTGTCTGCCGGCGCGATTCCAGCAGCGCCAGCCCTTGGGCCGAATTCGCGAACGGGTAGTAGGACACGCCGATATCCGGATGCGCCCGACGGAACGGCGCAACCACGCAAGCCTCATAATTCGCCTGGAAAGCCCCTGAATACGCAGCAAATGTGATCGTCCGTGCGGCCCCCGCCGGCCGTATGAACGGCATCGCCAAGGGCGCGGCGAGCGAAGTGGCGAGCAGGCGCCGTCGGGACGGGGGCATCGTCATGAACTCCGGATCGCGCCCAATGTGAGCAACCGGCGAACCACCCTCAAGGTCGAAACGGTGACCGGGATGCGGTACCTTGATACGGCCATTCTTCACGGACATCCGATGCAGCCTGCCATCCAGGTCGCCGATGCGATTCCTTCCGAGGTCCAGGCAGGCGTCACCGCGGGCCTTCGCGCCGCCAACGCAGCTCTTGTCGGGCCATCGGGGTATGTTGCCCTGGCCACCTGGGCGTCCGATTCAGCGGACGGCATGCTGTTTGGCGGGCTGATCGGCTACACCGCCTGGGGCTGGCTCTACATCGAGCGGCTATGGGTGGCCGAGGCCCAGCGCGGCACCGGCCTGGGCGGCCGGCTGATCGCGGCCGCCGAAACCGAGGCGGTCCGCCGGGGTTGCCAGAACGCCTGGATCGACACCTTCAATCCCGCGGCGCTCCGCTTGTATCTGTCGCGGGGGTATCTGGTGTTCGGCGCGCTACCCGATTTCCCGCCCGGCCATACCCGGTCTTTCCTTCATAAGAGCCTGAAATATAATAGACTTCCTAGAGCACGTTCAGGCTGACTGGAAACCCGTCCGTGTCGGAGATCGCCATGGCCGGGACGCGCCCGATAGGCGCTGACCTCAGGGCAGCCCCGGTCGTCCGAACTCCTCGTGCCCGGGCATGACAAAAAGAGAGGCGTCCGCCGCTATGTCAGGGCCTATGGGGACGTGCCCAGCAACGATGGATGCAGCCGGGTGCCGCCGGATATCAGACCGCCGGCGCCTGGTCGGCCGGCTCGTCCTCGTCCAAGGGCGCCTCGGCCTCACGTTGCAGGCGGTGGAAGCTGCGCACGCTGAACGGCAGCATCAGGAGGTAGATCAATCCGGCGGCGGCCAGGGCAGCCCAGGGATCGGCCACCAGTAGCGCGGCGAACAGCCCGGTGCCGAGCAGCAGGGGGAGCACGTATTCCGCCGGGACCTTGAAGTTCTTGAAGCTCCAGATCGGCAATGTCGAGACCAGCAGCACGGCAGTCCCGACCAATGCGAGGGCGCAGAACAACGGGTGCTGGACGACCGCCAACAGCCATCCCCAGCCCAGCGCCTTGGCTTCCAGCCCGACGAACAGCGGGAAAAGCGCCAGTCCGGCACCGGCGGGGGCAGGGACCCCAGTGAAGAAATTATAGGCATAGGCCGGGCGCGGGGCTCCCTCCAGCGCCGCGTTGAACCGCGCCAGGCGCAAAGCCATGCAGACGGCAAACATGAGGCAGGGGGTATATCCGTAGCCCCCTGCGCGCTCGAGAGACCATAGATATAGGATCAGGGCGGGTGCTACGCCGAAGCACAGAAAGTCGGACAGGCTGTCGAACTCGGCCCCGAAGCGGGATGTCGCCTTCAGCAGCCGCGCGAGCCGGCCGTCGAGCCCATCGATCGCGCCGGCCACGGTGATCGCCACGGCCGCGGCGCCGAACCGTCCTTCCAACGCAAAGCGGATGGCGGTCAGACCGGCGCACAACCCGATCAGCGTCATCAGGTTCGGGATCATCCGGTTGAAGGACGGCCCTTTGTAGCGCGGACGCCGACGGCGACGCCGGTACAACCGGCCGATCGGCAGGGGCCTGGAAGGGTCGCTCATCCCGCCACCGTCACCGAGGCAGCTCGGCGATCACCGTCTCGCCGCCGATCATGGTCTGGCCCTCTGCCACCAACGGACGCACCCCCTCCGGCAAATAGAGATCAGTGCGGCTCCCGAAGCGGATGATGCCAAAGCGGTCGCCACCATGGACGGTGTCGCCTTCCCTCACATGACACACGATACGGCGTGCAATCAGGCCTGCGATCTGCACCACAGCGATCTCCTGCCCGTCCGGCAACCGCATCGCGATCGCGTTCCGCTCATTGTCCTCGCTCGCCTTGTCGAGGCTCGCGTTGACGAATGCCCCGTGCCGGTAAGCGATCCGCGTCACCACGCCGTCGATCGGCACGCGATTGACGTGGACATTGAGTACGGAAAGAAAAATTGAGACCCGCCAGCGCGGTACCAGCCCCAGACCGAGCTCCGCGGGGGGCACGGCGGGGGCAATAGAGACCACACGTCCGTCTGCTGGCGCGACCAGTGCGCCCGGCCGGCCGGGCGGCACACGCTCCGGGTCGCGAAAAAAGAACAGGCAGAACAAAGTGAACGCCAAGCCAATCCAGGCCAGCCATGGGCCGACCGCGAGACCAAGCATGACAACGAGCAGGCCGCCCAGGATGAACGGACGCCCAGCGGGGTGGGGTGGCGCCAGAACGTGGCGGATGTCTTCGGCGAGAGCCATGCGGGTCGGTTTATGGATGGTTCATCTTCATCGGACAAGACTGCGCGACGTTCCCGAGAAAAGGGGTCTGACCATGCCGTTCGATGCTCCGTTCAACCTTGGTCCGTTCGAAGTCGATTCGCTGGGCCATATTTCGCCCCGACGCGGCAATACCGCGCCCGGCTTCATCTTCTGCTGGCGTGGTAGGTCGGTGCATGCCCGCCTGGTGCTAAGTGAAGGCGATGGCTGCCGCCTGACGCTGCGGGCAGGGCTCGGCCGCATTCCCAGCACAGCCTTGAACCGGGACGCCGATCAGCGGATGCGCGGCTTCGCCACCCTGCGGGCGTTGCCGCGCAACCTGCCCGAGAAATGGAGCATGCGGCTGATGCCGGATCATCGATTGCGGCTCGAGACCGATGCCGCGATCGACCTGCCGATCACCGTAGTCGCGCTGGTTGCCGCTCTGAGCACGTTCTTGCTGGATTTAGCGCCATATCTGGACCTGCTCGACGAGATCGGGGTCACCCCAACACCGGTCTGGGCGGACTAGCCACGCGAACCGGTGACAGGTGGTGACGCCAGGCGTCCCCGCCGGTTCCCCGGCAGGTGTTCATCCCATCAGGTGTTCATCGCATCGAAGAAGTCGTTGTTCGTCTTGCTGTATTTCAGCTTGTCGAGCAGGAATTCCATGGCGTCGACCGTACCCATGGGGTTCAGGATCCGCCGCAGCACCCACATCTTGGACAGCGTCGATTTCTCGACCAGCAGCTCTTCCTTGCGGGTACCCGACTTGGTGATGTCGATTGCCGGGAAGGTGCGCTTGTCGGACAGCTTGCGGTCCAGGATGATCTCGGAATTGCCGGTGCCTTTGAACTCTTCGAAGATCACTTCGTCCATGCGGCTGCCGGTGTCGATCAGGGCGGTGGCAATGATGGTCAGGCTGCCACCTTCTTCGATGTTGCGTGCCGCGCCGAAGAAGCGCTTCGGCCGCTGCAGGGCGTTGGCGTCCACACCGCCGGTCAGCACCTTGCCCGACGATGGCACCACGGTGTTGTAGGCGCGTGCCAAGCGGGTGATGCTGTCCAGCAGGATCACCACGTCGCGCTTGTGCTCGACCAGACGCTTGGCCTTTTCCAGCACCATTTCAGTTACTTGCACGTGGCGCGTCGCCGGCTCGTCGAACGTGGAGGCGACGACCTCGCCCTTCACGCTGCGTGCCATGTCGGTGACTTCCTCTGGCCGCTCATCGATCAGCAGCACGATCAGGAAGACTTCGGGGTGGTTGTTGGAAATCGCCGCCGCGATGTTCTGCAGCATGACGGTCTTGCCGGTGCGGGGCGGCGCCACGATCAGGGCGCGCTGGCCCTTGCCGATCGGGGAGATCAGATCGATCACCCGCGGCGTGTTGTCCTTGGCCGGACCCTTCGCAACCGACTGGAAATTCTCCATTTCCATCTTCAGCCGCTCATCCGGATAGAGCGGGGTCAGATTGTCGAAGTTGATCCGGTGACGGACCGCGTCGGGCGGCTCGAAATTGACTGTGTCGACCTTGAGCAGGGCGAAATACCGTTCACCATCCTTCGGGGCACGAATCTGACCTTCGACGGAATCGCCCGTCCGAAGCCCGAATCGCCGCACCTGGCTCGGGCTCACATAGATATCATCCGGACCCGGGAGGTAGTTCGCTTCCGGACTGCGCAGGAACCCGAACCCGTCCGGCAAGATCTCCAGCGTGCCTTCGCCGTGGATTGCCTGATCGTTCTCGGCCAGGTTCTTCAGGATCGCAAACATGATGTCCTGCTTGCGCAGGGATGATGCGTTTTCGATCTGCAATGATTCGGCAAAGCTCAGCAGATCCGCAGGGGACTTTGCCTTAAGTTCGGCGAGATGCATCAGGATGCCTCGAACAACGTCGTCTGGAGGGGACGGGATGGGG
>JARLIJ010000163.1 GCA_031291795.1 Acetobacteraceae bacterium | reverse complement strand
GCTTGCGCAGGGATGATGCGTTTTCGATCTGCAATGATTCGGCAAAGCTCAGCAGATCCGCAGGGGACTTTGCCTTAAGTTCGGCGAGATGCATCAGGATGCCTCGAACAACGTCGTCTGGAGGGGACGGGATGGGGGCGGAAAGCCCTGCGGACGCGCAGACCATCAGCGATCAATGGCCAGCCCACGTCCCGTCTGCTTGGAGAGTCCGAAGCGGCAACAGGTCACCGCTCTGTCGGGGGAGAGGCTGGAAGCTAGGCGGCGTCGCCGGCCCCGTCAACCGGGACGTGGCCTGAGTTGGCAGCGAAGTCAAGGGGCTCAGAATGGGGGATCAGAACGGCCGGACGATTACCATGATCACGATCACGAGCAACAGGATGGTCGGGACCTCATTGGCAATGCGATAGAACCGTTGCGGTTTCCGGTTGCGATCTTCCAGGAACGCCCGCCGCCAGCCGGATAGCGCGCCATGGAATCCGCTCATCAGGATGACTGCCGTCAGCTTCAGGTGCCACCAGCCCCAGGTCCAATCGATCACGCCCGGCGTCAGCACCAGCAGGATGCCGAACACCCAGGTGGCGATCATCGCAGGGGTCGTGATCTGCTTGAGCAGGCGACGCTCCATCACCTTGAACCGCTCACTCTCGGCCGATCCCGGTGCGACCTCGCAGTGGTAGACGTAGAGCCGGGGCAGGTAGAACAACCCGGCCATCCAGGCCACCATGCTGACGATATGGAGCGCTTTGACCCACGGGTAGACGGCACCAAGGGCATCGATCGTCAGGCTCATTTGCGGTCTCCGTCGGAGGCAAGGGCGAACGGACAATCCCGGTGGGCGGCAGCACAGAACCGCCCGCTGAGATGGCTGCACAGGCCCGGGCCATGCGCGCGGGCATGCCGGACGAGATTTCCCAGCGCGGCGATGAAGTCCGGATCGGCGTTTTGCGTCGGCACGCGCACGTAAGCCGGGACGCCGAGTTTCTTCGCGAGATCCCGGTATTCGACATCCAACTCCACCAGGGTCTCCGAGTGCTCCGAAACAAAGGCGATCGGCACGACGATCACGCTTGTCTTGTCATGCGCAGCCCTTTCAATCTCCATTTCCGTGCTTGGTTGGATCCATTTTTGCGGCGTCGCGCGCGACTGGTAGCAGATGGCCCAGTCGAGATCCGGCTCATCCCAGGCCGCCAGGACGCCCGCAACGGTTTGCTCGATCTGCCACTGGTAGGGATCGCCCGCGCGCACGATCGTCTCCGGGAGGCCATGGGCGGAGAACAGTACCCGGAGCCTGGCGGCCGGTCCCTGTTCCGCGCGCGCCGTCTCGTAGGCAGCGCGGACCCGCGCCGCAGTCGCGGCTGCATACCCGGCGTCGGTCGGGTAGCAGCACAACGTGGTGGTTCGGGCGACCAGTCCGACAGTGGCCGCGGCTTCCCGCCAGGCTGTGAGCGAGCTGCCGGTCGTCGTGGTCGAGTACTGCGGGTAGAGCGGCAGCAGTACCACTTCATCCGGTTGCCATGCGGCGACCGCGCGGGCCGCCTCCAGGCTGAACGGATGCCAATAGCGCATGGCGATGAAGCACTTCGCCTCCAGCTCGGGCAGCGTGGCCTCCAGCGCCACCGCTTGTTGCCGCGTCAGGTCGAGGAGCGGCGACTTGCCTCCGAGCAGGGCGTAGTTCTCAGTGGCCGGCTTCAGGCGCGCGCGGGTGATGATGCGCGCCAGGATCGGGCGCACGAAGAACGGCACCCGCAGGATTGCCTTGTCGCTGAACAGGTTCAGCAGGAATGGCCTGATGGCCTCCGGACGGTCAGGGCCGCCGAGGTTGAACAGGACGATCGCGACCTTAGGTCGCACGGACCTGTTCCACCAGGGCTGCAACATGGGCAGGGGGCGTTTGCGGGACGATCCCGTGCCCAAGGTTAAAAATCAGCCGCTTGCCGCGCAGCCCGATCAGAATGTCCGCCGTGGCCGCCTGAAGGGCCGACCCGCCGGCCACCAACGCCATCGGATCGAGGTTGCCTTGCACAGCAACACCCTCCCCCACCATGGACGCGGCTTTCGTCAGATCCATTCCGGTATCCATGCCTACGGCGTCCACTCCAGTCTGTGCAGCGTACTCGGCCACCATCAGGCCAGCCAGCCGCGGAAAGCCGATCACGGGAACCGCCGGATGCAGCCGCTTCATCTGCTCGACGATCCTGGCCGTCGCCGCAACCACATGGGTGCGGAAGAGCGATGGCGCGAGGACACCTGCCCAGGAATCAAACAGCATCAGGACTTCGGCGCCCGCATCAGCCTGGGCAGACAAGTAGCCCACTGTCGCTTCCACCAGCACATCCATGAGCGCGCCGAACAGCGTCGGATCGCTGTAAGCCATGCTGCGTGTTGCCGCGAAATCGCGGGACCCGCCGCCCTCCACCATGTAGCAGGCAACCGTGAAGGGCGCACCGGCGAAGCCGATCAAGGCCGTGTGGTCGAACCCTTCGGCCGCCAGACCAGCACGCACGCGCCGCACGGTCTCCATGACCGGCGCCACCGCAGATGCCATCTTTGCGGGGTCCAGGGCCGCCACGCCCGCCGCATCACGCAGCTTCGGCAAGACCGGTCCCTCGCCTTCCTTGAATGCCAGGCCATGGCCGAGCGCCCACGGCAGGATGAGGATGTCACTGAACAGGATGGCAGCGTCAAAGCCGAACCGTCGGATCGGCTGCAAAGTCACCTCGGCCGCTCGGACCGGATCGCGGCAGAGCGCGATAAAGTCCGGTACTTCGGCTCGAATGGCGCGGTATTCCGGCAAATACCGTCCGGCCTGGCGCATCAGCCAGAGCGGTGGCGGCCAGACTGGCGTGCCGTTCAGCACCATGAGCAGCGGCTTCGAAAAAGCGTCCATCGCCCACCCTTAACAAGGAAGAGGATTCTTAAGAAGGTTGGGGTAGCCAGTAGGGCCTGTGGACAACGGGGTACCCCCGTTCCGGAGCAGTTCCCGTCCCTTCGTCCACATGTACAGCCTGCCCCAAGGCCTTGAGCTTCCGGCAAATCATTGGGTTACCCAGGACCTGTCGACAACCCATCAATTGTTGTGCCCCGTACCCCCTAGAAGGCCAGTTATCCCCGTGTTTCCTGCGGCGACCATGTGAATCCGCTTTCCGTCCCGGTTATCCCCGCTATCCTGCGCATATGAACATCCAGCGGATCAACCTGCATCTCGTCTCCGATGCAACCGGTGAGACCTTGAATGCGATCGCGCGGGCGACAACCGCTCAGTTCGAGCAGGCGCAGATCGCTTATCACCGGTGGAGTCTGATCCGCACGCGCTTCCAGTTGCACCGCGTCCTCGAGGGCATCGAGCATGAACCCGGGCCGGTGCTCTCCACTTTGGTGGATCGCGCCCTGCGTGCCGACCTGGAGACGACATGCCGACGGCTGAACGTCTCGATCGTGAATGTGCTCGATCCGGTGATGAACCTGCTGCAGGACTATATCGGCGAGCAGGCTTCGGCCCGGCCAGGGCGGCAATACGTGCTCAATGCCGACTATTTCCAGCGCATCGACGCCATGCATTACGTGCTGGCGCATGATGACGGTCAGTCCCAGCCAGGGCTGGCGGAAGCAGACGTTGTGCTGGTGGGTGTGTCGCGCAGCTCCAAGACACCGACCTGTTTCTACCTGGCCAACCGGGGGATCAAGGCCGCCAACGTGCCTTTGGTGCCGAACCTGCCGGAACCGCCGGGTCTCGACGACGTCCAGTGCCCCGTGATTGGCCTGACGCTGGAATCGCATGCGCTGATCGACATTCGGCGTCATCGGCTGCGCTTGATCGGTTCGGCGACCGCAGGCGGCGTCGTCCGGGCGAACAGCACGGACTATGTCGATGAGGAAGCGGTGAAGGCTGAACTTCTTTGGGCGAGGCGCTTCTGCACCCGTCGAGGCTGGCCGGTGATCGATGTGACCCGGCGCTCCATTGAGGAGACGGCGGCCACGGTCCTGCAACTGATGGAAGCCTGGCATGAACGTCGACGGGCTGCCGCCGCACCCAAGCCAGCGTGACCCTCCAGGCGCCGATGCCGCGCCTGGTGCTGGCGAGCGCGTCCGCCTCTCGTCGCGCGCTGTTGACGGCTGCCGGCCTGCACTTCGGGGTTTGCCCTGCCGATATCGACGAAGCTGCGGTGAAGCGTACGGCCCAGAGCGAAGGATGGACACCGCAGACCGCGGCGTTGCGCCTGGCTGGCCTCAAAGCCGAGACTATCGGCCGTGTCCAGCCTGACGCGCTGATTATCGGGTCGGACCAGATTCTGGTCTGCGATGAGCGCTGGTTCGATAAGCCCGGCACGAAACCCGGCCTGCGCACGCAGTTGGAGCAACTCGCCGGCCGTCAGCACTGCCTGGTCACGGCCGTCGTCTGCTCTGTCGGCGACGAAGTGGTTTGGGAGCACGTCGAGCAGCCACTGCTGACGATGCGTGCGCTTTCGCAGGCGTTCCTCGATGCATATGTCGAGCAGGAAGGCGATGCCGTTGCCGGATGCGTTGGTGGCTATCGGCTTGAGGGACCGGGCATCCAGCTGTTCGAAGCGGTGATCGGCGACCACAGCGCCATTCTGGGCTTGCCGCTGTTACCCCTGCTGGGGTTTTTACGGCGGCACGGCGTGCTCGCTGCCTAATTCCCGCCCAGTCGGTCCACGAGTGCTTCAAGCTGGTACATGTCACTGAAGCGGATGGTCAGCGCACCATTGCCGCGGCTTGTAACGCTGATCTCCACGCGTTGGCCCAGGATATCCGCCAAACGCTTCTCCAGGCTGCGTGTGTCGCTGCTCGCGGGTTGAGGTGCGGGTGGCTCCCGGACCACGTTCTGCCGTGACACGAGCGTCTCGGTCTGACGGACCGACAGACCCCGGGCAACGACTTGGTCGAGCACCGCATCCGGCGCGGCATGGCCCAGCAACGCTCTTGCGTGCCCAAAGGTAAGCGTTCCCGTGCGCACCGCCGCCTTGGTGCGTTCGGGCAGGCGCAGCAGCCGCAGCATGTTGCCGATATGGGCCCGCGATTTCCCGACCACGTCGCCCATCGACTCATGCGTCAGGCCGAATTCGTGGATCAGCCGCTGGTAGCCCTCGGCTTCGTCCATCGCATTGAGGTCCTGACGCTGCAGGTTTTCTACCAGGGCGGCGGCGGCAGCATCGCTGTCGGTCATCTCCCGCACCAGGACCGGTACGTCGTGCAGACCGGCCAGGGCGGCGGCGCGCCAACGCCGCTCACCGGCGATGATCTGGTAGCGCTCCGGTGTGTCGGCCCGTGCCCGTACCAGCAGCGGCTGCAAGATGCCGTGGGAGCGGATCGAATTGGCCAATTCGTCGAGCGTTGTCTCGTCGAAGGTCGTGCGCGGCTGGAACGGGTTGGGATCCAGCAGGTCGATGGGCAGATGGCGCACACCGGCGAGTACCTCGGCCTGTGGCTGCATCTGGATGTCGCCGAGCAGGGCTGCAAGGCCGCGACCGAGGCGGGGGCCGACTTCCTTGGCACACATGGTCAGGCAGCTCCTGGGGCGACGACGGGGCTTCGCCCTTCGCGCTTCAGCAGTTCGGCGGCGAGTCCGACATAGGCTTGCGAGCCGGGGGAACGGAAATCGTAGAGCAGCACCGGCTTGCCGTGGCTTGGTGCTTCCGAGACCCGGATGTTTCGTGGGATCACGGTGTCGTAGACCCATTCACCGAAGAATCCGCGCGCATCGGCGGCGACCTGCTCTGACAGATTGTTGCGGCGATCGAACATGGTGAGCACGACGCCTTGCAGCCGCAGAGTCGGATTGAGCCGCCGTCGGACCGATTCGATGGTGCGCATCAGTCCGCTGATTCCTTCCAATGCATAGAATTCGCATTGCAGCGGCACCAGCACGGCATCTGCCGCCACCAGGGCGTTCAACGTCAGCAGTCCCAGGCTCGGCGGGCAATCGATGATGATGAAGCTGTACGGCGCCGCGTTCCGCCAGGCGGCCAGCGCGGTGCGCAGTTGGAACTCGCGCCGTTGCACTGACACCAGTTCGATCTCCAGCCCGGCCAGATCGGCTTCTGATGGGATCAGCCACAGATTGGGAACATTGGTCGCCCGCACGGTTTGGTCCGGCGCATGGTCCCCGCTCAGCAGCTTGTAGCTCCCCGTCTCCCGCTCGGTCCGTCCGACCCCGAACCCGGTCGATGCATTGCCTTGCGGGTCGAGGTCGATCACCAGGACGGTCTCGCCGGCTGCTGCCAGGGCGGTGGCCAGGTTGACGGCGGTCGTGGTTTTGCCCACGCCGCCTTTCTGGTTGGCGACGGCGAAAATCCGCGGCTTGTGGGACGCGGTGGACTCAGGGTGGGGATCTGACACGGGCGATCTCGGAAACGCGCAGTATGACGGCGTCTGGTGCGGTGCGGCTGGGCACGCTCTCCACGCGCATGTGCCACTCCGACGTGGCGGCCGTCAATTCGATGTTGGCGTTTGCGCCCTTTAGGAACAGGCAGCACCCGCCTGGTGCGAGATGCGGTTCGGCCAGAGCCAACAGTTTCGGCAGTGGCGCCAGCGCACGAGCGGTGATCAGCGGTGCAGGCATGACATGGCAGCTCTCGATCCGGCTTGCATGCACCTGTACCGACGCGCCTGTGATCCGAGCGGCTTCCCGCAGGAAGGCGGCTTTGCGCTGGTCGGATTCGATCAGGTCGAACGGCAATCCGGTCTCGATTGCCAACACCAACCCCGGAAATCCGGCGCCGCTTCCGAGATCGATGGCACGGGTTGCATCCGGCGGGATCAGCGGCACAAGCTGCAGCGAGTCCAGGATGTGGCGTTCCCAGAGCACGGGCTCATCGGCGCGGGATACCAGGTTCACCGACCGGTTCCAGCGCACCAGGAGCTCCAGAAAGCCCTGGAGTTTCAACGATGCTCCACGTGGAGCGAGGCGTTCATCCGCCATAGGCCGCCGTCGCGGGAACAGCTCCGCGCTTGCGCAGATAGGCCGAGATCGCAGCAAGTGCCGCAGGAGTCATGCCCTGGATGCGGGACGCGGCACCCAGGGACGCCGGCTGGGTACGATCGAGCTTGTCACGCACCTCGATGGACAAGCCGCCGATTTCGGCAAACGGGACACCGACCAGCGAGACGCCCTCCTCCCGCCGCACGCTGCGAATATCCGCCTCCTGGCGCTGGAGGTAGCCAGCGTAGCGGGCTTCGGTCTGGATCTGGCTGGCCACACGGGGCGGCAGCGATTGGAGCCAGGGAAACGCCGCCGCCAAGGTCTCCCAGGGCAGCTCGCTGCGGCCCGCCAACTCCAGAACGGAGCGCCATCGCCCGTCGGCACGCAGTGTGGTGCCCAGCGAACCGAGGCTCGCCGGTGTGCCCCCTTCCCCGCCAGCCCGCCGCAACGCATCGCTCAAGGCGGCCTTGTGCGCCTCGAACACCTCTGCCCGTTCTGACCCGACACAGCCCCAGTCCATGCCCTTGGCCGTCAACCGAAGATCGGCGTTGTCGGCCCGCAGGCTCAGCCGGAACTCGGCTCGGGAGGTGAACATGCGATACGGTTCGCCCACGCCCTGCGTGATCAGGTCGTCGACCAGAACCCCGAGATACGCCTCGGTGCGGTCAAGCGAGACCATCGGACTTCCACCGGCCAGCCGCGCGGCGTTCACCCCGGCCAGCAGGCCTTGGGCGGCGGCTTCCTCATATCCGGTCGTGCCGTTGATCTGTCCGGCAAGGAACAACCCCGACACCGCCCGCAGTTCGAGATGCCGGGTCAGCGCGCGCGGATCGATGTAGTCGTACTCCACCGCGTAGCCAGGCCGAACCATTCGCGCCCGTTCCAGGCCCGGGATCGTGGCGAGCAACGCAAGCTGCACGTCTTCCGGCAGGCTCGTTGAAATGCCGTTCGGATAGACCAGCGGATCGTCCAGGCCCTCGGGTTCAAGGAAGATGTTGTGGCGCTCGCGGCTGGCGAACCGCACGACCTTATCCTCGATCGACGGGCAGTAGCGCGGCCCGACGCCGGCGATATTCCCGACATGGATGGCGGAACGGTGCAGGTTCTCGCGGATGACGGCATGCGTTGCAGGCGTGGTGGCGGTGATACGGCATTCGATCTGGCGGTTCGTGATGCGAGCTGTCAGCGTGCTGAACGGCTCCGGCACGGCGTCGCCAACATCGGCGTCCAGTCCATCCCAGTCGATCGTGCTCCGGTCCAGCCGGGCCGGCGTTCCGGTTTTCAGACGTCCGAGCGGAAGGGCGAAACGGGTCAAGGTGTGGGCCAGGCCGATCGATGGCGCCTCCCCTACCCGCCCGGCCGGGGTCTGCCGATCGCCGATATGGATCATCCCGCGCAGGAACGTACCAGTGGTCAGCACGCAGGCGCCGCAGCGAATGCGCGTTCCGTCAGCGCAAACCGCCGCGACGATCCGGCCATCGGCATCCAGTTCCAGGTCTTCCACCGGACTGGCGCGCAGCGTCAGGTTGGGCTGTGCTTCCAGGCAAGCGCGCATCGCCTGGCGATACAGCGTGCGGTCCGCCTGGGCGCGCGGGCCGCGCACGGCCGGCCCCTTGCTACGGTTGAGCACCTTGAAGTGGATCCCGGCGGCGTCGGCGACACGGCCCATCACGCCGTCCAATGCGTCGATCTCGCGCACCAGATGGCCCTTCCCGATCCCGCCGATCGACGGATTGCACGACATCTCGCCGATCGTCTCGAGGCGATGCGTCAGCAGCAGCGTGCGCGCACCCACCCGCGCGGCTGCGGCCGCAGCCTCGCAGCCAGCGTGACCGCCTCCTACAACGACGACGTCGAACGCGTGATCCATGGGTCTCCTCAGGTTTTCCGGTGTCGTTCTATCGTCGATTGCGTCGGTGGCGAACCCTGACAGCAACGGATGCCGTCCTTATGTGGCGTGCAAGAGCTGGCAATCAGGGGTCCAATCCATGTCCATGCCCGACAATCGCCTCGGCCGGGAGATGTCGCCCTATTTGCTGCAGCATGCGGGCAACCCGGTGCATTGGCGCGCCTGGGGGCCGGATGCCCTCGCCGAGGCAGCCCACGACCGCAAGCCGATCCTGCTCTCGGTCGGCTATGCGGCCTGTCATTGGTGCCATGTCATGGCCCATGAATCGTTCGAGGATCCCGAGACCGCCGCGCTGATGAACCGGCTGTTCGTCAACATCAAGGTGGACCGCGAGGAGCGGCCGGACATCGATTATCTCTATATGTCCGCTTTGCAGGGCCTCGGCGAGCAAGGCGGCTGGCCGCTGACCATGTTCCTGAACCCGGAAGGCGCGCCATTCTGGGGTGGGACGTATTTTCCGCCGCAACCCCGCTGGGGCCGCCCCTCCTTCCGCCAGGTCTTGCAGGGCGTTGCCGACGCCTGGCACAGCGGCCAGGACGCCGTCGCGAAGAACATCGCGGCCTTACGGCAACTGATGGCGGATCAGGCCGAAGCGACCCCAGGCGGCCTGCTCACACCAGCGCAGCTCGACGCGGTGGCCGCCGCCTACCGGAAATTGAATGACCCGGACTTCGGCGGGCTGCGCGGCGCGCCGAAATTTCCCAATCCGCCGATCTTCCGCTTCCTCTGGCAGGACGCCTTCCGCACCGGCCAGCCCGACGGCAAGGCCATGCTGCATCTGATGCTGCAGCGCATGTCGCAAGGCGGGATCTACGATCACCTCGGCGGCGGCTATGCCCGCTATTCGACCGACTCCGAATGGCTGGTCCCACATTTCGAGAAGATGCTCTATGACAACGCCCAGCTCCTCGACCTGCTGAGCCTGGCCCACGCGGACTGCCCTAACCCGCTGTACGCGCAATGTGCCGCTGAAACCGTGGGCTGGCTGCTGCGCGACATGACCGCCATGCCGGTGGACGGGCGCGCCGCCTTCGCAGCGTCGGAGGACGCCGATAGCGAGGGCGAGGAAGGCCGCTTCTATGTCTGGACGGAAGCCGAGATCGACAAGCGGCTCGGCCCCCAGGCACCGGCATTCAAGCAGGCCTATGACGTGACGCCGGCCGGCAATTGGGAGGGGCAGGTGATCCTCCGCCGCATCACCCCGTTCGGCACGGCGGCAGAGGAAGCGGCACTGGCAGCCGCTCGCCTGGTCCTGTTCGATGTGCGTGCCAACCGGGTCAGGCCGGGTCGCGACGACAAGGTGCTGGCCGACTGGAATGGGCTGGCGATCGCGGCCCTGGTGCGCGCTGCGTCAGTGTTCGGGCAACCGGCATGGATCGACCGCGCGGCCGAGGCGTTCGCATTCGTCGAAGCGGTGATGGCGGGACCGGGCGGGCGCATCGCCCATGCCTGGCGCGGCCGTATCTCCGCCGCCGGGCTGTTGGACGACCAGGCCTGCATGGCGCGCGCGGCGCTCAGCCTGTTCGAGGCAACCGGTCGGGATGCCTACCTGGAAGCCGCCCTGCGGCTGGTGAACGCGGCTGACCAGGGCTTTGCCGATGGCCTGGGGGGCTACTTCATCACCGCCTCCGACGCGACGGATGTGCCGCTCGGGCGCCCACGGGTCACCGCTGACACTGCGACGCCATCCGGCATGGCCGTCATGGCTGAGGTCCTGGCACGTCTCGCCCACCTGACCGGCGAACCGGACTGGCGCAACCGGACCGAGGCCTTGCTGCGCACCTGTTCAGGCGACCCACGCGCCCTGTCCGGCATGCCGGGAATCCTGGCGGCAACCGACCTGCTGGAAGAGGCCGCAAGCGTGGTGGTTGCGGGTCCAGAAGACGACCCAGGGCGCCACGCGCTGGTCGCGGCGGCACGCGCAAGCCCATATCCCGCCGTGGTGTTGCAGCAGGTTGCTGGCACCCACACGCTGGCAGTAACGCACCCGGCCCATGGCCGCCTAGCCCGTGAAAGCGCCGTCGCCTATCTATGCCGCCGGAGCGTCTGTGGTCTGCCGGTGACTGATCCGCAGGTCCTCGCGCAAATGTTGCGCTCGCGATCAAGATGAGCTGCGGGCACGGAGAACGGCTCGCCGTTGCAGTGGTCGACCGATCGTTTGCTACTTATAGCAGAGTATAGCCAGAATAGCCCAACCAAAAAGACTCTCAAAGATCATTGTTGCAACTGCAATGTGTTGTTACAGACCGGTTGCGCGTGTCCGGAAGGTCGGCCGGCCAGGCCTTTGTTCGTCGCTCCCGTTACGGGCACCTTGACAGGCGGCAACGACCGGTCTGCCATCATCGTCGATGGCAGGGACGGCCAAGCGTGCCCCAATTATCGCTGCATACTCCGATAGGTGATCTCACTGTCTCCGAGGAAAACGGGGCGGTCGTTGCGGTTGACTGGGGCTGGGGCCGCGATCAGCAGGAGACCGCTCTGCTGTGCCGCGCCCGAGACCAGCTCCACGCCTATTTCGACGCCGAGCTGTCCGAGTTCGACCTTCCGCTCGCGCCGGCCGGCTCGCCGTACCGCCAACGCGTCTGGCAGGCGCTGTGCGAGATTCCGTTCGGGGCGACCCGGTCATACCTGGAGATCGCCGCCGTCGCCGGCGGCAGTGCTCGTTCGGTCGGCCAGGCGAACGGCAGCAACCCCATCCCTCTGATCATTCCCTGCCACCGCGTCGTTGCAACCACGCATCTGGGCGGCTACTCCGGCGGCGACGGGTTGACCACCAAGCGTTGGCTGTTGGCCCATGAACACCCGGGTGCCGCGCTGATCTGATCGGGTACAGCGCCGGTATGCCATTAATGGAGAACACCATGACGAAGGCCATCCGCATCCACGTCAACGGCGGCCCCGAGGTGATGAAGTGGGAGGATGTGCCCACGCCGGAACCCGGCCCGGGCGAAGCCCTGATCAAGCAGGAGGCCGTCGGCCTCAATTACATCGACGTCTATTTCCGCACCGGTCTCTACAAGGCGCCCAACATGCCCTTGGTGATCGGCCAGGAAGGCGCCGGTACCGTGACGGCAGTCGGGCCCAACGTCGTGGCCGTCGCGCCCGGCGACCGCGTGGCCTATGCCGGCCCGATCGGCGGCTATGCCACGGAGCGGGTGATCCCTGCCGACCGCCTTGTGAAGGTGCCGGAGGCGATCAGCTTCCAGACTGCCGCCGCGATGATGCTGCAGGGCATGACCGCGCAATACCTGCTGCGGCGGACCTACACGGTGAAGGCCGGCGACACGATCGTCGTGCATGCCGCGGCCGGTGGCGTCGGGCTGATCATGTGCCAATGGGCGAAGCATCTCGGCGCCACTGTGATCGGGGTAGTCTCGAGCGAGCAGAAGGCGGCAATCGCGCACGCCAACGGCGCCGCCCATACCGTGGTCGGCTATGCCAACCTGGTCGCCGAGGTGAAGCGCATCACCGCGGGCGCCATGGTGCCGGTCGTTTACGACAGCGTCGGCAAGGACACCTTCCTCACCAGCCTCGATTGCCTCGCCCCGCTTGGTTTGATGGCAAGCTACGGCAGCGCGTCCGGACCTGTGCCGCCGGTCGAGCTTGGCCTGCTGGCCGCCAAAGGCAGCCTGTACCTCACCCGGCCGACGCTCGCGACCTACACCGCCAAGCGTGCCGACCTGGAGCGGGCCGCGACCGACCTGTTCGACGTCGTCGGCAAGGGCGTCGTGAAGATCCAGATCAACCAGACCTTCCCGCTGAAGGATGCCGCCGCGGCCCATATCGCGCTGGAAGCCCGCAAGACCACCGGCAGCACCGTCCTTATCCCGTAGCGCCCTGCTCTCCCCGGGCTTCGGCAACCGAACGAACCGCGTCGCGTTCTCGTCGGGCTGGCGACACCCGACGGAGTGACCGCGATGGCGGATGAGCTGCGCCTGGACCGTACCGACGTCCAGACCTTCGAGACCACGGATCAGGCGCTCGCCGCTGCGCGCGCGGCCGTGCAATCGCGTCCGGAAAGCGCGCCTGAGATCCGCGATACCGCCACCGGCGAGCCCTTCGCGCCGGCGGCAAGCAAGGCGTGGCGCGACCATCTGGCCGAGGAAGTGGGGTTCTGACCATGGCACACGCATCCCGCCGCCCGTTCTGGTTTCCGCTGCTGGGCCTCGGCTTCGCCATCGCCGGCGCGGATAAGGTGCTGGGGCTGTCTGGATACCGCCGACTGTCCAGCCATCTTGGCTTGTCGGAGCAGGCCATGGGCCTGATCGGCGCGGGCGAGTTCGCAGGCGGTGTGCTGGTTGCCTCACGGGCCGGCCGCCGGCTGGGTGGGCTGGCGCTGACGATGGCGTCCACCGCGGTCCTGACGTCCGAATTGCGCAAGGGCGAGGACCAACTCGCATTGCCGCGCTCGATATTGCTGGCGGCGTCGGTCCTGGCGGCGGCGTGTTCGCCGGCGCGGCCCTGTTAGGCCGTAGCGCGCTGGTCGCGATCGTAAACCCTAAGGCCGGCGTCGGCCGCAGTACCGCCGTCCCCGTGGAGCATGGCGAACATTCCGGTAATTCGCAGTAAAATCAATCCCTTAACCGGGCCAATGGTGGAGCTGAGGGGAATCGAACCCCTGACCTCCTGAATGCCATTCAGGCGCTCTCCCAACTGAGCTACAGCCCCGGCCGATTGGGAGGCGGCATATAGCCCCGGTGCCGCCAGCCGATCAAG
>JARLIJ010000162.1 GCA_031291795.1 Acetobacteraceae bacterium | reverse complement strand
TGGGGCATGCCCCAGATCAGAACAAGAACGAAGCGGACAGATCATGAGCTACGAAAACCGGACAGATTGATTAGCTAGCGACACCGGGGGAGAGCGTGTGACTCCCCCACCGCCAGGCGCCCTGCCCGCACCAATGCAGCATGACGTCTCCATCAAATGCGTCGGCGTCAGGTGCTTCAAACCATTTCCGTGCTGCCGGCCGGCCCCGCCCAGGGCGATCTCGGGGGACTTCGCAGCAGCGCGTCTTGTCGAAGACGCCAGGCCCGACCGCCCAAGGGCCAGAAAGCCGCCTTCCGCTTGAGCCAGCGCGCCGGAGATACCATTATGACTACAGTAGTTGCAAAACTCCCAGGCAATCCCATGCAAGAAATCCAACTCCGAGACGCCAAAGCCACCCTCTCTGCCGTGATCGACAGCGCCCGCCAGGGCAACCCCTCGATCATCACCCGGCACGGCAAGCGCGAGGCCGTCGTCCTCAGCTTCGAGGAATGGGAGCGTCTGTCGCGCGTCCCCTCCTTCGGCCGCCTGCTGATGGCCGCCCCACTGGAGCCGGGCGACCTGCCGGACCGCGATCAGAGCTCCCCGCGCGACACGGACCTCTGACCGCGTGTACCTGGTCGACACCAACGTCATCTCGGCCGCTGCCCCCACCAAGGCCCAGCCGACGCCGGCACTGGAAGACTGGATGGACCGGCACAGCACGCGCCTCTACCTCTCGGCGGTCACCGTGGCGGAGGTGGAGGAAGGCATCGCCAGGGCTCGCCGCACCGGCGCCGCCCGCAAGGCCGACCGCCTCACCGCATGGCTGGAAACGTTGCTGCACCTCTACGGCGCCCGGATCCTGCCGCTGGACGTCGCCACCGCCCGCGCCCTCGGCTCCCTGGCAGACCGTGCGCGCGGCGTCGGCCTGGCCCCGGGTTTCGCCGACCTGGCAATCGCGGCGACGGCACACATCCACGACCTTACGGTGCTGACCCGGAACCTGCGCCACTTCCAGGGATTCGGCATCTCGCTGCACGACCCATTCGCCACCCTGCCACCGGATGTCGCCTAGGACCGCGACGCGCAACGCAGCCAGCGTCAGACGAATCCCGGCACCAGCGGACGCCGCCGCTCCACCTGAATCGGCACGCTCCCCGTACCCGGCCTCACTGCCCCGCCCAGGACCGCCGGCCTGCCTCGCTCTCCGAGAGGTACCGGAATACGCAATGACGCAGGGGCATGAGGACCGCAACACAGGCGCCGCGCGGGAACGGCGACTTCGATCCGGTTACGGAGACCTCGCCGAGCAGGCGAAGCAGGCCGAAGCCGTTGCCGTCCAGGACGGGGCCGCGCTCGAACCCCCAGCCGTCATCGCTCACCACGACCTCGATGCCGACCCCGGGGAGCGTGGCGACACGGATGGCGATGCGCCCGCTTTGCCGCATGTAAAGCCCGTGCTCAATCGCATTGCACAGCAGTTCATCCACCACGCGCAGCACGAGGGGCTCATGGGTCGCCGGACAGCGGCCGTCAATCGTCAGTGCCAGCGACACGGCCAGCTCCCGATCGGCGCAGTCGGCGACGCGCTGTTCGCACTGGTCCCGCAAATGTTGCTCGAACGCGGGGGGCTCGAACAAGGAATACTCGTCGGCACTCATATGCGCCTCCATGTTCTCCGGGGTCTTCCCCGGATGCAATCCGCCGACCGCCCCTGCCATGCGCCAACTTTCCATCAGAACCGATAGACGATTCCGCCCGCGATCGTCGGCTGGAATTTCTGCTGCGTCAGAGGACTGTTTGCGGCGCTCCCGACCAGTTCCGACAAGCCGGCATGCGCCATCGCCGACCAGTGCTCGCTGATGGCGTATCGTGCGGTCAGCGAAAGTTCCACGTTCTTGATGCCCGGCGTCGCGTCATATGCGCGCATCGGGTTGCCGAGCTGGGTGGCGCGGATCGCGGAACTCTCCGAGACCCCGAAGAAGGTCTGCTCATAGTTGCGGTCGGCGAAGACGATCTTCGGCCCGACCGAAACCTGCAGCCGCCGGATTGGCGAAAAACTGTAGTCACCGCCAAAAGACATGGTGGCGCCCGGGCTGGGACCCAGCCGGTCCTTGACTTCCATTCCGACTGAAAATGGCCGGAAGTCGTATGTGATGAAGCCGCCGACCGTGGCGGCGCCGGCAATTTCCGGCAAGCCGTTGACCCGGCCGCTGTCGCTGTGGCTGCGCCCGGGGCTGTAGTTCACATTGACACCGGCCTTGAGCCCGCCGATGGCAATGACGTTGAGCGCGACCCCATGAGCCGCCGAGATCGAGACCCGATCATCCAGCAACCCGGTTACGCTGAAATAAGGGATCGGCGAGCCTCGCAGGGTCTTCGATCCCTCATAGGCGGGGGAGAGCGCTGCCCCCAGGCCGAGATCGATCTTCAGTCCCGCTGGAGAGGATGAGGCCGACTCTGGCGGTTCGGCAACCGGGGTCGCCGTGGTTTCAAGCGCCTGTCCCCTGGCGCCGCCCGTCAGGGAGAGCAGGATGACAAGGCCGGAGGCGGTCGTGGCCGCACGTCGAACCACCGTCTGCATGACGGCCGGCTGGGGTGATGTCCGTGACGGCCATGGGCGGGCAGTGGCGCGACTTGTATTCGCAGTGCGTATCGTCAAGACGATGTCTCCGGTGTCGATGGCACCGGAAGGTAGAGTGGCCATGTGCGCGCCTGATGTGCGGTTTATGGGCGCGGCGACATGATGTGTCAGGTCTGCAATATTCGCCCCGGGACCCGACATCAATCCCCGGCCACCGTACGCTAAAGTTGGGAATGACCACTGTGCCGCATATCCTGGTTGTCGATGACGAAGAGGACATCCTGCGCCTGCTGACGGCGTTCTTCCGCAGGCACGGGCATGAAGTGACCGTCGCAGCCGACGGGGAGGCCATGTTCCTCGCCCTCCGGCGCGAGGCGATCGAGTTGGTCATCCTCGATGTCATGCTGCAGGGCGAGGACGGCTTCAGCCTGTGCCGGAAATTGCGGTCGTCCTCCAATATCCCGATTATCATGCTCACTGCGATGGCGGATCACGCCGACCGGATCGTCGGCCTGGAGCTTGGCGCGGACGACTATGTGGTCAAGCCATTCGATGCCCGGGAATTGCTGGCACGCGTCAAGGCCGTCCTGCGGCGCACGTCGGACCTGCCCGCGGCACCGGCCAGTACCATGACCCGGCCAGTGCTGGCCTTCGATGGCTGGCAACTCGACGTGGCGCGGCGGGAGCTGCGGTCCGCCGACAACACATTGATGATTCTGTCCGGCGCCGAGTTCGACCTGCTGCTGGCTTTTGCCGAACATCCGCAACGTGTGCTCACGCGCGACCAGTTGCTGGATTTCGCCCATGGCGCCTCGCACGATGCCTTCGATCGCAGCATCGACGTGCAGGTCAGCCGCTTGCGGCGCAAGCTGGAAGCCGACATCAAGGCGCCATCCCTGATCCGCACCGTGCGCAACGGCGGTTACATCTTCATGCCGGCGGTGCAGCGCGGATGACAGGCAAACCATGGATGCGCGACACGATCGGGCGGCGCTTCGCCCTGACGATTGCCCTGGCGGCGGCTATCACGATTGGATTGAACGGCCTGTTCGCCGAATTCGCGGGCGTGTGGAGCCGTCCTCCGCTCGAACAGTCGGGACTGCCGCAGCAGGCCGGCACCCTGTTGCGCGCGATCGAAGCCGCGCCGGCCGAGGCACGACCGGCCATCGCCGATGCCGCTTCGAGCTCGGATCTGCAAGTGAACTGGGACACCGCCGCATCGCCCGTTGCGGCAATGCTGGTCGACACGGCGGCCCATGAAGACGCCGCCCATATCGAAGCGCTGCACCACTTGCCGGGATTTCGAGCCATCGATCGCCAGCGCCGGGTGGTCTATTTCAGTACGAAAGAACCCGCCCCACCCGGATCGGCAGTGCTCCACGGAATGCCTGACCGGCCCTATCCCCACATCCTAGCGATCGAGCTGGATGACGCCAGCTGGGCAGTTTTTTTCGTACCGAACCGGACCTGGGGCCTCAGCCGTCCGATCCGGATCGCAATCGCCCTGGCGTTCCTGATCGTCTCCATCGCCTGCGTCTCGGCGCTCGCCGCCTATCAGCTGTCGCGTCCGATCAGGAACTTCGCGACCGCGCTTCGCCGCTTCGGCACCGATCCCCGCGCATCGTCGATCGCGGAGGCCGGGCCGCAGGAGCTGCGCGACGCCGTCCGCGCGTTCAATGCCATGCAGGCGCAGATCCAGACCTTCGTCGACGACCGGACCGCGATGTTGGCTGCGATCTCGCATGATTTGCGGACGCCGCTGACAAAGATGCGCCTGCGCGGAGAGTTCGTGGAGAACGAAGCGCAGCAGGCCGGCTTCTTCCGCGACGTCGACGACATGCGGGCGATGATCGACTCGGCGCTCTCGTTCTTCCGCGATGAAGTCCAGGACGAGGAGACCACGACGTTCGACTTCCCCGAACTCCTGCGGACGATCGCCGACGATTACAGCGACCAGGGTTCGGAAATCGCCTATAGCGGTCCCGAACATGCCACGTTCCGCGGGCGGCCATTTGCCCTGAAGCGCGCCTTCACCAACCTGGTGGACAATGCCGTGAAATACGGCGGTGCACCCGAAATCGAATTCCAGTGCATGACCGGAAATCTATGTGTGCTGGTCAGGGACAAAGGACCGGGCATCCCTCCCGAGATGGCCGAACGGGTGTTCGCGCCATTCTATCGTCTGGAACGGTCTCGCAACAGAGCGACGGGTGGGGTCGGCCTCGGCCTGACCTCCGCGCGCGCGGTGATCCGTGGCCATGGCGGGGCCATCGCGCTGCGCAATGTGCCATCGGGCGGACTGGAAGTGGAGGTGCACCTGCCGATCGTTCTCGAATGACACACCACCGCGCGTAAGGCGTGCCAGGGCCGATCCACGGGATCGCGACCATATCGTTTCAGTACAAACAATCGTGGATGGACAGTGCCGGATCCGATCCGACGCCGTCGGCGCCCCATCTCGCCAACGCCTTCCCCACGTGCATTGCAGCATCGGTTCGTACCCCGGGAGACACGGAACGGTATCGGTTGTAACATCGATCCCAGCGCATCTTGCGCAGGGAAGGAAAACGACCGTGACGACCGAGAGCATCCCAGCCACGCCACGCGTGCGCCATTTCCAGCGCACCGCCCTGACCCTGCTGGTCATCAGTGGCGCCATCAATACCATGGACCGCGCCGCCCTGGCCATCGCAAACCCGCTGGTGCGCCATGAGTTCAACCTGTCGATCGCCCAGATGGGTGCACTGCTTTCGGCCTTCCTCTGGGCGTACGCCTTCTCGCAACTCCCGGTCGGCGCGCTGATCGACCGGCTGGGTCCACGCAAGCTGCTGGCCTGGGGACTGGCACTCTGGTCCGGCGCGCAAATGCTGTGCGGCCTCGTCACCGGCATGGGACAGTTCTTCGTCGCGCGCCTCCTGCTCGGGATCGGCGAGGCACCGCAGTTCCCCTCCGCCGGCCGCGTGGCGCGCGACTGGTTCCCGATCCGCGAGCGCGGCATGGCCACCGGCATCTTCAACGGCGCCTCCACCCTGGGGACCGGCCTTGCCGCGCCAGTGCTGACCGCCCTGATGCTGGGGTTCGGCTGGCGCTGGATGTTCATCGTCATGGGCGTGCTCGGGGTCATCATCAGCGTGGTCTGGTACCTGATGTATCGTGAACCCTCCCAGGCCGGCCTTAACGATGAGGAGGACCGCTACCGGTCGCAAGGCGAACAGGCCCGCGAGATCAAGCAGATCACTTTCCGCCAGTGGGGCGGCCTGTTCGGTTCCTGCACCACCTGGGGCCTGCTGATCGGTTATTTCGGCGTGATCTACGTCCAATGGGTGTTCTACTCCTGGATGCCCGGCTACCTGGAGATCGAGCGCCACATGAGCGTGGCGCATACCGGCATCGCCGCCGGCATCCCCTACATCTTCGCCGTGGCAGGCTCGCTGTCGGCCGGCTGGTTCGTCGATTTCCTGGCACGGCGCGGCGTCAGCCCGATCCAGAGCCGCAAGCTGCCGCTTTGCTTCGTGCTGGTGCTGGAGACGATCTTCGTCATCGCGGCGGCGCTGGTGCCCAGCAACACGGTGGCGATCGCCTGCCTCTCGGGCGCGATGTTCTTCGGCACCGCCGCGACGACGTATTCCTGGACACTGGTCACCGTGGTCGGTCCGGCGAACTGCACCGGCTCGCTCGGGTCGCTGCAGAACTTCGGCGGCTATATCGGCGGATCGCTGGCCCCGCTGGCGACCGGCTTGATCGTGCAAGGGACTGGCTCGTTCGTGCCGGCATTGTACTGCGGCGCAGGCATGGCGATGTTCGCGGCCATCGCCTACTTCGTACTGGTTCGCGGGCCGATCGTGCTGCGCGCGGACGCGGTGGCCGACTTGCCGGATGCCAAGGCACAAGCGCCGGCACATTGAGGGAGACGCTGGCAACCTTGTCCCAATCGGGCTTCGGTCCATTTGGGACGAGGTAGTCCCTCGGCCGGCTGCCGTCCGACGGAGGTTGGATGATCGCAGCCGGCCCGAGGCCGTCGTACGCCGAAGGAACCTCGATCATGCCATCCAGAACCGTTGCGCGGCTGCATCCAGCACTGCGTGATGATATCGCCGATCTCATCACGCACCGGCCGTTGCCGGGGCCGGCGCTGGACCGGCTGGGCGCGTTCCTGTTCCTCAACCATCACGGGCCGCAGAGCTACAGGCCTGGCAACCACGGCCTGCCGTTCGGCCCGCATCCGCATCGCGGGTTCGAGACGGTGACCTTCATCCTGGCAGGCGAACTCGCCCATCGCGACAGCGCCGGCCATGAGAGCGTCATCGGGGCCGGCGGCGTGCAATGGATGACTGCCGGCAGCGGCCTGGTCCATGCGGAACTCTCGCCGGACGCGTTCAAGCGTACCGGCGGCCTGCTGGAGATCCTGCAGCTCTGGGTGAACCTGCCGGCGCGGCTGAAATCGACGCAGCCCCGCTATGTCGGCCTGCAGCGTGATGCGATCCCGGTGATCGCTGCACCGGAAGCCCGTGCCGCCGTCGCCCTGATCTCAGGGCAGTGGCAGGGCCAGCAGGGCCCGATCCCCTCGCTCACCGGCGTCTTCATGGCCACGGTGGAGGCAAACGCCGGCGGGCACGTCCGCTTCGACGGGTTGAGCGGACGCGACGTGTTCCTCTACGTCGTGCGCGGGACGCTGACGATCGCGGGCACGCCTGCCCCCGCCACCACGCTGGTCGAGCTGACCGACGGCGATACGGTCGAGATCGAGGCCGCCACGGATGCCGTGTTCCTGTTCGGCCACGCCGATCCGATCGATGAGCCGGTCGTCGCACACGGTCCCTTCGTCATGAACTCGGAGGCCGAGATCCGCCAGGCCTATGCCGATTACCGCGCCGGCCGGTTCGGCGGGCCAGGCTGAGCAGGCTTGCGGCCCCTTCAACTCGGACCCGGAAAAGGATTGGCCTCGGCTGCGGTGGTCATCCACGCCGCCACGTCATCCAGCACTCCGTCCAGCACTTCGCGATCCGTCCGGCCCGACCGTTTCGGAAGATGGAAGGAATGATCTGCCTGGTCGATCGCGACCAGCCTCGCCCGTGCACCTAGCCTTTCGATCAGGGGTGCCAGCAGCCTCGGCTCCGCCAACGTGTCGCGGGTCCCTTGCACGAATAGCATCGGCACCTGCACGTCCGACAGGTGCGCCGCCCGGTCATCGGACGGCTTGCCGGCCGGATGCAACGGGAAGCCCAGGAACACCAGGCCACGCACCCCCGGAAGCGGTGCCCCCGCCTGCGCCTGGGAGGTCATCCGGCCGCCGAACGACTTGCCGCCTGCGAACAGCGGCAATCCCGGCGCCAGCCGAGACGCCTCTGCCACCGCCGCCCGCACGGTCGCCTGGGCCAATGCCGGACGGTCCGGCCGCTTCGAGCCGGCCTCCATGTAAGGGAACTGGTAGCGCAACGATACGATACCGCGCGCGGCCAGCCCCTCGGCAATCGCCGCCATGAAAGGGTGTGTCATGCTGGCCCCCGCCCCATGTGCCAGGACCAGACAGGCGCGTGCGCTCGCCGGCATCAGCAGCAGGCCGGAGACCGTGTGCTTCCCCTCGACCGCGATCCTGACTGCATCGTTGCTCACTCGGTTCGACTCCGTGGGTTCGGCGCGGTGGCCAGGGTCGCCGTCACGCGGCGTGCCGGCGGACCAGCGACAGCGCGCATAAGCCCGCCGCCACCACCGTCACGATGACCGTCGCCAGGGCATAGATCTCGGGCGTGACTCCGAGCCGGGTGGCGGAGAAGACGACCATCGGCAGGGTGGAGGCACCTGGCCCGCTCGTGAAGCTGGCCACCACGACGTCGTCCATCGACAGCGTGAAGGACAGCAGCCAGCCCGCGGCCAGCGCCGGGACCATCAGCGGCAACGTGATGAAGGCAAACGCCTGCCATGGCGGGGCATAGAGGTCCATCGCGGCCTCCTCCAGCGTCGTGAAGCTGCCGGCAAGGCGCGCCCGCACCACCATCGTAACATAGGCGACCGAGACCGAGGCGTGTGCCAGGGTCACCGTCGTGGCACCTCGCCCGGCCGGCCAGCCGACCAGCTGCTCCAGCACCACGAACAGCAGGAGCATTGAGAGGCCGGTGATGACCTCCGGCAGAACCAGGGGCGCGGCGAGGGCGGCCTCCAGCGCACCGCGGCCGCGGAACCGGCCGAACCGGGCCAGCGCGTAGCCGGCCAGGGTGCCGACGAGCGCGGCAAGCGTTGCGGAGACAGCCGCAATCCGCAGGGACAGCAGGGTGGCGTCGATCAGCGCCTGGTCATGTGCCAGAGCGACATACCAACGCATGGAGGCGCCGGACCAGACGGTCACCATCCGCCCATCGTTGAAGCTGAACACGATCAGGAAGCCAATCGGCGCGTACAGGAAGGCGTAGCATGCGACCAGCCACCCCGCCAAAGCCCGGCTCATCGCCGCAATGCCCTGACGAGCAACGCCGGCACGGCCAGCAACACAACCAGCAGCAGCACCGCGACCGAGGCGGCGGTCGGCCAGTCCCGGTTCTGGAAGAACTCGCCCCACAGCACACGCCCGACCAGTTGCGCCTGCGGGCCGCCGAGCAGTTCGGGGATGACGTATTCGCCGACGGCGGGGATGAACACCAATGCGCAGCCGGCCCAGACGCCCGGCAGGGACAGCGGCAGGATTATCCGCAGGAACACCCGCCAGGGCGGCGCACCGAGGTCGGCGGCGGCATGCTCCAGCTCCGGATCGAGCCGCGACAGGCGTGCGTAGAGCGGCAGGACCAGGAACGGCAGGTAAGTGTAGACGATACCGACATACATGGCGGCGTCGGTGTAGAGTAGCGGCAGGCGGCCAATTCCCAGCCAGGCCAAGAGGGTGTTGATCCACCCATCGTCGCGTAATAGCCCGATCCAGGCGTTGATCCGCATCAGGAAGCCAGTCCAGAACGGCAGCATCACCGCCAACAGCAGCGTCTCCCGCCAGCGCGCCGGCGCCCGTGCGATTGCCAGGGCCATCGGGTAGCCGGCCAGCAGGCAGGCCAGTGTCGAGACTGCAGCCACCTTCAGGCTCAGCCCGAGTGCGTTGCGGTACAGCGGGTCGGTTGCGACCAGCCGCAGGTTGTCGAGCGTCCAGGTCAGCCGGTAGGGCGGCACGCCGTCAGCCGGCTCCGCCACTGCGATCAACGTCACGATCGCCAGCGGAGCGGCGAGGAACAGCAACAGCCAGGCCCAGGGAACCGCCAGGACGAAGGTACGGCCGGCCCTCATTCAGGCGGCAACAGGATGCAGGCCTCGGGCTGCCAGCCCAGCGTCACCGGCCCCCCGATCGCCAGTCGAACCGACCCGAACCCGTCACGCAGGGCCTGGGACGTGCGGATCAGCGTGCCGTCGGCGAGGCGGACCGTGGAGGTCAGGGTCCCCCCGGCATAGGCCTGTTCCGCCAGCACCCCGCTCAGCCGGTTCGGCGTCCCCGCGTCCCCCACCACCAGCCGTTCGGGGCGCAGTGCCAGCAAGATTCGCCCAGGCGTCGCCGGCCTGCCTGTCCGCACCTGCACGCCAAGTTGCGGCAGATCGACGCTGCCGTCGGCCTGTACTGTGCCCGGCAGAATGTTGGCCGCACCCAGGAATTCCGCCACGAACCGGGTGGCCGGACGCTCGTAGACCTCGGCCGGCGTGCCGATCTGGGCCAGGCGGCCGTCCTGCATCACCCCGAGGCGGTCGGCCATGGTCAGCGCCTCCTCCTGGTCGTGCGTGACCAGGATGAAACTGGTGCCGAGGCTGCGCTGGAGCCGCACGAGTTCCCCCCTTGTGTCGCTGCGCAGGCCGCGGTCGAGCGCCGATAGCGGCTCATCCAGCAGCAACAGCCGCGGGTTGGGCGCCAGGCTGCGGGCCAGCGCGACCCGCTGCTGTTGGCCGCCGGACAGCTGATACGGGCGGCGCTGCGCATAGCCCTCCAGCCGGACCAAGGTGAGCATTTCCGCTACGCGTGCGGCAATCGCGGCGCGGCTCGCCCCCCGCCGGCGCATGCCAAAGCCGATATTCCCGGCCACCGTCATGTGGGGGAACAATGCGTAGGACTGGAACATGGTGTTGACCGGCCGCCGGTGCGGCGGCAGCGGCGCGAGGTCGGTGCCATCCAACAGGATGCGGCCCTCGGCTGGCCGGACGAAACCCGCGATCGCCCGCAGCAGCGTGGTCTTGCCGGAGCCGGACCCGCCCAGCAGGACAAACAACTCACCGGTCGCGACGGTCAGGTCCAGTCGATCGAGCGCGGTCACTGGACCGTAGCGCACCGCGAGACCGGTAATCTGCAGGGTCATCGGCGAACCGAAAGAAAGGGCGGGTGAATCCGGAAATCCGGCGGCGCTGCCTTCACTGCCCGGCCTTGAAGCGTGCCCACATCCGGGTCCGCGCCCGTTCGGCTGCCTGGGGCACGGCGGCGATCGTGAAGAACCCGGCCATCTGGTCCGGTGTCGGGAACACGTTGGTGTCCGCCTTCAGCTCCGGACGGATCATTGCCGCGCTCGCCGGTACCGCGTTGGGGTAGCGCACTGTGTTCGTGATCCCGGCCATGACTGCCGGCCTCAGCACGAAATCGATGAACGCCAGCGCCTCGGCCTTGTGCGGCGCATCGGCCGGGATCGCCAGCATGTCGAACCCGACCTCGGCGCCCTGCTTCGGCGCCACGTACCGCACCACCACGCCTCGCCCGGCCTCGGTCGCGCGCCCCGCCGCCTGCACCACGTCGCCCGAGTAGTCGAGCACCAGGCAGGTCTCGCCGCTTGCCAGCGCCTCCAGCGCCCCACCATTGGCGAAGGTGCGGATATAAGGGCGGATCGCCATCAGCGTGCGCTCGACCGCGGCGAGGTCGGCGGCGTCCGTGCTGTCCGGGTTCTTCCCCAGATATTTCAACACTGAAGGGATCACGTCGATCGCCGAATCCATCATGGTAATGCCGCAGCCCGCGATCCGCCGTGCATTCTCCGGCCTGAACAGCAGGTCCCAGCTGTCCTGTGGCGCCTCAGGCGCCAGCTTCGCCACCCGGTCCGGGATCAGCCCCATCCCGATCGTGCCCCACAAGTAGATCGCGCCGTGCCGGTTGCCGGGATCGGACGTCTCGACCCGCTGCATCAGAACGGGGTCGAGGTTTTGCCAGTTCGGCACCTTCGACCGGTCGATTTCCGCCAGCGCACCGGCCCGGATCAGCCGTGAGAAAGTTGGCTCGTTCGACGGCACCACGATATCATAGCCGGAGTGGCCGGCCAGCAGCTTGCCCTCCAGCGTCTCGAGGCTGTCGAACACGTCGTAGCGGACCCTTATGCCGGTCTCGGCGGTAAACTGCTCCAGCGCCCTGGGGTCGATGTAGTCGGTCCAGTTGTAGACGTTCAGCACCCGCCCCTGCGCTCGCGCGGGCAGGGCTGCCAGCACCAGCGCGGCAAGCAGCCAGCCGGCCAACCGCATCAGCGCGATCCCGGCGGGATGAAGGCCGCCTGCGTGCCGCCGTCCACCGGGATCGTCGTGCCGGTCACGTAGCGGGCACCGTCGGACAGCAGGAACATCATCACATCCACCACGTCGTCCGCCTGCGCGATCCGCCCGACCGGCGACACCCCTGACGGCCGGTATCCCTTCCCCACGCTCGGATCCGCCATCGCCTGCACCATCGGCGTGTCCACCGTTCCCGGGGCCAGCGCGTTCACCAGCACGCCGGACGGCGCCCATTCCGCCGCCATCACCCGGCATAACTGGCTGACCGCCGCCTTGGACGCCGCGTACGCACCGCTGACGATCTTCGGCCGCAGCGCCGCAACCGAGGACAGCAGCACGATGCGCGACGGATCCTCGGGCACGGCGGCACGGCGTAGCAACGGCAACGCCTCGCGCGCGCACAACCAGGTCCCGCGGGCATTGACGTTGAACACGCGGTCGAATTCCTCGACCGGCATGGCTTCCATCAACCCCGAACGCAACACGCCGGCACAGCACACCAGTGCGTTCAATAAGGGCGAAACAAGACCGATCTCGGCAAAAGCGGCAACCACTCGGGTCGCGTCCGCCACGTCGCAGACGATCGGCTTGAACCGGTCCCGATGATCTGCGAAGTCGCGTGCGACGGCATCCAGCCGACCTTGCGCCACATCCAGGCCGAAGACTGTCCAGCCGGCCTCAAGCAACCGGCGCGCCGCTGCTTGACCAATGCCAGATGCCGCGCCGGTGATCGCCGCTGTCTTGCCCATGCGCTCCTCCTTACCCCGGAGGCATGGTAGCTGTGGCGGACGCACATCGGAAGTCGGCCGTCCCCACCAGGAGCCCACCCTCCCGTGCGGATTTCAAGCCATGACACGACGATCATGCGACTGCATCTGAACCCTGCGAGCGTCGGCTGGACCGCCCATGCCGTCCCCGGAGCGGCTATTTCTTCCGCTTTGGCTTCTTCGGCAGTTCCGTCGGTATCGCCGGCAGCCCATTGAAAAAGCTCACCCGCTGGTCGGCACCGGTCATGATGTAGCTGTGGTCGCCGCCAGTCAGGATGAACCGCGCGTCCATGCCGACATAGCGCGCCGCGTTCTCCTCATCGTAGACCCCGCCCATACCGAGTACCTTGCCGTGCTTGCGGCAGGCGTCGCCGACGGCCTGGTAGGCGTCGATGACCTTCTGATGGCCCATCTGGCCGGAAATCCCCAGCTCCGCCGTCAGGTCGGAGGTGCCGATGAACAGCACATCCACACCCTCGACCGCGGCGATGTCGCTGGCGTTCTCCACGGCCTCGGGGCTTTCGAGCATGACGATGGTCAGGATCTCGGCATTGATCGCCTTCTGCGCCTCGGCGGTCGCGGGGGGGCGATAGCCGTAGATTGGCGGCGGGCCGCCCCAGCTTCGCTTGCCCTGCGGCGGGTAGTGGAACGCCTCGGCGATGCGGCGGGCTTCCTTGCCCGTGTCCACATGCGGGATGATGATCCCGAGCGCACCGTTGTCGAGGGCGCGGGTAGCCTCGTCGATGGCGCCGGCACAGACCCGGACGATTGGCGTGACACCGGTGGACAGGGCGGCGATGCAGAGCTGGGTGGTCTCCTGCACCGTGAATGCGCCGTGCTCTCCGTCGATGAACATCCAGTCATGGCCGGTGGCGGCAGCCAGGATCGGGGCGGCGACAGTGCGCAGGTGATGCACGCCGAAGCCCAGCGCGATCTTGCCATCCGCCAGGCGCCGCTTCGTCGCGTTGGTAACCAGGGCCATCCGCTCCACCCGTCTGCTTTTCCAGCACAAGCGGACCATGCGACGGCGGGCAGGTCAATCGATGCGCGGCATGCCAGCGTGATCGCTTGCAGGCAGGAAGGATCAGGGCGTTGCTCTGCCCCCCCAAATGGCTCCGCCCCTGTACCCTTCCTGTCGTCGCTGAGTTGCTCTGCTGGATGAATTTCCAAAGGCTGTGCCGGAGCCTGCCCTCAAGCGATCGCCCCGTGCCGCCTGCGGGTCAGTCGACCGAGGCCGGCTCCGCACGGTTTTCCACCAGCGCCATCAGGCTTTCCAGCCGGTCCGCCTCCGCCGCCGGCTTGTCGGTACGGATGCGGGCGATCCGGGGGAAGCGCATCGCGACGCCGGATTTGTGCCGGGTGGAGAGCTGGGCCGCGTCGAAGGCAACCTCCAGCACCAGGGACTTCTCGACCTCCCGCACCGGGCCGAACCGAGCGGTGGTGTGGTTGCGGATCCAGCGGTCAAGGAACGCCAGCTCCTGGTCGGTGAAGCCGAAATAGGCCTTGCCCACCGGCACCAGCTCGTCGCCCCGCCATAGCCCGAAGGTGTAGTCGGAGTAGTACGAGCTGCGCTTGCCGTGGCCGCGCTGGGCGTACATCAGCACGGCATCGACCGTCAGCGGGTCGCGCTTCCACTTCCACCACAGGCCTTTGATGCGCCCCGCGACGTACGCGCTGTCGGCACGCTTGAGCATCAGCCCCTCGATGGAGGCCGCCCGCGCGCCATCCCGCAGCGCGCCCAGCTCGGCCACCGACGCGAACCGGATGAGCGCCGACAGCTCCATCCGCGGGGGCCTGGTGCGCGCGTACCAGGCCTCCAGGCACGTCCGTCGTGCGTCGAACGGCAAGGCGCGGACGTCCTCATGGCCTTCGAATAGCAGGTCGTAAAGCCGGATGGCGGCCGGGTACTGCTCCATCATCCGCGCGGTCACCGCCTTGCGGTTGAGCCGCTGCTGCAGGTCGGCGAACGGCGCCACGACGCCCTCACGCACCACCAGCAGTTCCCCGTCGAGCACGGCGTTGAAGTCCATCGCCTCCAGGATTTCGGGGAATGCGCCTGAGATGTCCTCGGCCCCGCGGGAAAACAGCCGCTTGCCGCCCGCCGTGGCGACGAGTTGGACCCGGATGCCATCCCATTTCCACTCGGCTCGCCAGTGCTCGGGCTGCAGCACGGCCATATCCGATGCCTCCAGCGGGTGGGCGAGCATCGGCGGACGGAACACCGGCGCGTCCAGCGGATCGGGGCGGTCGCCCCTGCCCTCCAGCCAGGCGAACAGCGGGGCGTAGGGGGGCGCGAGGCCGTGCCAGACCTCCTCCACCTCGTCGGCGGTAATCCCGCCGATCTCGGCGAGTGCGAGCTTGGCCAGCCGCGCCGAGGCGCCGACCCGCAAACTGCCGGTGATCAGCTTGAGCAACGCCAACCGGGTCGAGGCGTCTGCGGCGTCCAGCCAGCCTGCAACGATGCCGGCCAACGCGGCCTTGGGGGCGGTTTCCAATGCCTCCACCACCTCGGGCAGCGACGGCGGCGGCGCGTTGGTGGGCGAGACGGGCCACATCAGTGCCACCGTCTCGGCCAGATCGCCCACATAGTCGTACGACCAGTCGAACAACACCGGGTCGGTGCGAGCGGCAGCCAGATCTCGGATCAGACCCGGCTTGGCGGCGGTGAAGCCCAGCTCCCCGGTGACGGCGGCCAGCGCGATGCCACGGTCGGGGTCGGGGGCGGTCGCGAAATAGCGCCGCAGCAGCGCCACCTTGGCATTGCGTGATGGGGTGAAGACCAGGCGCTCCAGCAGGTCGGCGAAGGCGATCATACCGCACATTTTGGGCCAATGCGGCCGCCAAACCAGCTTGCGGTACGAAGCTTGTCAATGTTGCATCTTTAGGTTGTATAATTACACGAACATAACTACCATTAAGAGTGTTTAATCGCCTTCTACCCGTGTGCTCAGAGAGGTCGGCACCAGTTATGCGCTTTGAGGGCGGTTGCCAGAATGGCGCCATTGCGACCACGGAGGCCAAGGGCTGACGCATGGACCTGGACGACCGCAACCACGCCCGATACGCGCTGGCGCAGACTGATCCTGGGAACGAGGAGAGCCTGTTCCGAAACGTCGTAGAGTCCGCGCCCTACGCTATGCTGCTGGTACGCCAGGATGGCACCATCGCGCTGGTGAACGCCGAAGCGGAGCGGCTGTTCGGCTACCGGCGGGAGGAGCTGATCGGCGAAAAGCTGGAGATGCTGGTGCCGGCGAGCCTGCGGCACGGCCATGTCGCTCTCCGCGACGGCTTCATGGCCGGCCCCCTGTCACGCCCGATGGGTGCCGGACGCGACCTGTTTGGCCAGCGCAAGGACGGCAGCCAGATCCCCATGGAGGTGGGGCTTCGGCCGGTGGTGACCGCCGAGGGGCCGAGCGTCCTGGCCGCAATCACCGATATCAGTGTACGCAAACGTGCAGACGCCGAACTGCGGCAAGTTAACGCCACCCTCGCCGCCACCAACCATGCGCTGCGTCGCGCCAATGCCGAGATCACCCAGAAGAACGCTGAGATCAGCCGCAAGAACGAGGAGGTCGAGAGCTTCGTCTACATCGTCTCGCACGACCTGCGGGCGCCGCTGGTGAACCTGCAGGGCTTCTCGAAGGAGCTGGAGTTGTGCTGTGCCGAACTCGAAACGGCAGTGGCGCGGCTGCCGCTGGCCGCAGCCCAGACCCAGGAGCTGATGGCGATCGTGCGCGACGACATTCCCGGCACGCTGCATTTCATCGCCGCAAGCGTCGGGAAATTCGACCGGTTGATCAATGCCCTGCTGATGCTGTCCCGGACCGGCCAGCAGGCCTACCGGGCGGACCCGCTCGATGTCCGGGCAATCGCCGGGACGACGCTCGACATGATGCGCCGCGCGACCGAGACCGCGGGAGCCCATATCGTGCTGGGTGCATTGCCGGTTGCCTGGGGCGACGCCACGGCGGTTGGCCAGGTGTTCGCCAACCTGATCGAGAACGCTCTGAAATACGCTCACCCGGAGCGCCCGCCGGAGATCGAGATCGACGGCACCGTCGTCGGCGGCCTTGCGCAGTACTCGGTGCGCGACAACGGGATCGGCATCCCGCGGCACGCCCAGACGCGGCTGTTCCAGGTCTTCCAGCGCTTCCACCCGGAACGGGCGTCCGGCGACGGCATTGGCCTGGCAGCGATCAAGCGCATCGTCGAGCGCCTGGGCGGCACGATCTGGGCGACCGATGCGCCCAACAGCGGCTCCATCTTCCGCTTCACCCTGCCCCATCACCGGCCCGAGGAGCACCCGCCATGCTGACGGAGAGCGAACCGATGACCATCCTGGTGGTTGATGATGATGAGGGTCACTGCGAGCTCATCCGTCGCAACCTGCGCCGCGGCGGGGTCAGCAACCCGGTGGTGATCGTGCATCGCGGCGACGACGCCCTGGATTACGTGTATGGGCGCAACGGCCTGCAACCCGCGGCTCGGCCGGAACGGCTGCTGGTGCTGCTGGACATCAACATGCCCGGCCGCATGAACGGCCTGGACGTGCTGCGCGAGATCAAGAGCGCGCCCGCAACGCGCAAGATCCCCGTGATCATGCTGACCACCACCGACGACCCGCGCGAAATCAGCCGCTGCTATGACCTGGGCTGCTCCGTCTACGTCACCAAGCCAATCGAAGCCCAGGGCTTCATCGAGGCTATCAAGCGGCTCGGACTCTTCGTCTCGATCGTCAGCCTTGCCCCCCATCAGGCGGACCTCGCAGCGTGAGCCGGCCCGAAGGCGGCCGCGTGCTGATCGTCGAAGACACTGCCGAGACGGCGGAACTCGAGCGCCGCACCCTGCTGCGGGCTGGCTTCCTGCCGCAGGTAACCAACTCGGTCGACCAGGCCAAGGCGCTGCTGCGCCAGCGCGAGTTCGCCGCATTGCTGCTGGACTACCGGCTGCCCGACGGCAGCGCCTGGGACGTCGTGCAGGTCGCCAACGAGACCAATCCCCCGGTGCCCGTGGTGCTGGTCACCGCAATGGGCAGCGAGAATGTGGCAGCCGAGGCAATCCGCCACGGTGTCTCGCAATATATCCGCAAGTCCGACACATTCTGGGACGACCTCGCCGGTGCAGTGAGCCGTGCGGTCGCCCTCGCGCGGGTGCAGGAAGAGCTCCGGCACGACAGCGCGCTGTTCCGCCTCATCGCTGACAATGCCAATGATATCATTATCCTGCTCGATGCCGAGGAAACCATCCTGTACGCCTCGGGAGCGGCGACGCGCATCCTGGGTTACGCACCGGCGGAATTGTTGGGACGCAAGCTGCAGACGCTGCTGCATCCCGACGACCCACCAGGCCGGCTGCAGCATGCCACCGCCCATGCGCTGACGCGACGGGTACTACGCTGCACTACGAAAGATGGCCGGGACCTGCTGCTGGAGCCCACTTTCCGTCCGGTGCAGGACAACCAGGCGGCGCAAACGATCGGCGTGCTGCGCGACGTCACGGATCAGGTAAAGCTGGAGGAGCAGCTCCGCCATCAGCAGAGAATGGACACGATCGGCCAGCTCACCGCCGGGATCGCACATGATTTCAACAACCTGCTGCAAGCGATGATGGGCAGCCTGGAGCTGCTGCTGGACGAGATCGCGGACCAGCCGGAAATGCGGGAATGCGCGGAGGGCGCGCTTCGCATGGGCGAGCGCGGGGCCCGCCTGACGCACCACCTGCTGGCCTTCGCACGCAAACAGGTGCTGAAGCCGCGGGCGCTCGACCTGACCAACCTGCTGAACGATGTCGGGCATACGCTGCGGCGCACCCTGGGGCCGCAGATCGCGATCCCGATCGAAATCGCGCCGAATGCGCCGCGTGTCTATGCCGATCCCGGCCAGCTGGAAGCAGCGGTGCTGAACCTGGCACTGAACGCGCGCGACGCCATGTCAAAGGGCGGCACGCTGACGATCGAGACGTTCGAAGCCGGCCCCGTCGTGCTGAACCCGCTCGAGGACACCACGCCACGGCGCTACGTCGTGCTGGCGGTGTCCGACACCGGGACCGGCATGAACGCGGAAACCCTCGCCAAGGCCTGCGAGCCGTTCTTCACCACCAAGGGGCCGAAAGGGTCGGGCCTCGGGCTGTCCATGGTGCACGGCTTCGCCCGCCAGTCCGGCGGCGACATGCGGGTGCAAAGCCAGATGGGGCAAGGCACGCGGGTCGAGCTGTGGCTTCCGCTGGCCGAACAGGGGGCCGGAGCGGCGACGGCTGCCTGCGCGCCGGTCAGCCGCAGCGCCGGGCGGGTTTTGCTGGTGGACGACGAAACCGAGGTGCTGGTCACCCTCGGCTCGTTCCTGAAAGGCGCCGGCTTCACCGTGCACAAGGTGCGCAACGGCGATGAGGCGCTGGCCCTGCTGGCGGCGGGCCATATGGTGGACGTGCTGGTGACGGACTACGCCATGCCGGGGCTGGACGGCCTGGAGCTGATCGCCCAGGTGCGCCAGATCCACGCCGACCTGCCGGTGCTGGTGGTGAGCGGCTACTCCGAGGCGGAGCGGCTGGAAGGCCAGGCGCCGAACATCCGGGTGATGCGCAAGCCGTTCCGCCGCAGCGCGCTGGTGCAGGAGGTCTCGGCGCTGATCGAGACGACAGCTCGCGCCGAGACCGCCCGCACGGCCGCCGCCTTGGGTTGACCCACGGCCCGCGCCCTGGCGGAGTGACGGCGGCAATCCTGGAGATTCGCATGCCGCTCCTTGCCCTGCCCGCGGTGTTCATGCGCGGCGGCACCAGCCGCGCCGTGATGTTCCATCGGCGCGACCTGCCGGACCGGGCGGAGTGGGACCCGATCTTCCTCGCCGCAATGGGCAGCCCGGACCCGAACGGGCGGCAGCTCGACGGCATGGGCGGCGGGGTCTCGTCGCTGTCCAAGGTCTGCGTGCTGGCGCCCTCGACGCGCGAGGATGCCGATGTGGACTACACCTTCGCCCAGGTGCAGATCCGCGAGGCGGCGGTCGACTACCGCGGCAATTGCGGCAACATGAGCTCCGCGGTCGGCCCGTTCGCGGTCGACGAGGGGCTGGTGCACCCGAACGGCGATACCGCCACGGTGCGCATATTCAACACCAACACAAGCCGGATCATCCGCGCGCAGTTCCCGTTGACGGACGGCAGGGCAGCGACCGAAGGCTCGCTCGCGATCCCCGGCGTCGCGGGCACCGGTGCGCCGGTGCGGCTGGACTTCCTGGCCCCCGGAGGGGCAACGACGGGTCGGTTGCTGCCGACCGGACGTATCGTCGACCGGCTGGAAGTCGCGGGCCATGGGCCAATCGAGGCCTCGCTGGTCGATGCGGCGAATGCCTGCGTATTTGTGCGCGCGACCGATCTGGGGCTACGGGGCGACGAACTGCCCGACGCGCTGGAGGCCAGGCCAGGGGTGCTGGACCTGATGCAACGGGTGCGGCGCGCGGCCTCGGTGGCGATGGCGATCGCCCCCGACGAGGATGCCGCCGGCAAGATCAACGGCGTGCCGTTCGTGGGGTGCGTGGCAGGCCCGATGGATGCGACGACCCTGTCGGGCGCATCAATCCGAGCGGATGACGTGGACCTGACCGTGCGGTTCCTGTCGAGCGGGCAGCCACATCGTGCGTTGCCGCTGACCGCCTCGCTCTGCACTGCGGTGGCGGCACGGATCACGGGCACGCTGGCGAACCAGGTGCTGGGCCGCGGTGCATCGGGTGCGCTCCGGTTGGGCATGCCGTCGGGTGTGCTGACGGTCGATGCGGATGTCGGGCGGGAGGGCGGCGGGCAATGGGTGGCGCGCAGCGGCGCATTCTACCGCACCGCACGGCGGCTGTTCGACGGGCGGATCTACGTGCCGCGATAGAGGGGGCGGTTGCGAGGCGCGGTAACGGGGGAAGCGACGACGAGGCCTGCGCCCTCCCTCCGTTGTCTTCGCGGGGCGCCTGCAGCGTTGCCCCAATCAGTCTGGCAGTGGCGGCGCCGCGAAAATCCCGTGACGAAAGCTGATCATGTCACTTTGGATCAGCGCGTAGCAGGCGCCCCAAAGCACCGCCGCCACCACCGTCGTCGCAATCACCTTCCGCAGCATCAGCGGGCGTTCGGGCGCGCCGCGCCAGCCGGTCCGGTCGTCCGCACCCTCGACCGGGCGCGTGCCGATCGGCAGGACGGCGAACAGCGCCGTCCACCAGATCAGCACGTAGAGCACCACCCCGGTGAACCAGTTCATGCCCGCTCAGACCCGCAGCAGATGCACATCCACCAGCGGCCGCTTCTGCAGCCGCCGGCCCAGGGCGCGGCGCAAGGCGGCCCGCGCGGCCTCGGTCAGCGCCGCATCGTCGCGCCGCAATGGCGCCGGCAGGTCGGCCAGCGCATCGGCGAACTCATTGGTGACACGGTCGTTCTCGCGGTCCTCCGGGTCGAACAGGCCGGGCGCACTGATACGGGGACGGCCCATCAGCCGCCCGCTCTCGTCGAATGCGACGCTGCCGACCACCACGCCATTGAACAGCATGCGGCGGCGGGCAGCCATCACCTCGCCCTTCAGCGGCACCAGGCGGGCGCCGTCCAGCACCAGGCGACCAGTCGGCGCGCTGTCGATGATCTCCGGCCGGCCGGGCGCCAGGCCCAGGATGTCGCCGTCCTCCATCAGGAACGGGATCGCCCCGGCCTCCTTTGCGAGCGCCGCATGGGCCGAGAGGTGGCGCCACTCGCCATGCACCGGCACTGCGTATTTCGGCTTCACCAGCTTGTAGAGCCGGCGCAGCTCATCGCGGGCGGGGTGGCCGGAAACATGCACCAGGTGGTCGTGGTCGGTCATCAGGTGCACCCCACGGCGCACCAGATTGTCCTGCACCGTGCCGATCGCCCGCTCGTTGCCGGGGATCATGCGCGAGGAGAAGATCACCGTGTCGCCCTCCCCCAGCGCCTCGCGCGGGTGGGTGTCGAGCGCGATGCGCGACAGCGCGCTGCGCGGCTCACCCTGGCTGCCGGTGCACAGGATCAGGATGTTGTCGTCGGGGACGTCGTCGATGTCGTCCTCGGTCATGAACGGCGGCAGGCCCTTGAGATAGCCGCATTCGCGCGCCGTCGCGTCCATGTTGCGCAGGCTGCGCCCGACCAGGGCTGTGCTGCGGCCGGCGTCCTGGCCGGCACGCGCGATCGATTCCATGCGGGCCACATTGCTGGCGAAGCAGGTGACGGCGACCCGGCCGCGCAGGCCGCGGATCAGCACCGAGAGGCTCTTGCGGACATCCGCCTCGCTGCCGGAATGGCCCTCGACCATGGCATTGGTCGAATCGCAGATCATCGCCAGCACGCCCCGCTCGCCCAGGGCGGCCAATGCGGCCTCATCGGTCGGCGGGCCAATCAGCGGTTCGGGGTCGAGCTTCCAGTCACCGGTGTGCAGCAGCAGGCCGTGCGGGGTGTCGATCACCAGCGCCTGGGATTCCGGGATCGAGTGGGACATGCGGATGAAGCGCAGCTGGAAGGGTGCCAGGTCGATGCTGCCGCCGGTCGGGATGACGTGCAGCTTGACCTGGTTGACCAGGCCGGCCTCGCCCAGTTTGCGGCGCAGGATCGAGGCGCCGAACGGGGTGGCGTAGACCGGGCAGCGCAGATGGGGCCAGAGATGGGCGACCGCGCCGATGTGGTCCTCATGCGCGTGGGTGATCACCAGGCCGAGCAACTGGTCGCGCCGTTCGGCGATGAAGGCCGGGTCGGGCATCATGATCTCGACCTCGGGGTGTTCGGACCCCCCGAAGCCGATCCCGCAATCCACCGCGAGGTATTTCCCGCCGCAG
>JARLIJ010000161.1 GCA_031291795.1 Acetobacteraceae bacterium | reverse complement strand
CGCTGGCCGAAGGTCACGCGCTGTTTGGTATGCTCGACCATCATGTCCAGCGCCCGTCTGGCCATACCAATGCACCAGGCGCCCATCTGCAGCCGCCGCACCGTCAGGCGCAGTTGCATCGGCGCGTAGCCCTTGCCCTCCACACCGAGGATCTGTTTGGCCGGGATGCGGCAGTCCTCGAACACCAGTTCGTAGGTCCGCTGGCCGCCGATCATCGGGATTTCGCGCTCGATGATGAAGCCCTTGGTGCCGCGCTCGACAATGAACGCGGTGACGCCGTCGGCCCGCTTGCCCTCGCCGGTGCGCGCCATGAGGATGATGAAATCCGCCTGCGGCACCCGGCTGACCCAGATCTTGCGGCCGTTGATCACCCAGTCGTCGCCGTCCTTCACCGCCCGCGTGGTCATTCCCGCCGGATCGCCGCCGGCACCCGGTTCGGAGATCGCGATGCAGGAATGCGCCTCCCCACGGGCGTAGGGATCGAGGTATTTCCGCCGCTGTTCCTCGTTCGCGACCGCGATCAGCATGTGCAGGTTCGGGCTGTCGGGCGGGAAGGTGAAGGGGACGCAGGTGCGCGCCTGTTCCTCATAGACGCCCATCAGCGCGGCGTAGGGCAGGTTGGCGCCGCCGTATTCCTCCGGCACGTCCAGGCCCCACAGGCCGAGTTCCCTGCAGATGCCGAGGATCTTGTCCTCCTCCTCGGCCGTCATGGCGGATTTCTGGCCGGCTGCCTCCCGCGCGAGTACTGCCTTTTCCAGCGGGATCAGGTCGCGGTCGACGAATTTCGCGACCAGGTCCTGCAGCATGCGGTGCTCTTCGGAGAGTTCGAACATCTTGGCGTTCCTTACCTTTCCATATGCTGGTCCTTTATCCCGGCCAGGGCGGCAATGGTATCCAGCCGGTGCGCATAAGTCTGTTGGGCAAGCACGCGACGCCGACCGGCCACCCCAACCCGGCAGGCGAGGTCGGGGTTGCGTTGCAATCGGGCATAAATCTCGTTCAGCTCCTCCACGTGGCGGTACACCAGCATTCGCATTTCGCGGCCCGGTTCGAAGCAGCGGGTGACGTCGGGCTGCGAATCCGTGACCACCGGCCGGCCCAGCACGTACGGGGCAAAATGCCGCTGGTTCAAGCCATTCAGGCCGTTGACCTCGTGGCGGATATTCAGCACCCCCAGATGCGAATCGTAGATATCGAGGAGTTCTGCCGGGCCGACGCGCCGTCCGCTGCACGCATGCTGCGCGAGGCCGCTGGCGTGCTGCCAGCCGGGACCGAACACATCGACCGGATCGGCCATGCCCCAGCTGAGACTCAATGTACACTCGGTGAGACGGCCACAATCATCGGTGACCGGCTCGCGGCAATAGCCATCAATCCTGAGCGAATGCCCCGTCGGGGTTTCGGAACCTACAGAACGCTGAACATGAGTCCCGCGACCAACCCCATATAAGTCAAAAGAAGAAACAGCGCTGCTCCCGACACTGCGATCGATAAGGCAAATCTTCCGCGTCGGAGGCATGAGCGGCTAACGAGGCAGGCTCCTCCCAAAATGGCAATGGACAACATCACACCTTGGATTCCATCCGAGATGGTATGGACGACTAGACAGAGATATATCTCTACAACGGTGAACAGCGTCACGACTACCAGGGTTACCCGCAGTAAGCGGGATGCGAATCTCGACAAAATTTACGCTCCGGGGAAGGCGAGGGCTCTGGTATTGCGGATGCTCCTGGATGGCAATTCACGCGCTTGCCCGATCGCGGACGCCAGGCGTCCGCTGTCCACCACGAGCCGCCCGGCTGATAGAATGGCGCGTTCGTGCGGGTGTTCATCTCGCGCGGCTGGTGCGTCGGCGCTCGAAGGCAAGCTGAACCGCCAAGACGCCAAGAGGCCGGTGCGATCAGCCTGATATCCATGGGGAATCCGACAGTCCCATAAGGGCTTCGACCCCTTGGCGTCTTGGCGACTTGGCGGTTCATCTTGCCGGCCAATCGAACGAAACCGACCGACACAGACCAAGGCACGGCACGGGCAGACACCCTCGGTCCGCCCCCACTCAGGCGACCACGCCTACCCGCAAAATCACCCGCCGGGGCCGAACAGCGCCGCCACATCCGCCTCGGTCAGTTTCAGCGCGCCGCCGTGCCCCGCTTCCAGCACGCTGACGACCAGCGCGCGTTTCTTCTTCTTCAGCGCCTCCATCTTCCCCTCGATGGTGCCCAGCATAACCAGGCGGTGGACGAACCGAGATGCGCACGGCGGGGCTACTGACCAGATCGGATGGTATCGTGTACCAGCGGCCGTCTATTGCGCGTCCGTCTCATAGAACGTGCGTTATGTCTCAGCAATTGTGTGTCGGGCGCCTGCTTTCGTCTCAGCTAATGTGTGCCGGAAGAGACCCGTCATTGCGCGCCGCTACACATATCCGGCGTTGTAGCCTGAACATATCGGTTCAGCCATTACCCTGTTCGTACGTAGCATAGCCGTGGCTGTCGAACGTATCCACATTAAGCCCAGTGGTTAATGGTAACGATTGATGTCCTGCTCCTACGTGGAGTTTTCTTGACTGCGTTCGCGAAACACCATGCCGCGTATCCACACGCGGGTCCTGTGCCAGGCCGAGCACGCGCTCGGTGATGACGGGCTTCGTGGCGTTGCCGGTGTCCCCGGTCGGGGTGTGAAGCGGGGCTTCCACCAGGGTGTCAACGATCGGCGTGGCCTCGCCTATGGCCGGCCCCACGGCGTTGTCGCAGCGTGCTTCCGCCCATAAGCTTGCACGCAGCGGGCCACCGCGAAAGAGAGCCAGGGGCAGGGGAACACCAGCAATGTCGCATTCGAGCTACGAACATATCGCGGTCGACGTGGCCGGCTTCGTCGCCACGATCGAGGTGCGGCGCGGCCCGAACAACTTCGTCGATACCGACATGGTGGGTGAGATCGCCGACGCGCTGGAGGCGTTCGACAAGACGCCCGATGTCCGCACCATCGTGCTATGTGCCGAGGGCAAGCATTTCTGCGCCGGGGCGGATTTCGGTAGCCGCGGGCCGGACGGCGTGGCGCGCGGCAGCAAGCGCGGGCGGCACCTCTACAAGGAGGCGCAGCGGCTGTGGCGCACCGGCAAGCCGATCGTGGCCGCGGTGCATGGCGCGGCCATCGGCGCGGGCGTCGGGCTGGCGGTGATGGCGGATTTCCGCGTGACCTGCCCGGAAGCGCGGTTCTCCACGAATTTCACTCGGCTGGGGTATCATCCGGGGTTCGGGCTGACGGAGACCCTGCCGCGGCTGATCGGCGCGCAGCAGGCGGCGCTGCTGATGTACACCGGCCGCCGGCTCACCGGCGAGGAAGCGGTGCAGATCGGGCTGGCGGATGACTGCGTGCCGCAGGGCGAGGTGCGCGCGAAGGCAACCGAATTGGCGATAGAGATCGGGCAGTCTGGACCTCTGGCGATCGTTTCGACACGTGAAACGCTGCGGCGCGGGCTGGCCGAGGCGGTCGCGCGCGCAACCGAGCGGGAATATGAAGAGCAGGACTGGCTGCGGAACACTGCCGACTTCAAGGAAGGGACGAAGGCAATGACCGAGCGGCGGCTGCCGGCGTTCCAGGGGCGGTAGGCGGCCGGCAGCGGCGGGGTGCCTACTTCTCCTCTTCCCCCCTCAGGCGAGAGGAGAAGCAGGAAGCTCCCTGCGCCCTAGCCTCCGCCCTCCAGGATATCCGAGATCGCGCGTTCCAGATGGCGGAGCGTGTTGCACACCGTTACCAGATTGCAGAACGGGGCATACCGAAGCATGTCGGAATCGCCGGTGCCCCAGGCCGAGCGGTATTCCGGGTTCAGCCAGATGATGCGCTTCGAGCGCTGCGACAGCCGCCCGATGATCTCGGTCCGCGGGTCCGTCCGGTTGCCGCGCGCGTCGCCCAGGATGATCACCGTCGTCTTGTTGGTGACGAACTTCATCCAGCCGTCCTCGAAATCGGCGAACGCGTTCCCGTAGTTGGACGACCCGTAGCCGATCAGGTCCATGATCTTGCCGATGGCCTGCTCGACCGGCTGCCGTTCAAGGATTTCGCTCACCTCGATCAGCGAGCCGGCAAAGGCGAACGAGCGGATGTCCTTCAGTGCCTCGTTCAGCGCATAGAGGAACATCAGCAGGAACTGCGACATGGCGGCGACCGAACCGGAGACGTCGCACAGCACCATCACGCGCGGCTTCTCGATGCGCTTCTGTTTCCATACGGTGATGAACGGGATACCGCCCCAGCCCATATTCCGCCGCAGCGTCCGCCGCGTGTCGAGCTGCCCGCGCAACCGCCGCCTGCGCGTCCTGGCGTAGCGGGCAGCCAGTCGCTTCGCCATCGCGCGCACCAGCACGCGCATCCGGTCCAGATCCCGCCGCTCTACATTCGACAGCCGCGCCGACTTCAGCAATTCCTCCCGGAACCGCTCGGTTTCCCCTTTGGCGAACAGGATCAGGTTGCGCTCGACCAGGTCGCGGACCGCGTCACGCAGCATGTCCAGGCGGCTTTCCAGCGCCTGCGCGCGGACCAGGGCCTGCGGCGGCGCGCCGTCCTGGCGTAGCGCCTCCAGGTCGCGCTCCACCTCGCGCAGGCCCATGCGGTCCAGGATGCGGCGGGCATAGAGATTGCGCTGGGTGAAAAAGCGGATGTTCTCGATACCGGCTTCGCGCGCCGCCTGCTCCATGAAGGTGGCCAGGGCCGCGCGGTCGTCGTCCTCCAGGAGTTGCCCAAGCGACTGGCCGCCGCCGGAACCAGGACCGTTGCCGCCGGCGGGGGAGGGGGCGCGCGGCGGTTGCGGGCCGCTTCCATCCGCCTCATCCCCAGCCGTGTTGTCATCCGGCCCGGCCAGTGTGTCGCGCTTGAAGTAGAGGTCGAACGCCTCGTCGAACAGGTCCTTCTCGTCCGGCGTTTTGGCGAGGATCAGGCCCAGCGTGTCCTTCAGCACCGACCGGTCGGCGAAGCCCACGATGTCGATTGCGCGCGCGGCGTCGATGCCCTCGGCGGCCGAGACGCGCAGGCCGGCGCCGCGGGCCACCTGCAGGAACCGGCGCAGCGGCTCGCTGGCAGGCGCGGCCGTGGCGCCGGACATCAGCCGGCGACCCCGGCGTCCTGCCGCGCCTTGTGCGTCAGGCCGGCGAGCTGGCGGTTCGTGGCCTCGATGTCGGCCTCGAACTTCAGCAGCACGTTCAGCGTGTTGCGGACCATGTCGACGTCCAGCACGGCGGTGTGCAGCAGCACCATCACCTTCGCCCAGTCGATCGTCTCGCTGACCGAGGGCACCTTCTTCAGGTCCAGCCCGCGCAATTGCTGCACGAAACTGACGAGCTGCTTCAGCAGCCTGGCGTCGATCCCCGGGACGCGGGAGGCGATGATCTGCGCCTCCAGTTTCTCGTCGGGGAAGCCGATATGCAGGTGCAGGCAGCGCCGTTTCAGCGCGTCGCCCAGGTCGCGGGTGCTGTTGGACGTCAGCAGCACGATCGGCGGCACCAGCGCGTGGACCGTGCCGATTTCCGGGATGGTCACCTGGTAGTCGGAGAGGATTTCCAGCAGGAACGCTTCGAATTCCTGGTCGGACTTGTCGATCTCGTCGATCAGCAGCACCGCCCCGCCCGGCGTTTCCAGCGCGCGCAGCAGCG
>JARLIJ010000160.1 GCA_031291795.1 Acetobacteraceae bacterium | reverse complement strand
TCGGCCGGTGCGTCAGCGTCACCGTGTTCACCCGGCCCAGGTCGCGCAGGCAGCGCCGATAGTCCTCGAAATCGGCGCAGTCGGTGTCCATGCGCTCGTCTTCGGTGCTGCGGGCGGCGAGGCTCATGGGCGGCGGAAGGTGAAGGTTTCCACGCTCAGGCCGGGGCCGAATGCCATCGCGATGCCGTCGCCGCACGCATCCGGGTCGTCCAGGATTCGTGCCAGCACGAACATCAGCGTGGCGGAGGACATGTTGCCGAAATCGCGCAGCACGCCGCGGGAGAAGCGCAGCGCCTCGGGCGCCAGGTCCAGGGTCTGCTGGATGGCGTCGAGGATCGAGCGCCCGCCGGCGTGGACCGCCCAGAGCGGCAAGTCCTCCGGCTGCCGCGCGCCCAGCAGGGTGGCGCGGTTGGCGGGCAGCCAGCGGCGGATGCGGCCGGGGACCTGGCCGGACAGGTGCATCTGGAATCCGCTGTCGCGGATGTGCCAGGTGATCAGCTCCGCGGACCGCGGGATGATCGCAGCGTGGAAGCGGTCCAGCGCGATGCCGGTCGGGTCGGCGGAGACCAGGGCTGCCGAGGCACCGTCGGCGAACAGCAGGAAGCTCAGCATCTTGGGAATTTCGTCGAAACTTTCCTGCAAATGCAGGCTGCACAGCTCCAGGTTCACCACCAGCACCCGCGCGGCGGGCTCCGATCGCACGACATGGCGGGCGAGCTTCAGGGCGTTGACCGCGGCGAAGCAGCCCATGAAGCCGACGATCGTGCGTTCCACGTGCTCCGGCAGGCCGGCGGCCTGCATGATCTGGAAATCCAGGCCGGGCGCGCTGAAGCCGGTGCAGCTGGCAACCACGAGGTGGGTGATGCCGGCGCACCCGTCGCCCAGGTCCAGGGCGGCAATGGCCTGCAGGGCGAGCACCAGCGCCTCGGGCTGGAACCGCGCCATGCGGGCGGCGGTGGTAGGGAAGGCGCCGCGCTCGTAGAAGCCCTCGGCGTCGAGGAACCGGTCGCGCGGCTTGGGGCCGGGGGCGAGGAAGGAATAGCGGTGCTCGATGTCGGCCAGCGATGCCATGCGGTCGAACAGGGCGGCCTGGTGCCGATCGGGCAGGGCTGAGAGGGCGAAGTCGACGAACTCGGTGTGGATATCGTGCGCCGGCACCGCGGTGCCGATCCGGTTCAGCCAGGCCTGGGTCACAGTGGATCCTTCATGTCGGTCCCACCAATACGGACACCGGAGGCGGGTGATTCATTCCCGGCGGTGGGGCAGGCGAGGCGTTGTCGGTGGCTGGTGCGTCGGGCCGTGTGGCCTGTGCCGGTCGTTCGCGCTTTGGTTCAACACAGAGTTCGAAGGCGAGCCTCAGAGCACACAGAGAAGATTTGTCTTAAAATAAGATCTTCTGCTCTGTGATCTCTGAGGCTCGCCTTCAAACTCTGTGTTGAACCAAAGCGCGAACGACCGGCACAGACCCAACCCGTGAAAACCCCGCCATACGTTCACGCCCCGCTCCTCTTCCGGTGCGGGGAGCTACGGCAGCACCTTCCCCGGATTCATGATCCCCTGCGGGTCGAGTGCCGCCTTGATCCGCTGCATCAGCGCCAGCTCCGCCCCGCCGCGCCAGTCCGGCATCATATAGGGCTTCAGCTTCCCGATCCCGTGTTCGGCGGAGAAGCTGCCGTCGAATTCCCGTACCACCGCGTTCACCGCGTCCATGATCGCGTGGTCCTGGGCGAGGAACCAGGCCCCGTCCGCCTCCTCCGGCTGCTCCAGGTTGAAGTGGATGTTGCCGTCGCCCATGTGGCCGAACGGCACGACCCGCACGCCTGGGATCAGCGCCTCGCAGGCGGCGGTTGCCTGGCGGATGAACGCGGGAACCTTGGAGACCGGCACCGATACGTCGTTCTTCACGCTGGCGCCCTCGCGCTTCTGCGCTTCCGAATGCTCCTCCCGCAGCCGCCAGATGGCCGCGCGCTGGGCTTCGGTCGAGGCGAGCGCTGCATCCAGCACGATACCGTCCTCCAATGCGGCCTCCAGCACCGTCTCCAGAGTGGCGCGCAGGCCGGCGTCGGGGCGTGGCGTGGCGAGTTCCACCAGGACGTAGCCGGGGGCGGGGGCGGCGAGCGGCATTGTGGCCCCCTCGATATGCTTCAGGACGAAGCCCATGCCGGGGCCCGACATGTATTCGAACGCGCTGATCGCCGGCGGATCGTGCGCCTGGAAGCGGGTGAACAGCGCCAGTGCGTCGTCCGGCGAAGCAACCCCGCACAGCGCAACCGCGGTCTCACGCGGCTGGGGCGCCAGCTTCAGGACGGCGGCGGTGATGATGCCCAGCGTGCCCTCGGAGCCGACGAAGAGCTGGCGAAGGCAGTAGCCGGTGTTGTCCTTGCGCAACCGGCGCAGGCCGTTCCAGACTTGCCCGTCGGGCAGCACGACCTCCAGGCCGAGCACCAGGTCGCGGGCATTGCCGTAGCGCACCGTGTTGTTGCCGCCGGCATTCACCGCCAGCACGCCGCCGATCTGCGCCGACCCCTCGGACGAGATCGACAGCGGCAGCAGGCAGCCGACGTCGGAAGCGGCCATCTGGGCGGCTTTCAGTGTGACGCCAGCTTCCAGCGTCAGCGTCAGATCGACCGGGTCGATGGACCGGATGCGGTTCAGGCGGGCGGTGCTGAGCACCAGCTCGCTGCCGTCCTCGGCCGGCACCGCGCCGCCGACCATGGAGGTGTTGCCGCCCTGCGGGACCAGCCTTGTGCCGGAGGCGGCACATAGCTTCACGACCTCGGCCAGCTCCTGGGTGTTGGCGGGGCGGATCACCGCGCGGGTGCGGCCCTGGTAGAGCTTGCGCCAGTCCTCGGCATAGGGGGCGGTGTCGGATGGATCGGTCAGCAGCCCGGTGGCACCCACGATCGTTCGGATCGCATCCAGCAGGCGATCGGTTACGGCCGAAGTGGGGGCGGGCAAGGCGGTGTCGGGCATGCTGCGTTCCCTTTCTGCCGGCAGCGTATCGCCGCGGGAGCGGGAGGGCCAGGATGGGAAGCGGTGCCAAGTTATTCCCCCTCCCCTTGAGGAAGGGGAAGTATTCAGCATCAGGGCGAGGCGATCGGCGGCCGGACCTTGGCCATCCCGCGTGTTATCGTCCATACCGCCGGTCGCAACGCACGGGGCGGTTCGATGCGAATCATGGGGCGACGCGAGACGCTGGCGGGCATGGCGGTAGTCGGGTTCGCTTCCGGCGCGCGAGCACAGGGGGCTGGCTGTGTGCCAGCCGCCGCCAAGCCGGGTTCAACGGGCGAGATAACGATTGATGCCCCGTGCGGACCGGTGCGGGGCAGCCGGCTGGAGTCCGGTAGCGCATTCCTCGGCATCCCATATGCGGCTCCGCCGATCGGTTCCCTGCGGTTCGCATCGCCGGTTGCCATGCCGCGTTGGACCGAACCCTACCGGGCGCAGGGTGGGCCGGCTTCGATCCAGACCCTCGGAGGCGCTGCCGCCTGGCTCTACGAGGGTGGCTGGCCGCAGGATGAGGCCTGCCTCGGCCTGAACGTCTGGTCGCCGGACGTGACGGGCAGGCGTCCCGTCATGGTGTGGCTGCACGGTGGCGCCTGGCGCACCGGGATGGGCAACGCCGCCGGTACCACCGGCTTGGCCTTGATGCGGGCCGGTGTGGTGCTGGTCACGGTCAACTACCGGTTGGGCGCGCTGGGCTGGCTGGCTCATCCTGGCCTGCGGGATGCCGGGACGGGTGCGTTCGCCAACTGGGGGCTGCAGGACCAGGTGGCTGCGCTGCGCTGGGTGAAACACAACATCGCGGCGTTCGGCGGCGACCCGGACAACATCACCCTGTTCGGCCAGTCCGCCGGCGGCTCCTCCACCGCCTCCATCGCGCAGGACGACCGCAACGCCGGGCTGCTGCACAAGGCGATCATCGAGAGCGGCTCGTTGCATGGCGCCCCCGGATTCCCGCAGGTGGGTACGGCGGCGGCCTACACCGAGGCACTCGCCAGGCGCCTGGGCACGGATGTGGCGGGCCTGCGCTCCCTGCCCGCCCTCGCCGTTCACCAGGCGGAGCTGCAGCTGGCGCGCGATCCGGCCATGGTTCGCAGCCTCGGCCGACCGCCGGTGCTGCCGGTGCTGGATGGCGTCGTGCTGCGGACGTGGCCGCGGGATGGTGTCCTGCCGGCCATTCCCCTGCTGATCGGCACGACCCGCAATGAGGCGGTGTTCTGGTTCGATCTCGTCGGCCCGGACGGAAAGCAGATTCCAGGCTTGAAGCCGCCGACCGACGCATCCGAGCTGGTCGGCTATATCCGTGATCTCACCGCGATCTACCGGCTCGAGGCGTCCGCCCTGCCGCCGGACCGCATCGCCGCGGCCTATGTGGACGCCGCGCGGGCCCGTGGCGAACCGGACGGCGTCCTGCCCGCCTGGCTGGCGGCTTATACCGACATCGTGTTCCGCCTGCGGGCGCGCGAAGCGGCCGAACGTCACGTCCGCGCCGGTCATCCAACATACCTCTACGAGTTCCAGCGACCGCTGGCAGCGCCGGCGCACGGCGTGCCGCACACATCCGAGATCCCGTTCGTATTCGGGACCTACGCCGACCCGTTCTTCGTGGCCAAGACGGGGTGCGATGCCGCGCCGCTGTCCGCCGCCATGACGCGGGCCTGGGTGGACTTCGCCGCCACTGGCTCCCCCGGCAAGGATTGGGTGCGCGCACTCCCGGAGAGGCCGGCTGTCAACGCGCTGGGCGGCACCGGCGGCCTGGTCCAGGCCGGAGCCGATGTGCGCATGGACGAGCTGGCAGCCTGGGGGGTGAGCTAGGCTGTCTCCTCCGTACGCGGGGGCTCAGTCGCAGCCGGTGCGCCCTGTACGGCGCCGCCGAGCTTGGCCGCTTTCCGAACCGTTCCGGACATTCGAACCAGAGACATCCGATGGCAGGCCCGCTCTGGACGTCGGCGGGGGAACCCGCATGCTGCGGGGATCAGCCGGCCGTAACCGGTGCCCACAGCGAGAGGAACGCCAGTCATGACGACCCACGTCCCCGGATCCCGCTGGGACTCGCCGTCCCCCATCCGCTATCCCGACCCGGATATCGTCATCCTCGACCCCCGTTTCCGCCCCCTGGTTATCGGGCAAGCCGGGATCGAGCGGATCGCCACCGGCTTCCGCTTCACCGAAGGTCCGGTCTGGTTCGGCGACGGCCGCTACCTGCTGTTCAGCGACATTCCGAACGACCGGATCCTGCGCTGGGACGAGACCACCGGCGGCGTCAGCGTATTCCGCGAGCCCTCGCACTACGCCAACGGGAACACCCGCGATCGCCAGGGACGGCTGGTGACCTGCGAGCACGATACCCAGCGGCTGACCCGGACCGAGTACGACGGCACCGTCACCGTCCTCGCCGACCGCTTCGAGGGCAAGCAGCTCACCGCCCCGAACGACGTGGTGGTGAAGTCCGACGGGACGATCTGGTTCACCGACAACGGGGCCGGCACGCGCGGCAACTACCTCGGTCACACCGCGCCGCAGGAACTGCCGTTCCGGGTCTACCGGCTGGACCCGGCAACGGCGCGCCTGACCGTGGTGGTCGATGACATGCAGCGGCCGAACGGGCTGTGTTTCTCGCCGGACGAAACCCGACTCTACGTGGTGGACACGCCTTATGTCGGGCCGAAGACGACGCGGGTCTACGACGTGGTGGCAGACGGGACGAAAACGGCCAACGGGCGGGAATTCTTTGGCGGCGCCGGCTGGGCCGACGGCATCCGCTGCGACACCGAGGGCAATGTCTGGGCGGGCCTGTCCGGCGGCGAAGGCGAGGACGGCGTTGGTATCTTCGCCCCCGATGGCACGCTGATCGGCCGCATCCTGCTGCCCGAGCGCTGCGCCAACCTGTGCTTCGGCGGGCGCAAGCGGAACCGGCTGTTCATGGCAGCCAGCCAGTCGCTTTACGCGCTGTATGTGGAGGCGCAGGGCGTCATGGGCGGCTGACGGCGGCGATCCGCGGGATGCGCCACAGCATGACCGCGGAGGCGGCAAACAACCCACCGGCCACCGCCGCATTGCCGACAAAGTCCGGCCGGAGGCCGTACAGCCAGGCACTCGCCAGGCCGCCGACCGTGCCTCCGGTCTGGTAGATCGCGTTGAGCAGCGCGTTCAGGCTGCCGCGCTGCGCCGCCGGCACCAGCAGCATGGCGCCACCGAGGATGAGCGCCAGCATCAAATCCCGCCCGAACGCGAAGCCCCAATAGGCGATGCCCTGGAATGCAGGCGTGCCGGGACCGAACGGGACCGCCAGCACGATCGCCGCGATCGTCCCCGCCGCGATCGCGCACAGGCTGAGCGGGTGCCGGAACGCCATCGCCAGCCGGCCCGACAACAGGGCGCCGGCCAGGCCGCCGACCTCGCCCAGCAGCAGCATCACGCCGATCGCGCCGACCCCGAAGCCGCTCAGCCCCCGCTGCACCATCCAGCTCGGATACAGCCCCAGGAACACGTACACCGCCGCCGCCCAGCAGAAATACGAGGCCATCAGCAGCCGGGTCCCGGTTCCCAGCGACAGCGACAGCAGCCGTTGCCGATAGAGGCGCGCGGTGATCGGTGCGGCGGACAGCGCCTCCGTTCGGGTGGCGGGCAGCGTCGCGGCGCCCAGCGCCAGCAGCAGGGCGATGGCGGCGAGCAGCAGCACCGGCACCTGCCAGGCCAGCAACCCACCCAGCAGCATGCCCATCGACATGGAGGCCAGGAAGGCGACCGGGGCGGCGGAGGTGACGTAGCCGGCGACCTGGGTGCGGCGCTCCACCGGGACATAATCGGCGATGGCGGCGAACACCGAAGCGCCGATCATCGGCATGAACAGGCCCGTCGCGGCGCGTCCGGCCGTGAGGGAAAGCGGGGATTGCGCGGCGGCGGTGGCGAGGAGGATGGCGGCGCAGCCCACGCCGCCGGTCACCAGGAACCCCTTGAGCCCGAATCGGTCGATGAACGGCCCCAGAACGAGGTTGGCGAGCAGCGCGACCACCGGGAAGGCGGCCAGCACCATCCCGGCCTGTGCCGGGGAGAGCGCCATGTCCCGCTGCACGAAGGGCAGCAGCGGGATCATCATGGCCACATTGAAGTTGATGACGAAGAAGGCCGTCCAGAGCACCGCCGTGATGAACATGCCTTCGCCGCCCCGTCGCGTTCGGGGGATCATCAAGGGCGTTGTGGGGTGCGTCAAGAACGATTGGAGAACGGCGGCGTGTGCCGGCCGTTGTCATGACGCGTGACAACGGCTTCTTGTCAGTGGGTCTCGACGACGGTCGGTAATCACACGGCGGACCTCCGCCCGTGACCCAGGGCCGGGTGAGGCGCCCCGGGCTGACAGCCCGAGGCGGCCGCCAGCCCTTAGCCGCCGGCGAGCTTCTTCAGGTCGATGACGTTGCCCATCGCGCCATAGCCGGCACGGTTCGGATGCAGCAGGTCGCCCGGGCCGCCGGTCGTGGAGTTGGGCTGGAACTCGGCCTTCAGCGCACCTGTCTTGCTGTCGATCGTCGCGCCGTCGAAGTCCACCACGCCGTCGAAGATACCGGCGCTGCGGACGAAGTCGTTGAACGCCCGCCGCTTGTCGTCGATCGCCTGGACGCCGTACCCGCCATTGGTGCTGTTCAGCGACGACGTCAGCGTCGCCATGAAGATCCGCACACCGGGAATGTGCGACCGCAGGCGCTTCACCGTGTCCCGTACCCCGGTAATCACATCCTCGGGCCTGGCGCCGCCATTGCCGAAATCGTTGATCCCTTCCAGCCAGATCACCGTCGACACACCCGCCAGGCTGATCAGGTCCCGCTCCAGCCGCTCGGTTGCCGCCGGACCGCCCGCAAACGGCTTGGTGGCGTAGTCGGCCGGGCCGATGATCATGTTGCCGCCGATGCCCTCGTTCACCACCGAGAAGCGGTTGCCATAGGCGGCATGCAGTCGGCGCGACAGCACGTCGGGCCAGCGGTCGTCGCCGTTCAGGGTGGATGCGGTGCCGTCGGTGATCGAATCCCCGAAGGCGACCACGACATGCGTCCGGGCGGGCGCGACCATGTCGAGGGCGTCGAGGAAATACCAGGACGTCGTGGAACCGGGGAACGCCGTCTCGGCCAGTTCGGCACCATGCGAACCGCTGTTCGGCAGGCTGAGATACGACGTCGTCAGCGCCTTGGCGTGCCAGGTCATCGGCCCGGATTCGCCGACCACATGGAAGCTCACGGCCAGCTTGCGGCCGACCAGCATCGGATCGGCGGCGCCTTTGACGAACGGCAGGCCCACCGGGTCGCTGACCGCCAGCTTGCCCGGCTGGATGGTGACGGATGGCTTGCCGCCGAACAGGATCGGACGGTTGGTGCCGGGCAGGACGGCGCTGCCGCTGGCCTGCAGGCCGACGAACAGGCCGTCGAACGTCACGGGCCTGGTCCCAAATGCGTTCGAAAGGCGGATGCGCGCCCGCGCCCCCCAGATGTCCGGCCGCACGATGAGGCGGAACGACTGGTCCACAGCGCCATGCTCAGCTGCGGGGAACGCGAACTTCAGCTCCGGCTGGGCGGTCGCATTGCCGACCGGATAGGGGCCGTGCGCCGCGCCCGTCCAGGCGACCACCCAGTTGTCCCCTTGCGCCTGGGCCGCAGCGGCAAACAGCAGCGGCGCAAGCAGGCAGGCAAGGCGCAGCATCCATCGCGGCATGGTCGTTTCCCCTAATTGTTGGGTGCTGATTGCACCGGTGCCGCGCCGCGCGCAACGGGCAGGCCCGCGTCTACCCGCCGAACGCCTGGTCCCAGGGCTCCGGCAGCATCAGGTAGCCGTCGCCCTGTTTCACGACATGGACGAAGCCGGGGAAATGCAGGTGCATCCCGGCCACCAGCAGCCGGTCGGTCGTGACCATGTCGAACACCCGCCGGCGAGTTGCCACGGCTGCGTGCGGATCGGTGTCGAACTCGATCGTCACCTCCGGGCGCGGCACCTGGATGTCCGGCACGTGCGTGATGTCGCCCCAGATCAGCAGCTGATCCTTGCCCGACGCGATCATGTAGCCGCTATGCCCCGGCGTGTGGCCGTGCAGCGGGACGGAGGTGACGCCGGGGAACACCTCCACGCTACCGGTGTAGGTGCGGGTGCGGTTGTGGTACGGCGCGATCTGCTCCCGCGCGCAGGCGAAATACAGCTTCTTGGCGCGTTCGCTGGCGCGGCTCATGGCGCCGTCGTCCTGCCAGTGCTTCGGCTCGTTCTCGTGCACCACCAGTTCGGCGTTCGGGAACAGTTTTGCTCCGGTCTTCGGGTCGGTCAGGCCGGCCGAATGGTCGGGATGCATATGCGTCAGGATCACCGTCTCGATCGCCGCCGGGTCGATGCCCGCCGCCTTCAGGTTCGCCTGCAGTTTGCCGGCGGTCGGCAGCAAATAGTCGCCCGACCCGGTCTCGATCAGCGCCAGCCGGCCGGCGGAATGGACCAGGTAGCAGTTGACCGAGGTCCGTCGGGCCGGGAGGAACTTGTCGGTCAGCATCTTCGTCGCATCGGCGGGGGTGATGTTGCGCAGCACCTCGACCGACCCGTCCAGGTAGCCGTCGGACAGCGCGGTGACGACGATGTCGCCGATACGGCGGTGGTAGACGCCGGGGATCTGTTGCGTGGGGACCTGCACCATGTCGTTTTCGTCTCCTCTTGGATTGCCGTCTCTTGGACCTGGGCTTGCTTACTGCGCGATATAGCCGCCGTCGATCACCAGCTCGGTGCCGGTGACGAACGCCGCCTCGTCGGAGGCGAGGAACAGCACGCCCCAGGCCACGTCGATCGGCTCGCCCAGCCGGCGCAGTGGGGTTTGCGGGATTTTTGCCGCGCGGCCGCCCGCATTGGTGCCGCCCAGCATCGCCGGCATGTAGCCGGGATGCACGGAATTGACCCGCACGCCGTCGGGCCCCCAGCGCACCGCCGCACTCTTGGTCATGATCCGGACCGCGCCCTTGGAGGCGGAGTAGCCGAGGTGGCCGTCCGCGCTCCCGATGAAGCCCATGATCGACGAGATGTTGACGATCGAGCCACGTCCGGCCTTGGCCATCTCCTGCGCTGCCAGCGTGGTGCCCAGGAACACGCCCGTGGCGTTGATCGCCATCAGCTTGTTCCAACCTTCCAGGCTCAGGCCGTCGCCCACCGCGCTGCCGCTGATGCCGGCGTTGTTCACCAGGATGTCGAGCCGGCCATAGGTCGCGACGGTCTCGGCGATCAGGTGCCGCCAGTCGGCTTCGGAGGTCACGTCGGTGCGGATGAAGCGGGCGCGGCCCTGGCCGGCCGCGATGTCGGCGGCGACTGCCTCGCCCTGCTGCTCGAGTAGGTCGGCGATGACCACCGCAGCGCCTTCGCGGGCGAACAGGCGGGCCTCGGCCTCGCCCATGCCATGCGCGCCGCCGGTGATGATCGCCACCTTGTCCTTGAGACGCATCGTTTTCACTCCCCTTATGGTTTTCTGGGAGCGATCATCAGGCGTCAGCAGGGTCTCGGCAACCGGGGCGGGCACCCGGGGCGCGGCGTCATGTGGCGGGGGTTGCCTCGCCCGGATGTGCGCCCGCCCGCTGCGGCAGGATCAGCACGCAGGCGACGATGAACACCCCGATGACGCCGGAGGAGACGAACCGGCCGAGATGCAGCCCGCCATCGGCCACCGGCTTGGTCAGCGTGTCGCCCAGAGTGGCGCCCAACGGGCGGGTGAGGATGAAGGCGGTCCAGAACAGAAGGGTGTGGGAGATGCGGGTCCGGTAATAGGCGCCTGCGACCAAGGCCAGTGCCGCGCCGAATACCAGGGTGCCGCCTTCATAGCCGGGTCCGGCATCGGCCAGGAAGTCGCCGAGCGCGGTGCCGAGGGTGTTGGAGGCGAGGATGGTCGCCCAGTAGAACGTCTCGACTTTCGGGGTGTTGATGGCGTTGACCGACACCGACCCGACCGAGAGCCGCCACAGGCCCAGCACCAGCAGCACGAGGGCGAACAGGATCAGCGAGCCGCCGATGTAGCCGACGCCCAGGGAGCGGTCGCAGAAATCGGCGATCGTCGTGCCGACCAGGGTGGTGGCTACGATCACGGCCCAATACAGGGTGGGGTGGAAGGATCGGGCGGCGATCTGCCCGGCCGCCAGGGCGATGAACAGCACGGCGAAGATTGCGGTGCTGACCGCGTAGCCGAGGTTCAGGGTCATCGAGAGGGCGTCGCCCCCGGTCTCGCCGAGGGTGGTTGCCGCGATCTTGATGATCCAGAAGGTCAGGGTGACCTCGGGAACCTTGCCGGCGCGCAGGGCCTGCATGACGTTCATAGCGCTGGGTTCTCCGCGTTTGGGGGGACGCATGGTGGCAGATGCGCCAGGGCCTCCGGTCGATGTTGTCCGTCCGGGCGGGAATGGCACGTTGGTGATCGGGGAACGCTCCGCCGTCGCCCTGTTATCATGCCCGCGCTCGGCGCGGGAACCCACGGCTGTGACGCCCGACGCACCGAAAGCCCCGCAGGTCCTCGCGCCAGGCGCGACGATGTCACCTGTCGCGGAAGGGGTGGCTGTGGCGCGGGGGCGGAATCTACGCCCTTGGGGCGGCCGCCCGTGCCAGCCGATCGTTGATCGCCAGACCGAGGCCGGTATCCGGCACCGGCATCACGGCGATCCGGTGCAGTCCCAGCCGCGTGCCCTCGGCGTCGAGCCAGCGCAGGCCCTCGAACAGCCGCGCGGCGGCCTCGGTCACGTCGGCCCGCTCGCTCAGCGAGAACACCGCGCCGGCACCCGGCAAAGGGGGGCCGAACGCCAGCAGCGCCTCGTCCGGCGCGACCGATGTCGCCGCCAGCCGCACGGGTAACGCCGGCGCGTAGTGCGACACCTGCAACCCCGGCGAGCGCAGCCCGCTTGCCGCATGCGCCACCGCATGGGGGATGCCGCGGCCGACGGGGCCGACCAGCGCCTCGATCGTCTCGACCGTCGCGCCGCCGGGGCGCAGCAGGAACGGGCGCGGGCCGGTCAGGTCCAGCACGCTCGACTCGACGCCCACCGGCGACGGCCCGCATTCCAGGACCGCGGCGATCCGGCCCTCCAG
>JARLIJ010000159.1 GCA_031291795.1 Acetobacteraceae bacterium | reverse complement strand
GACGACGTGGCGCTGCGCGGACATCCGAGCACGGTGCTGGTACCGGCGATCTTGGCGGAGGCGGAGGCGCTGGATGCGTCGGGCGCCGACATGATCACCGCCTATGTCGCCGGCTACGAAACCTGGGCCGAATTGTTCCGGCGCGATACTGGATTGCTGCACCAGAAGGGCTGGCACCCGACCGGGTTATACGGCGCCGTGGGCGCGGCCGCCGCCTGCGCCAAACTGCGCAAGCTGGACGCAGAGAAATCCGCCATCGCCATCGCGCTCGGTGGCTCCCAGGCCGCTGGCCTGATGTCCAATTTCGGCACCATGACCAAGCCGTTCCATGCCGGGAAGTCGGCGCATGCCGGCATCATGGCGGCACGCCTCGCCGAGGCCGGATTCACCGCCAACACCGATGCGCTGGAGCATCCGCAGGGCTTCCTGCACGCGATCTCCCCCACCGGCACCGAGGACCGCACCAGCGCGTGCAAGGCCGGGAACGAGTGGGCGATCCTGACCCAGGGGCTGGGGATCAAGAAGTATCCCACCTGCTACTGCACGCATCGCGCCATCGACTGCATGCTGGACCTGGTCGCCACGACGCCGATCAAGGCGGACGACGTCGCGAAGGTCACTGTCAACATCAGCGACTATTTCGCGACGGTGCTGCGCAACCACCAGCCCGACACCGGCCTCGCCGCGAAGTTCAGCATGGAGTTCGCGATGGCCAGCGGCATCGTGGCGCAGCGTGTGGGATTGCGCGAGCTGACCGACGGGTTCGTGCAACGCCCCGACATCCAGGCGCTGATGCGCAAGGTCGAGATCGTCACCACGACGCAATACGACGCCGATTTGCCGGGTGCCGCGCCTGCGGACTCCGTGGTGGTGCAGCTGGCTGATGGCCGGACCATCGCCGGCGAACCGGTGGCGCGCGCGACCGGCCATCCGTCCCGCCCGCTGAGCGACCAGCAGCTCTACGCCAAGTTCGCCGACTGCCTGGAGGTCGGTGGCTCCGACATCCCGGCCGAGGTGCTGTTCAAGCGGCTGTCCGCCATCCAGTCGATCTCGGCACGGGAACTGACCGCCGCGGCGTAGCGGGTTCGGCGACATGGCCTCCTGCGCATCAGGATGAAGTGCCCCCTCTCCCCAACCCTCCCGCAAGGGGAGAGGGAGCATTTGGATGGTCCGGTCCCGCCCTCGCCGCATCTCGCCAAACCGGGCACACTCCCCCGATCGAACGACAAGGGGAGCGAGGCCATGGCCACCATGGAGCAGAAATCCGTCCGTCGCCGGGAAGATTCGCGCCTGCTGACCGGGCGTGGCAACTACGTGGCCGACGCTCGCCCGGACGGCTTGCTGGTGGCCGTCCTGCTCCGTTCTCCCCACGCCCACGCGACCATCGCCGCGATCGACACCGAAGCCGCCCGGGCCATCCCTGGCGTGGCCGGCGTCTTCACCCATGCCGACCTGACCGACGTCGATCCGATCCCCGGCGGCATCGGCTTCCCGCGCCCCGACGGCAGCCCCGCCCCGAAAACCGACCGCGCCCTGCTGGCCCATGGGCGCGTCCGGTTTGTCGGCGAACCCGTGGCGCTCGTGCTGGCCGACAGCCGCGCGGCCGGACTGGAGGCAGCCGAGGCCATCCTGGTCGAATACGACCCCCTGCCCCTGGTCACCAACCCGCTTGCCGCCCTCGCCCCTGGTGCGCCGGCGGTGTGGGACGACGTGCCGGACAACACCGGCTTCCTGTGGCAGCGCGGCGACTCCCCTGCCGTCGAAGCCGCACTGAAGGACGCCGCCCACGTCACCACGCTCGACTTCACCGTCTCCCGCGTCACCGCCAACTCCATGGAGCCGCGCGGGGCCTGGGCCGAGATCGGGCCGGACGGGCGCCTGGTCGTCCACGCCTCCCACCAGTCGCCGTTTGCGCTGCGCAACGGCCTGGCCAACGGCAATTTCCACACCGCCCCCACCGACATCCGCGTCCTGGCCGAGGATGTCGGCGGCTCGTTCGGCATGAAGTCCGGCGTCCACCAGGAGGTCGTGCTGGTCGCCTGGGCCGCGCGCCGCTTCAACCGCCCGGTCCGCTGGACCGCCGACCGCACCGAGGGCTTCCTGACCGACGAACAGGCGCGCGAGATGCATATCCGCGCCTCTCTGGCGTTCGACACCGACCACCGCATCACCGCGCTGCAACTGCGCTGGACGGTGAACCTCGGCGCCTACGTCTCCGCCCGTTCCGGCTGGCCGGTCGGCAATATCGGGGGCATCGCCGGCGTTTATGATATCCCCGCGATCGCGGCCCAGGTCCACGGCGTGCTGACCCACACGGTTCCCACAGCCGCCTATCGTGGTGCCGGCCGGCCCGAGGCAACCTACGCCATCGAACGCCTGATCGACGTGGCCGCCGCCGAGCTCGGCGTCTCCCCGTACGAGCTGCGCCGGCGCAACCTGATCCCGCCCGAGGCGATGCCGTATAAGACCGCCCTCACCTTCACCTATGACTGCGGCGAGTTTGAAGGAAATATGCAACTCGCCGCCGAAATGGCGGACCTGGAGGCCTTCCCCAGCCGCCGCGCCGAGGCCCAGCGTGCCGGCAAGTTGCGCGGCATCGGTATGGCCAACTGCATCGAGGTCGCCGGCGGCCCATTCCTGCGACCAGCCAAGGATCTCGCCACCCTGCGCCTGGCTGAGGATGGCACGCTGCTGCTGCGCTCTGGCTCGATGTCGGTCGGCCAGGGCCTGGAGACCGCGTTCTGCCAGCTCGTCGCCGACCGCTTCGGCATCGCTGCCGACAAGGTGCGCTACCAGGGCGGCGACACGGATCTGCTGACCCACGGCAAGGGCAATGGCGGGTCAGGTGCGCTGTGCATCGGCGGCTCCGCGGTCAGCCTGGCGGTGGACGCGGTGATCGAGAAAGCCCGCCGCATCGCTGCCGAACTTCTGGAAGCCGCGGTGGTCGACGTGGAACTGAGCCATGGCGTTTTCCGCATCACCGGGACGGACCGATCCGTCACGCTCGCCGACGTCGCCCGGGCCGTCCACGACCCCGCCCACATTCCACCCGGCGAGGAAGGCGGCCTGGTTGAGTCAGGTGAATTCACGCCTACTGCCGTCACCTTCCCAAACGGCACCCATATCTGCGAGATCGAGATCGACCCCGACACCGGCGTGACCGAGATCGTCCGCTACAGCGCCGTGGAGGAACTCGGCCGCGTGCTCAACCCGCTACTCGTCGCCGGCCAGATCCATGGCGGCGTGGTGCAGGGCATCGGCCAGGCGATCGGCGAGGCCATCGTGCACGATCCGGACTCCGGCCAGATGCTGACCGCGTCCTTCATGGACTATCAGATGCCGCGCGCCGGCGACTTCCCCGACTTCCGCCTCGCCACGCGCGAAGTCCCCACCAAGGTCAACCCGCTAGGCGCCAAGGGCGTGGGCGAGGCCGGCACCGTCGGCGCGCTCGCCGCGGCGATGAACGCGATCAACGACGCGCTGGCACCGCTCGGCATCCGCCATTTCGACATGCCGGCCACGCCCGGCCGCGTGTGGCAGGCGATCAGGGCGGCTGACGCGTCGGCCTGCCCCTAGCTGGAATGACCCGCGCGGGACTGCCCCGAACTGAATTCAGGGGAACGGCACGGCTTGCGGACGCTTCACCTCAATCTCCACGAACGCGATCGGGTGGGGCGAACCGTTCATTACGTCGTGCTGCGCGCCAGAGGGCCGGTTGTAGGCCTGCCCGGCGGTCAGCATCGTTTCGCTCACCGCGGTGCCGTTGTGCACGCGCAGGACAGCGTCGGTCAGCAGGATCACGAAATATGGCCAGCCGTGGGTATGCCACCCGGTCACGGCGCCGACCGGGAAATCCCAGCGAGTGATGCGCAGGTCGTCATCGTCGCGCTGGACGGTGGGGGTCGCTGGAATGGTGCAGGCAAAGGCCATGGGGGGAGAAGTCCTGCAAGCGGCGAAGCAGGGGATCCGCTTCGGTCCCGCAGCACACCAGCCAAGGCCGTTCAGGGCAACCCCGCGCGTGCCGGTTCGGCAGGGGAAATTGCGGCCGGCGCGCCCGCGTCATAGCATCGCCGCATGACCCAGGATGCCCCCAAGCGCGGCCTTGCCCGCAATGTCGCCAACTATGGCGACCGCGACTTCGCCCTCTATCTGCGGCGGTCCTTCGCCAAGTCGATGGGCTACTCGCAGGCCATGCTCGACAAGCCGGTGGTCGGCATCGCCGACACGGGGTCGGATTTTAACAACTGCCACCGCACAATCCCCGACCTGATCGAGGCGGTGAAGCGCGGCGTGCTGGCCGCGGGCGGGCTGCCCCTCGCCTTCCCGACGCTGTCGCTGTCGGAACCGTCGCTGTTTCCGACCTCGATGCACTACCGCAACCTCTCCGCGATGGAGACCGAGGCACTGCTGACCGCGCAGCCGATGGACTCGGTCGTGCTAATCGGCGGCTGCGACAAGAGCGTGCCGGCGCAGCTGATGGCCGCCGCCTCCGCCGATATCCCCGCCGTGCAGCTGGTGGTCGGCCCAATGCTGGCAACCCCATTCCAGGGCGAGCGCCTGTCGGCCTGCACTGATTGCCGGCGCTACTGGGCGCAATACCGCGCCGGCACCGTCACTGCCGAACGGATCGGGCAGATCGAGGGAAGGCTCGCCACCACCGCGGGCACCTGCGGTGTGATGGGCACCGCCTCCACCATGGCCTGCCTCGCCGAAGCCCTCGGCATGATCCCGCTCGGCCACGGTTCCATCCCGGCAGTGCACGCCGATCGGCTGCGGGCCGCCGAGGAGGCCGGCGCGCTTGCCGTGAAGCTGATCACCGCACCGGTCCTCCCCTCGCAGATCATCACTGAGGCTTCGGTTGAGAACGCGTTGCGGGTCCTGCTCGCGCTCGGCGGTTCGACCAACGCGCTGATCCACCTGACGGCGATCGCTGGGCGGCGCGGCATCAAGATCGACCTCGGCCGGCTGAACGCCCTGTCGGACTCCACGCCGGTGCTGGTCGACCTGAAGCCGACCGGCGAAGGCTACATGGAGGACTTCCATGCCGCCGGCGGCATGCCCGCGCTGCTGTGGGAACTGCGCGACCTGCTGCATCTGGAGGCGATCGACGTCACCGGCACGTCCCTGCGCGAGCGGCTGGTCGCACCCGCCTTCGTCGACCGGCGCTACATCCGTGCCCGTGGCGAGCCGGTGTCGCCGGTGGGCGGCATCGTGGCGCTGTTCGGCTCCCTGGCGCCGCGCGGGGCGATCCTGAAGCGCAGCGCCGCCACGGCCGCCTTGTTCGAGACCGAGGCGCGTGTCGTGGTGTTCGACGGGCTGGAGGACATGGCCGCGCGGATCGACGACCCCGCTCTGGACGTCACCAAGGACGATATCCTGGTGCTGAAGAACGCCGGTGCCCTGACGCCGGCCGGCATGCCGGAGGCCGGCTACCTGCCGATTCCGTCCAAGCTCGCCCGCGCCGGGGTGAAGGACATGGTGCGGATGAGCGACTGCCGCATGTCCGGCACTGCGTTCGGCACCATCGTGCTGCACATCACGCCGGAGGCTGCGGCCGGCGGTCCGCTTGGGCTGGTGGAAAGCGGCGACCGGGTGCGGCTGTCGGTGGCGAAACGGTCGCTCGACTTGCTGGTGGATGCGGCGGAACTGGAGCGCCGGCGCGCGCAATGGACCCCGCCCGCGAAGGCGACTCGCGGCTGGGACCGCCTGGTCCAGGAACAGGTGCTGCAGGCCGACGAGGGCTGCGACCTGGCGATGCTGCGGCTGGAGGGATAACAACGACTGGCCGCAAACAGGGTGGCAAGCCATTGCGACAAGGCTGCCAACCAATCCGTCCAGGCGACAAAGCGACAAAGCGACAAAGCGACAACGGGTCGGAAACAATCCGGAGTTGGTCGGATAGTGGAATGCAACAGCCTGACGGACTCGGTGCGGCGATATCGGCGCGCTGGCCGAGCTACAGTTGCGATCCTATAACATGGTGGGCTCAAGCAACCCGGGGGAGCTATGGAGACCAATGCAGCTTCCATCGGGCGTGCCGACCGCCGACGTCGTTCGTTCTGTTTGCCTCACGATGCGCGGTTG